>CAZLIE010000018.1:0-32919 GCA_964559345.1 uncultured Terriglobales bacterium
CTGCGGCCGCTCGAGCCGAACGCAAAAAGTGAAACCGCGCGACGATACACGTTTGAAGACGGCATAGGAGAAATCGGAATTATTGCTCCGGTTTCGCACCCGTTTTGCGGACATTGTTCCCGAATCCGGCTTACCTCCGATGGAAAAATCCGAACTTGTCTTTTCTCGCTCTTCGATCACGATCTATACGCCGAGATGCTGCGCGGGGGAACCGACGCCGATCTCGCGGCGTTTATCCATTCCACAATCGAGAAAAAAGAAGCTCGCCATCATATCGGTGAACCGGGATTTATGCAGCCATCGAGAAGCATGGTTCATATCGGCGGGTAAATCCCGCAAGGGCTCTTATTGTGAGTTTCTGACCAACTTCAATTCAGGTTCGGTGCAACGTTTCGCGTATTCCTTCCATCAGAACTTTCGAGCCCTGTTTACCGATGTATTACCGCGCGGATAAACCGTTTGGACGGCGAAGGACTGACCAGACGCTCTCGCCCGAAGAACGGCGTCGTCTTCAATTAATTCGGCAGGATGTCGAAGACGACGAGAGCGGCCTAATCCGCCGCTATTTGCGGCTTTCTGAGAAGGTGCTGGGCACGGAAAAGAATGAGGGCAAACCCAAACAGCCCAAGGCTAAGGGCGAAGCCGCCTGATAACAAAGTAGTTATCCACTCCCGTCCGCTCTTTGAAGACCACTGCTGCTTACGTGATGTTTCCGCGCAGGATGTCAACCGATGCCGGCTCAGCGTGGCCGCGGTCTGACGCTTGCGCGGGCTCTTCAATGCTGTCACCCTCGCCCGGCGCCAGAAAAAGATTCTGCTCCAACCCGTGCTGCTTCGTGTACAGCTCGAAGTAGCGGCCGCCTTGTGCGTAGAGTTTTTCGTGCGTCCCGCGTTCGACGATGCGACCGTCTTCGACCACTAAGATCTGCTCCGCTCGCCGAATGGTGCTGAGGCGATGAGCGATGACAAAGGTCGTCCGGCCGCGCATCAAGTAAGCGAGGCCCTCCTGAATCAACGCCTCTGATTCGGAATCGAGACTCGAAGTGGCTTCGTCCAGAATCAAAATGCGCGGATCTGCAAGGATGGCGCGCGCAATCGAGATGCGCTGGCGTTGTCCGCCAGACAGTTTGACGCCGCGCTCGCCAACGATTGTCTCGTACCCGTCGGCGAAGCGCTCGGCGAATTCGTCCACACGCGCAATGCTGCAGGCGCGGAAAATTTCTTCTGCGCTCGCCGTCGGGCGAGAGAACGCTACATTCTCTCGAATGGTTCCATCAAAGAGAAAAGAATCCTGCAGCACCACGCCCAATTTCGTTCGATAAGAGTCCAGCCGGACAGTGTTCAAGTCCATGCCGTCCACAAGAATGCGTCCACTCTGCGGCTTGTAGAACGCCGATATCAGACCAATAATGGTGGACTTGCCGGAACCCGACGGTCCGACCAATGCGGTCACCATTCCTGGAAATGCCTTGAATGAGACATTCTTCAGCACTTCTTTTCCTTGCTCGTAGGCGAAGCTCACGTCGTCAAATTCAATATTTCCGACGATGTCAGGCAATAGAACCGTGCGTTGCGGATCCACGTCTTCAGCGCGCTCGTTAAGCACTTCGCGCGTGCGATCGAGGCCGGCAAGAGCTTCGGTGATCTGCGTCCCGATATTTACGATCTGTAACACGGGCGCGATGAGAAATCCCATGAACATGGTGTACGTGAAAAATCCACCCAGCGTGAGCGTGCCGGCGATGATCTGGCGCGCTCCTAAACTCATCACTACTGCGCCTAGAAGGCCCAGCAGAACGGTTGACGAGAGACTCATCACCGAAGTCGCAGTCAAAGTTTTCAAAACATTTTGCAGCAGCCGCTCTACACCGGAAGAAAACACTTCGTGCTCGCGCTCTTCGGCGTGATATCCCTTGATTACCCGCACACCGCCGAGAGATTCGGTCAGGCGCCCACTGACATCGGCGTAAATCCTGCTGCGTTCTCTGAATATCGGGCGGATGGTCCCGAACGCCTGCTTCAACGCTAAAGACGCCAGCACAATGCAGACAAACGCCACCGCCGTCATGCTGACGCTGATGCGAACAAGGACTACGAACGCGAGCACTGCGGTAAGAACGCCACCCAGAAAGTCAACCAAACCAGTGCCGATGAGATTGCGCAATCCTTCGACGTCAGTGAGAATGCGCGAAACCATGGTGCCGGTTTTTGTGGAATCGTAGTACGCGATCGGCAGCCGTCCTAGGTGCTCTTGAACGCGGCGGCGCATTTCCGCAATCAGTCGTTGCGCAGCTTTCGACAGCAGTTGAGTCAGAGCGAACGAGGTGATGCCCTGCACGACAGTGGCGATAATTACGGCAAGCACGATCTGGTGCAGTCGCCAGATATGCTTTTTCATGATTACATCGTCCACTAGAAACTTGGTCGATGCCGGCAGCACCAATCCGGAGACGCGATTGATCGCCATCAACAGCAGTCCCACGGCGAGCAGAGTCCGGCGCGGCCGGATTAATTCCCAAACCTCCGGCAGCACGGCCTTAATTTGCTTCATGCTCGGCTTAGGCTTATCAGTTGCTCTAGCGGGGGCGGTGGCCATAGATGAAGTTCAGGATGACACGCTTCAGATGTTTATGCGCGTTAAAACGATGCAGTGAGGCAGATGTCCAGCGGCACAGCTGACGTCAGAATCGACTAGGCTTTTGTCTCTTTGAGAAATTCGGTCAAAGGAATACACTCGCCCTTCTCTTTCTGCTATGAAGATTCTCTCCTGCTGCTTCCTTTTGCCTTTTTTCATTTGTGTGGCCCTCGGGGCCGAACTGCCACAAGGCGCGAGTTCTGCTGGCCGGATCGTTTTGCACGACAAACTGGCAGCTTCAGTCAGCTTGTAAGCTCAGCCATGGTGGCGATTCGATTTCGCAACCCGGATACAAAAGCCAAGACTGGCTGGAGACAACGGTTCCGCACACTGTCCTAGGCGCGCAAGTTGATGCAAAGATCTTTGCGGACCCCTTCTTCGGAATGAATTTGCGTGCGATTCCCGGCACGACCTACCCGATCGGAAAGATTTTCACAAACGAGAAGATGCCGGACGACAGTCCGTACCACTGCTCCTGGTGGTATCGCACAGAGTTTCGTTTGCCGCCGCAATTCGCGCAGAAAAATCCCTGGATTCACTTCGACGGGATTAACTATCGCGCGAATATCTGGGTAAATGGGCGGCAGATTGCGAACAGTGCTGACGTTGCCGGCGCCTACCGTAGCTATCAGTTCAATCTGAAGGACGTTGTACACGCGGGGAGCGTGAACGCGATCGCTGTCGAGGTTTCCGCGCAAACTGAAAACGATCTCGGCATCAATTTTGTCGATTGGAATCCTGCGCCAGCCGACAAGAACATGGGTCTCTGGCGGCCGGTTTACCTCACCAGCAGCGGCCCGGTCACAATGCGCTATCCGGCGGTAAGCACGCATTTTCCTGACGATTCGCTAAAGACTGCTGAATTGACGGTCACTGGCGAAATTGAGAACGCCAGCGAATCGAAGGTTAGTGGGGTCGTCGAAGCAAACATCGAGCACGCTGGAACCATATCGCAGCCGGTCGCGCTAGCTGCGGGCGAGCACAAGACTATCGTCTTCACGCCGGATCAATATCCGCAACTGAAGATTCAGAATCCTGAGATTTGGTGGCCATATCCGTTCGGCGCTCAGGCCCTCGGCACGGTTCAAATGCGTTTCGTGTCAGACGCCGGTGTTTCCGATGTTGCGCGCGCGACGTTCGGAATCCGCGAGATCACTTCAGAGAATGCGGAAGGACACCTGCTGTTCCGAGTCAATCATCGCAAGATTCTCATCCGCGGCGGCGGCTGGTCGCCCGACATGTTCCTGCGCATCAATGATCAGCGGATCAAAGAGGATCTGCGTCAAGTCCGAAATCTTGGATTGAACACGATACGTCTCGAAGGCAAGCTGGAGACCGATGAATTCTTTGATCTCACCGATCGCATGGGAATTTTGGTTATGGCGGGATGGTGCTGCTGCGATCATTGGGAGCATTGGGACAAGTGGCAGCCGCAGGATCATGAGATTTCGAAAGCATCGCTCGTCAGCCAGATTCAGCGCCTGCGCAGCCGTCCAAGTCTTCTGGTTTGGCTGAATGGAAGCGATAATCCGCCGCCTGCTGATGTCGAATCCGATTACATTGCGGTGCTGAAGCAATATCGCTGGCCGAATCCGTACATTTCGTCTGCGAGCGCTAAGCCCACGACGGTTACCGGTCCAAGCGGCGTAAAAATGTCAGGTCCTTACGATTACGTGCCACCGTCTTACTGGCTGCGCGATCCGGGACACTGGGGCGGAGCATACGGATTCAATACTGAAACCGGCCCCGGCCCGGCTCCGCCAGTCACATCGTCGCTGAAGCGATTTATTCCTGCGCAGAATCTGTGGCCGCACGATGATGTTTGGAACTTCCACGCTGGACTGGGCAGTTTCACGCAGACAAACATTTTCGATAATGCCATGGTCGTCACATACGGCCCGCCGATGTCCGCTGCTGATTATGAAATGAAGGCGCAGGCGATGACGTATGACGGAGAGCGCGCGATGTTCGAAGCTTATGCGCGCAATAAATACAACTCCACGGGCGTGATCCAGTGGATGTTGAATAATGCGTGGCCTTCAGTGATTTGGCATCTGTACGACTATTATTTCGTGCCCGGCGGCGGCTATTTCGGCGCTAAGAAGGCAAACGAACTGGTGCACGCACAGTATTCCTACGACGATCGCTCGGTCGTGGTCGTGAACAGCCTTTATGAGCCGCGCCCCGACCTTCAGCTTAAAGTTCGCGTGCTGAATCTAGACTCAACCGAGAAGTTTTCCAAGACGCTCAGCGTCAATTCGGATGCGGACAGTTCCACGCGCGTGCTAACGATTCCTGACATAGACGGCCTGAGCAATCCGTACTTTGTGCGTTTGGATCTCAGCGACAAGACCGGCAAGGTAAGCAGCACGAACTTCTATTGGGTCCCGGTGAAGCTTGCGGATTTCGACTGGGAGAAGAGCAACTTCTTCTATACTCCGGCTACTTACCCGGACATGACGCAGCTTTCCCACATGCCCCAGACAACGATTGACTGGAGTGCACGCGCCGAGCATCGCGGCGCAGAGGAATCGATCGGAATCACGCTGCGCAATGCCGGCAAGGCGATTGCATTTCTAGTCCACGCGCGCATACACACGCGCACCGGCGAAGAAGTCGCTCCAATTCTCTGGGACGACAATTACATCGCGTTGCTTCCGGGGGAATCCCGCACAATCACAGCGAATATCGACACTCGCGATCTCAAGGGCGCCGAGCCGATAGTCAGCATAGATGGATGGAACATCAAGCCGGAGCAGCGTCAAGGCACAGCTCCCAATCGCGCTTCACTCACCGACCAATGACGACCGCCTCAACTCAAACCGCAAATCAATCGACTTCCCAACCGCGGCTGCGGCGCGTGCTCACGCTGTGGGACTTAATTTTCTACGGCATCGTGCTCATCCAGCCGATTGCCCCAGTGCCGCTCTTCGGAGTCGCACAAAAACTGTCGGATGGGCATTTCGTAACCATCCTTCTGATCGCGATGTTCGCGATGATGATCACCGCAGTGAGTTACGGACGCATGGCTGCACTCTATCCTGCCGCGGGATCGGCTTACACCTACGTCGGCCGGGGACTCAATCCTCATCTCGGATTCCTGGCTGGCTGGGCGATGTTTCTCGATTATCTGCTGCAGCCATTGATCAATACGGTCTGGATGTCGACCGCACTGCACGAACGCTACATGCCCCGCGTCCCCTTTGTTGTTTGGGCAGCGATCATCGCCGGTATCTTCACTCTACTGAATCTCCGCGGAATCAAGGCATCTGCGCGCGCCAATAAGGCCTTATTGTTTTTCATGTTTGTCGTCGTCGGCTTCTTCATCGTGCTGGCGGTGCGGTTTCTATTGCGCTCACAAGGCATTCACGGACTGTTCTCACTCCAGCCAATCTATGATCCGAAGACCTTCAACTCTCACCGGATCTGGACCGCGACCTCATTCGCGGCGCTCACCTACATTGGCTTCGACGGTGTAACTACGCTCGCGGAGGACGTCGAGAATCCCAAACGAAACGTTCTGCTCGCGACGGTACTCGTATGTGTGTTCACCGGAGTATTCGGAGGTTTTGAGGCGTACCTCGGCCAGCGAGTCTGGCCCGATTGGCACAGTTTTCCGAATCTGGAAACTGCATTTATGGACATCTGCCAACGGGTTGGAGGAGTGGTGCTATTCAACGCGATGGGCGCGATCCTAATCCTTGCGGCATTCGGCAGTGGACTCACAGGCGGATTGGGCGCAGCTCGTTTGTTGTTTGGTATGGGACGCGATAACGTGTTGCCGCGGCGGGTCTTTGGACACTTAAGCCCTGGTAGCAGCACGCCGACTTACAACATCTTCATCATTGGCGCGTTAACGTTTATTGGCGCAGTTCTGCTCAACTCGATTGGAAATGCCTACGAGCACGCCGGGGAGCTGCTGAATTTCGGAGCGTTCCTCGCCTTTATGGGAGTAAATCTCGCGACGTTCTGGCAATTCGCGGTGATTACCCGGCCGGGGTATCGTCGCCGAGGCCTAGCCGATGTCGTCCTGCCGCTAGTCGGATTCACGTTCTGTGCGCTGATCTGGTGGAACCTCAATGGGCTGGCTAAAACGGTAGGGGGCATCTGGTTCTTAATCGGATTGATTTACGTCGCGGTGAAGACCCGCGGATTCCGTATCGCCCCAGTAATGATCGATTTCAGCGAAGGATAATGTGAGGTTTTCAAATAAGGGGCCAAAGTCGTATGCTGTCCGGTTCAATTCTTTCCCAGGAGAGTGCCAGTGAAGATTTACAGAAATTTGTGCCTCGCGGTTTCTTTATTGTTATGCATGACCGCAGTGTCCTTTTCCCAGGCGGGCGCCGGAAGCAAGACATCGACCAGCTCAACGGCCGATACGACGCCGACAATTGCCTCCATCCTCGACAATCAACTTTCAAGCGTGGAGCGCGAAGTGATTGGCGCCGCTGAAGCGATCCCCGACGACAAGTTTGACTGGTCTCCAGCCACGGCCAATATTCCTGGCGATTTCAAGACTCCCGAGCCGGTGCGCAGCTTCTCTCAGCAGTTCAAACATATTGGCGATGCGCTGGAGGCATACTCCTCCGCGGTCTTTGGGCAAAAGCGCGAAGCCAGCGGTGGGGAGAACGGGCCCAACAACGTGAAAACCAAATCCGATACGGTGAATTATCTGAAGGCAGCCTTCGCGAAGGCGCATGACTCGATAAAGACCATCAACGCGCAGAACGCCACCGAGCCGATTGCTGCGCCGTTTGGTACGAGGAAGACGACCCGGATGAACCTCGCGGTCCAAATGATTGGTCACACGAACAATCACTACGGGCAGATTATCGAATATCTGCGCATGAACGGCATCGTTCCGCCCGAGAGTCGCCGAACCAATCGTTAGCTAACTGGCGGGGCTGGCCGACACTCCAGCTCCCAGCCCCGTTTTTCAGTTTCCATAAAGTACCTATGTCACCACATATCGGAATTGTCGGATGCAGTGCTGAAGGCGCTGCGCTGTGCTATAGAACGATCTGCGACGAAGGACCAGAATTGCTGGGCCGGCACACGCATCCCGAAATCACGATGCACACATTTCCGCTGAGCTCCTATATGGAGCCGATCTATCGCGATCGCTGGGACGAAGTCGGCGAAATGATGCTGGCATCGGCACGGAAGTTGGAGGAAGCGGGCGCCAATTTCCTGATCTGTCCGGACAACACGGTGCACCAAGGCCTCGATCTGGTTCGCGCGCGGTCACCTCTTCCATGGCTGCACATCGCGGAAGTAGTCGCGGAAAATGCCATGCGCGCCGGGTACAAGCGTATCGGCCTAACCGGAACGAAATATCTGATGGAAGGTCCCGTATATCCCAGCAAGCTCGCATCCCGCGGCATCGAGATTCATCTGCCGACGCCGGCCGAACGCACGCGGATTAACTCCATCATCTTTGATGACCTAGTGTACGGACGCTTTCGCAAAGAGGATCTTTTTTACTTTCAGCAGGTGATCGAAAGTATGAAGCGTGCAGGATGCGAAGCCGTGATTCTTGGCTGCACCGAGATCCCGCTGCTGATTTCGCTGGAAGAGTCCCCGTTACCAACTCTGGATTCCACCAGACTGCTTGCGCGCGCTGCCCTGAAGTACGCGGTGGGCGCGTCGCTGGGCGCCTCATGCGCATAACGCGAGCTGCAGATCAAACTAGGATCTGATCTGACTACTTCCTGATCTCGAAAAACTGGTTGAACGGATTGTCGATTGCGAGCTTCTTGAATTTGGTGAATCCCGCCAGTTCTGCAATCCGGCGCGCGTTTCTTTCTCCCATCCCCGCCCCGTAGCCGGCTCCGCTATACGCAAGTGAGCAGGTCATGCACTGCAGCGTACTTACTGAGTAGAACAGCTTTCCCAGTGGGCTGATGTTGTCTTCAAGATTGTCACGAACATTTGGCTCGATACAGAACCAGGTTCCATCCGGCTTCAACGATCCGAAGATCGACCGGGCACAGGCTTCGGGTGAAACCATGTCGTGCAGGCAATCGCAAGTCATGATCAGGTCGAAATCGGCACTCTGCGGAAGGGCATTGGCAGAGCGTTCCTCGAAGCGCAGACGATCGGCGACATTCTCGCTAGCAGCCAGCGAGTTGCCGTAAGCAATGTTTGGACCATAGTTGTCGAAGCCGATGTAGTGCGACTTCGGAAACGCTTTCGCCAAAGCGAGCAGCGCTTTGCCGCGCCCGCAGCCGACATCAGCTACTCTCGCTCCGGCCTGAAGCTTCTTGTGGACATCCGGCATCGCCGGAATCCAGACGGTCGCGAGAAAATTGTTGTAGCCGGTTTCGAAAAGACGTTCGGTACCCTGAAAGGTGTCGTGTGTGTATTCGCTGTAGGCGACGCCGCCGCCGTGGCGAAACGCGTCCATGATTTTCGGGATGATCGTGTAATGGTCCGGGATCATCTGCGCGATTCCCATCACAAAAAATGGACTACCTTCTTGCGCCAGAACCATCGCGTGCTCTGGCGGTAATGCAGCGCGGCGCGTATCAGGATCGTAGGTGAGATATTCGGCGGCCACCATGGCTTTAATCCACTCGCGGACATAGCGTTCGGTAAGGCCGGTTCGCTGCGCCAACTCTTCCGATGTCAGCGGACGCCCATCGGCCATGGCTTTGAAAATGCCGAGACGATCTCCGATATATAGCAAGGGTCCGGACATCGCGGCCGCGAGATCGCCGACGGCTTTAAAGGCAAATTGCAAAGACTTTTCAGGATTGGGAGCAGCAGCATTCACGGCGGTCGCCATAGAAATACCTCCAATTGATCTCGGCGAAAAAGATTACTCCAAAGCTATCTTTACTGCCAATCGTACCGGCCTGAAAACGCCTTGAGACGACACAGCGCCCCACGTCCTGCCGTGGGAACTACAGTTTGTGACTAGCCGCGAGCGCGTCCAAGTTCGGATGCTTCAGGTGAAATCCTGTGGAGTCCTGATATGCCTTAGCGAAAGCCAGCAGCTTGGCTTCGCCGTACAAGTTCCCGAGAAACGTAAGGCTGACCGGAGTTCCGGGACCGCCAATGCCGTCGTCGTCTCCGTTGTCCTTCTGCGGAGGCTTGGGCGCGTCCGGCCCGCGGAAGCCGTTGGGCAGGATTACTGCCGGATGTCCGGTAAGATTAGTCGCGACCAACTGCTCGCTCGCCGTCGGCGAGACAATCACATCGATGTTCGAGAACAGCTTCTGCCAGAGTTCCATCGCCAACGTGCGGGCGCGGTTCGCCTGAATGTATTCGACCGCCGGAGTGAAGCGCGCAATGCGGAAGAGATTTGGCCAATCATCAGGCGATTGCTCGGTGAGCAGTTTGTCGCGTCCGGAGCGGGTGAGATCGTCAAAGGCTGCGGCTGCTTCTGCGGTTAGCAGCGGCGTCATTGCCTCGTAGGGAAATTTCGGCAATTCGAGAGCGATAAGATTTACTCCCATCTTTTTCAAACTCTCGAGGGTCGCGTCATTAAAGCGCTGATCGTATTTCCGGCGCTCCTGCGCCTGAGCCCGTTGACGCACGCTCTCCTCGCGCTTCTTCTTGTCTTGCTCGCTTACTGCGGTCTGCTCCGTGGGCTCGGGTTTTTCTTCCGGCGGTTTGAGCTCGAACTCCGACTTGAAGTAGCCGACGCGCAGACTGCGCCAGTCAAGCTTCGCATTCCAGTTGAATGCCGCGTTATGTACGCTGCGATCATGACCGTCAGGACCATAAATTGCATTCAGCACCAGCGCAGTGTCTTCGACCGCGCGACAAATGGGGCCGAGCTTGTCCATCGTCCAGGACAGGGCCATCGCTCCGGTCCGCGGAACCAAGCCGAAGGTCGGACGCAGGCCCGTAGTTCCGCAACGAGTAGATGGTGAAGAAATCGAGCCGAGCGTTTCCGATCCGATCGCGAAACCGACGCAGCCGGCCGCGGTAGCAGATGCCGATCCCGCGGACGATCCGCTGGATCCCTGATGAATGTTCCATGGATTGCGTGTCTTGCCGCCAAACCACTTGTCCCCCATGGCCAGTGCTCCCAGGGTAAGTTTGGCTACGAGCACGGCGCCGGCGGCATCGAGCCGCTTCACAACCGTGGCATCTTCATCAATGTTCTGTTGTTCGAATCCGCCTGCTCCCCAAGTAGTGCGATAGCCTTTTACCGCGAGCAGATCTTTTGCGCCCCATGGAATCCCATGCAGCGGCCCGCGATATTTGCCGGCTGCAATCTCACGATCGGCTTCTTGCGCCTTTGCGCGGGCGCGATCTTCGGTGAGAGTGATTACAAATTTCAGCAGCGAATCGTATTTTTTCAGTCGGGCAAGGTACATATCGGTGAGCGCGACTGACGACACTTTGCGCGTGCGCACGAGTTCGGCCAACTGACGCACACTGTAGAGAGCGACATCCTCGATGTTCCTGGGCGCTTCTGCCAACGCCGGCGCGGACAGCTGCATTGCCTGTCTTCGGGTCTCAAAGGTCGCGCCAGGCAGCACGGGATCGAAGATATAGGCAGGCGGGACACTATTCGGAATGTGCAGCTTGTAAATTTCATCGAAGCTCTTCTTCTGCTCGTTCAGGCCATCGAGCATCGCCTGCTTATATTCGTCCGGAATCGGAACGTCGGCGACATCTGCCGCGCTGTCGATCATCTCCTTGGTGATCTTGGTCTGTCCCTGGGCCATGCCCCACAGCACACCGGGCAACAGCGTTGAAGTAATTCCCAACTGCGAGCAGACAGCGAGGAAGCGTCGGCGATCGAGCATCGTAATGCGTTCTCCTGAGAGCTGATTTGGAAAACGGGCATTATAGCTGGACGCTCGGGCCTAGACTTCACGTGCCGCGGGTTGATTCAGTTTGCTGATGAAAGCTATTGAATTTGGTCGGCAATCTTTTTTGCGACGGATTGAAGCGCAGCCGGGGACGCGCGGTAGGCGAGAGCCATGTTGTCGATCGCGAAATCGGAATTGCCTTTACGGACTATTACGGCGGCGACGCCCATCTTGCCATGCTCAACATTGCCGGTTACCCAAGCTTCGTCTCCGATTCCATTCAGTTGCCGCGTGTTTTTGGATCCGGTGTGGAGGTGACGTACTTCCTTCAGAGTTCGCCAATCGGCATCTTCAGCAGGAGCGGTTGAGTGTTGATTCAACATCAGCGCAACTGTGCCCGAACTCGATCCGTCTTTTGGATTCGCGTCTTCGTACATGCAGACTGTCTTTCCGTGCTCGCCAGCTGCCCGCCTCATCGGAACGCCCGTGATCTGTTGTGCCTGCTCTGCCGAAAAGAGGCGACAAACGTTAACATTCGATTCCTGCTGCGCCTGCGCCTGCGGCTGAGAGGATGTAGAAGGCGCGGCCTGGTTCGCCGTCTTTGGCTCTGGCGCACTGCTGCATGCGGACGCGAGTAGACCGAGCGTGATACTAGCAAAGGCTAAAAATCGAAAGCGCAGGGTTGATCTCATGGGTTCTCCGTTTCTGAAAAAGTGGAGAATTTTACCTTGGAATCGGTAGAGGCGACTAGACGTCGCTGATTACGAGTGTCTGGAATTGCTGAAGGCCACGTGGCCGCTGGCGGTTTGTATGATAGTGCAACGTGAATACTCTGCTGGAAGTAGAGCACCTCAACATCAGCTTTGGCCCCACTCCCGCAGTACGCGATCTGACTTTCCAGATCGGCCGCGGAGAGTCACTGGGAATTGTCGGTGAGTCGGGCAGCGGAAAATCTGTGACATCGCTGAGCATTTTAAAGTTGCTCCCGCCGCAGGCTGCCGTTACCGGAAGCATTCGATTTTCAGGCGAAGAACTCCTGACCGCATCCGAGGAAAGGATGCGAAAGCTTCGCGGTCAGGCTATGACCATGATTTTTCAGGAGCCGATGTGCGCGCTCAATCCGTTGATGCGGGTTGGAGATCAGGTTGCAGAAGCGATCTCTGCGCATGAGCGGGTCTCCAGAAGAGAAGCATGGGACAGGGCCGTGGCCGCTCTGAATGAAGTTGCTATCCCAAATGCGGGGAGTCGCGTCAGGGACTATCCTCACCAGCTTTCTGGCGGGCAACGCCAGCGCGTGATGATCGCGATGGCCATTGTGAATCATCCACAGCTTTTGATTGCGGACGAGCCCACGACGGCGCTGGACGTCACGGTGCAGGCTCAGATCCTCGACTTACTCTCGCAGCTTCGCGAGAAGTTCTCATTGGCGATGCTATTTATCTCTCACGATCTCGGTGTTGTATCGCAGGTAACCGACCGCGTGATCGTCATGTATCGCGGACAGATGCTGGAGAGCGGCAGCGCGCGACAGGTCTTCACTGCTCCGGCACACGAGTACACCCGCGGACTGCTGAATGCAATCCCGACGCTGCACAGCCGCCGCGACCAGGTGCTCGCTATGGTGGAAGCAAAGTCATATCCCGACCTGCCGCTGGTGGAATTGGAGCAAGGACACTGGGCGAGGGTGTAGCCGGCGGAATTCCAATTACAAACGGCGGACTAAATCCCCACGTCCGTTACGTCGCAAAAATGTTCCATGTGGAACATTTTTGTGGCCCACTCTTCCATCGCAAAACAAATACTTTGCCCACTGCAGCTAGAACCATCCCAACCACAGCACGCCGACGACGATCGTCGCTGCGGTCACCGGAAGCCCGGCCTTCAAGTACTCGAGGAATCCGACTGGAGATTCCTGTCTCGCCTTTTCCACCACGATGATGTTGGCGACGGAGCCCGTGATCGTCAGGTTTCCGGCTAGCGTGCTGGTAAGGGCCACCAGCAGCCAGAAATGATGGGCATCCTGAAAGTTTGGCAGCAGATCTTTTAACAGCATCACCGCGGGGACGTTGCTGACGATGTTTGAGAGCACGACGACGACACCACTGAACACCCACCGATTGTGCAGATTCAGATTCTCGGCCGCAGAGAGCATCTGTTGCGTGATGCCCGCCTGCGAAGCTCCGCCGATGATGAGAAAAAGTCCGACGAAAAACACCAGCAGCGACCAGTCAACCTCTTCGTACACCTGTTTCGAAGGGTAATTCGGATGAATGAGCACCGCTGCTGCTCCTACTGCAGCAACCATTGCAGGCGGAAGTCCAGCGAGAAAGCCGGCGAGAACTGCGAGCGTGACCACGATCGAAAACGTAAGGGCTGAGCGCCGGGAGCTCCCTTTGGAAACATTCGCCATAGGAAGATCCACTGGTGGCCCAGGACGTTGTCCCTTGCGAAAGTAGATGAAGTGCAAGACGGCCCAATCGATGAATAGACCCACAATTGCGACTGGCCCGAGGTGGCCAAGGAAATCGAGGTAGGAGATTCTCGAGACCGAGCCGATCAGAATGTTTTGCGGATTTCCCGTGATCGTCGCCACGCTTCCAATGTTCGACGCTGTCGCGAGCGCCAGCAGGTAGGGAGTAGCGCGCAGTGATAGTCGGCGCGCCACCTGCATCACAAGCGGAGCCATCAGCAGGCAGACGATGTCGTTCACGAGAAATGCGGACAAAATTCCGCTGCTGAACACGATTGCCGGAAGCAATCTTCGCGGACCCGCATGTGCGATCGACAACTCGGCAATCCGATCGAAGAATCCAGCGAGATGGAGCCCCGCGACGACCACCATCATCGCGAAGAGGAGCACGATGGTCCCGTAGTTGACGCCGTGAATGCCCGCGTCCGGCGTGTTGATCCGGAACGCGAACATCATCGCGGCCCCAATCACCGCCGCTGCAGGACGATCGATCTTTGTGCCCGGAAACCGGCCGATGGCAAAAACGACGTAGCTTGCCAGAAAGATAACCCAGGCAGCGGTTGTGTGAGGCGACTGGATCAAGGACAAGTGCAAAGGGGATCGATGATGTCTCTCGACCTAATGTGCCTGCATTTTCGGGCTGGCGCAACATGTCCGTTTCAGAATCCGCATCTGGAGGCTTCTTAATGCTTGAAAGGGCAACAACAACGATGTATTTTGTTTCAAACATTTCGTATTTGGAATGTTTCAAACAAACATGCCACCGCACGTACATCCCGGCCAGGGTAAATCTGGACATCAGTCCCTCTCCTCGGGTGAGTTTTCGTCGCTCGAAGTGATCGATCTGACCGGCATCACACCCCGCCAACTGCAATGGTGGGACGAGCGCAAGATCGTGGTCCCGGAGCGGCGCGGTCGCAATCGCGTGTACAGCCTCGATGATGTAGCCGAAGTGGCAGTGATATGCGAGCTGCGACGCAAGGGATTCTCCTTGCAGCGGGTGCGGCAGGTGATGCGCTATCTTCAGCGGGAGCTGGGCAGGCGGCTGGTCGAGACGGTGACCTCGGGCAGCGAGTACCACCTGCTGACGGATGGCAAACGGATTTACCTCGAAAACTCGGAGCGGCAGATCGTCGATCTGCTCAAGAATTCCCGGCAGCCCATCCTCTCCGTGTGCCTGACGGATGCGGTGGAGGAGCTTAGGGCTGAGGTGTACAAACTGCGGGCGGTGCGCAAGAAGCAACAAGGAACGGCGGACAACAACCGGCGAGTGCGTCTTCGGCAAAGCGCCTGAAGCGTGATCGTCTTCATCGGTCGGAGGTGACCATGGTGGCTGAGCTAAATGTCCTGTCGGAGTGGATCCCGGAGCAGATGCAGCCGGGTACATTGTTCGTTCTCGAAAACGCAGGAGAAGTTGGGAAGAACGAGGATCCTTACTGGGCGGTGCTGTCGTGTCCGGAATGCGGGACGCTGGGCCTGATCACCCGCCGGCAGATCGCGGGCATCACTCCTGTGATCTGCGGGTCGGAGAAATGTTCAGCTCACTTCTTCATCCGAGATGAAGATGTGCGAGCCTGCAAGCCGAACTGAGACAGCCGATCCTATGCCGGATGGCCGCTGGCCCCGGCCTTGACGGTCGTGAGCGGCACCTGCTCGACGATCTCGATGCCAAAGCCTTCAAGCGCGGGCACGCGCCGTGGATGGTTGGTCAGCAGGCGAATGCGGCGGAGATTCAGATCTGACAGGATCTGCGCGCCGAGTCCGATCTGTCGCTGTGTCTTCCGCATGTCTTCAGGATTGTTCGCATCGCGCCGCTCATGCGCGAATGACAGGGCCGCCTCTCCGGCAAAGTCTCGAACGTTGAATCCTTTCGCAGTCTGGTGCAGGTAAATGATCGCTCCACGCCCGGCTTCGGCGATCATCTTCATGGACTGGTCAAGCACGTTGTTGCACTCGCACAGAGTCGTGCCAAAAACATCTCCCACCAGACAATGAGAATGGACGCGCACCAGGACGGGATCGTCACCCTCGCCGGCATCGCCGTATAGCAGCGCGAGATGCGACTCACCACCATCCACCTCGGACTCGAATGCTACCGCGCGAAACTCACCATAACGAGTGGGGAGAACGCCTTCGCCGATGCGCCGGATGTAGCGCTCGTGCTGCATCCGATACCGGATCAGCTCGGCGACAGTGAGCATCTTCATGCCGTGCTCGCCGCAAAACTCAAGCAGGTCGGGGACGCGTGCCATCGTCCCGTCTTCTTTCATGATTTCGCAGATCACTCCGGCGGGAATGAGGCCTGCCATGCGTGCCAGATCGACTGAGGCCTCGGTCTGTCCGGCGCGGACAAGGACTCCGCCTTTGCGCGCGCGTAGTGGGAATGTGTGTCCTGGTTTTACGAGGTCTGAGGGTCGGCTGCCTGGGTCGATTGCGACCTGGATGGTGCGGGAACGGTCATACGCCGAAATTCCCGTAGTCACGCCGTCGCGTGCATCGATGCTTTCGGTAAAGGCGGTTCCATATTGCGAAGTGTTCTCCGCCGTCATCATGCCGAGGCGAAGGTAATCCAGGCGCTCCTCAGTAAGCGCGAGGCATATGAGCCCGCGCCCGTGTTTCGCCATGAAGTTGATTGCTTCCGGAGTGGCGAACTCGGCGGCGATGGTGAGGTCGCCTTCATTCTCGCGATCTTCGTCATCGACCACGACGATCATTTTGCCGGCTCGAATGTCTGCGAGCGCGGTTTCGACGTCAGTGAATGGCGATGGCGATGACATGGGATTATCCCGTTGGCTTCTGCCCAGATTCTAACAAGCCAATTCAAATGCAGGCGGAGGATTCAGACGGCCGGAGGTAGTGTCAATTCTTGCTCTTGTGGGGCCTGAGTCCGGGAACGTCGCCAGGAGAACCCACGCCGAAATAGCGCGCGCACCGCCTTGGCAAACGTACGGATGAGCCAGATCGTAGCGATTATGAGTGCGATCGCGAGAATCCCGGCAAGGTAAGGATGAGCGGCGGCGAACCAGGTCAAACCAACTGCAGACACGTCTTCGCCGGCGCTTAGCGCAATGTTAGAAAAGGGCTCAGGCGATGGAGTTACTGCCGCGCGCGCGGCGAACTTGCCAGTATGCGCAACCGCCGCAATGCCTCCCGCAAGCACAGTACTGGTGATCTGGGCGGCCGGTGGAAGCTGCGAAGTCGCGGCGTAGGCAACGAGCGCTGCCAACGGAATGCGGATGAAGGTATGCAGGGCGTTCCAGATCAAATCGAATGCCGGAATCTTGTCCGCGAAGAAGTGCAGGACAAACATCGCGATCGAGACCGCGATGATGAACGGGTTCTCGACGGTGTGCAATTCCGGGGGAAGTTGGACGACGTGGAAGTGTCCCAGCACCCCGAGAGTCGCAAGCATCGCATAGACGTTGAGCCCGGCGGCGAAGCTGGCGCCAAGCATCATGGCGATAATCTGGCTTTGGCTGAGGTCCATGGGATCCTGTTCTTAGTAGTTCGATGAGTGCGGACGCCCTCGGGCTACCGATTCGTGGACAAAAGAGAAAGGCCGCCCAAAGGCGGCCTGGAAAATGCATGCTGGAGCGTTAGAGAGTCGATTCGATCTCGAATCCCCAAGCCTCGAGCAGTGGTTCCGGGATGTATTTCGAGTTCTTGTTCTTGCGTGCCCACTCGCGCAAACGGGTGGAACGCAAGTACTGTTCAGGCTGCAGTTTGAATTCCTTCACAGCCTGTTCGAACGAGGTCACCACAGGAATTACCGGTCCGATTGGCTCCGGCTTTCCCCAGTTTGGATTTCCGCGACGCTTAGCCATTAGTTCATTCCTGCCTTTTATATATGGGATATTGGATTATTCGTGCGCCCCTCCGGATTCAGATGAGCACGGCGTGCCCAAGATCTATGCCGTTGCTCCCTGTTTGGTGCCGACCGGGCAGTGAAACCTCCGATTCTAGGAAGAACTGCAGGAGATTGCAACGATAACCGTGAGAAGTCTCACAAAATGATGGCCCTCCCTTAGTTTCTGAGACTCTGGCTTGGGCTGCCAGCCAGCGCCGGCAGGTAACAGCCTAGTGTTACTTGGCACACTCCGGGTTGGAGGTACCCAATTCTGAAGGCAAATCTGGCATTCTCATTGCCGATTTCGCACTAGTTCCAAAATGGGAATGTCGCCATAGGCTGATCGTGAGTCGATTCAAGTAGATGAAACAGAATGGGATGGCTGCAAGTCGCCAGTCCCAGCGGCTATTCCAATACCCCGAAAATGGCACTGTAAAAGTGGCCTGGTAATGCTTACTTCCATAACCCTCACCTAAGTAACCAGGAATGAACCATTTGCCAGAGTAGTTTAGGGATGGAACCGCGCCTGCAAGCTCTTTTGCAGCGCATTGCGAAGTCCACTGGCATCAATCGTGAAGTTGGACGCGACGCCATGCGGATTCTAATGGCCTATGACTGGCGGGAAATGTCCGGGAACTGGAAAATTGTCTCGAGCGTGCGTCCACTCTGGGCTCCGGACCGACACTGCACGAAGAAGATTTGCCGATGCAGGTCAGAAATGGTGTCTCTTCTTTTTTGTCGGCAAATGTACAGGGCAAGACGAATTCCGGACGCAAGACAGTCATGCCAATTGCTGAGATCGAAAAGCGCGCGATCATGAATGCAATCACACAGGCGAACGGTGACAAGCTGATTGCAGCGCGTCTTTTAGGAACCGGAAAGACGACTCTTTATCGCAAGTTAAGAGAATATGACGCATCAATGTGACCGATTCCAAGGTCATGCACGAGCCAAATGAGCCCCATGCGGCCATCAGCGCGTCCGATATTTTCCACAAACGGCAATAATGCGACGTTGCACAATAATTATGGCGCGCATTGGCGCTATTTCTTGAGACATCTTAGGTAAGTTCCTTTCCGTCTAATTTACACTTCATGGTTGCTGTTCCGAATCCCTCAAGTCAGTAAAGAGGTCGCGGTGCTGACCACCGCAACCGCCGGGCCTAGCAAGAAACGACCGGCAAGCCAGCGTGTGATCGCCCATAGCGAAAGGACCAGCGGTGCAAACGCAGGAAAACCACGAACTCGCCGTCACATCTCGCACCCCTAATCAAGTCCACGAAAATCAGCAGCACGGAATCGACAGTGAGAATTCCCGCCATTTATCGCTCGCGCAGCGCGTCGCAGAGCTCGGGGAATGGTTCCACAACATCGACTTGAATGGAGTCTGGACGGCCCCGCAACACTTTCTCGGGGACTTTCCTAACGTCAAATGGAAGCACATTTCCACTGCTTTCCCGGCAGATTTGGAGGGCGCCTCGGTCCTGGACATCGGTTGTAACGGCGGTTTCTACTCCATTTCTCTTAAGAAACGTGGCGCCGGACGGGTTCTAGGCGTCGATATCGACGATCGTTATCTCAATCAGGCGAGTTTTGCCGCCAAAACTTTGGACTTGGACATCGAGTTTCAGAAGTCTTCGGTGTACGAAGTTGACCAGATTGCCGGTCAATTCGATTACGTTTTGTTCCTCGGCGTGTTCTATCACCTGCGCTATCCGCTGTATGCATTGGACAAAGTAATCAAGAAAGTGGGCGGAAAATTGTTCTTCCAGAGCATGATTCGCGGCTCGCAAGAGTCCCGCCAATGGAGCGAAAACTATCAATTTTGGGACATGCACCCATTCAAAGACCCGGCTTTTCCGTGCATGTACTTCATCGAGAAGAGCTATTCAGACGATCCTACGAACTGGTGGATCCCGAATTTAGGCGCCGTCGAGGCCATGTTGCGCAGCTCAGGACTGGAGATTGTAGGGCGTCCGGAGTCGGAAACGTTCGTTTGCGAGCCCCGCAGGGTGCAGCGGGACGGCAAATATCTGCTGGATTTGGAACTCGAAGGGACGCTGTAGAGCGTTTTTACTGAGGGAAACGATGGTTGAAGCGGTGATGCTCTGGAATGAGCCGAACAATTTGTCGCATTGGGACTTCAAGATCGATCCCGATTGGAAGCTGTTTGCCGACATGTCGATCCGCGCGGCGTCCGCAATCCGGCGCGTGAACCCCGATTTGCCTGTCGTTTTGGGCGGAATTTCGCCCATTGATCCGCATTTTGTTGAACTTATGGCGTCCCTAGGGGTGCTGGATGCGGTCGATATTGTGGCCGTTCATGGCTTCCCCATGGACTGGAACCACTGGAAAGTGGACGATTGGCCCTCCAAATTGGACGAAATAAGGGCCGTTACACGGCTTCCAATATGGGTTTCTGAGGTCGGCGCATCGTCGTTTGGGGCCGATGAGGTGCAGTTATTCGGCGTGCAACGGATGTCTGAGCTGCTGCTCGGCCAGGTTGAGCGGATCCATTGGTACAGTTTGTTCGACCTGCCCGCCACCTGGACGGCCACTACACGGCACAAAGAGGCCGAAGGAAGCGCGTATTACCGGCACTACTACATGGGATTGCTGCGCGAAGATGGCACTCCCAAGCTTGCAGCGTCGCATTTTCCTGAAGGGTTAGGCATTTGCCAGTGGCTGCATTTTGAAGATCACCGTCTGGAAGCGACCGTGGAGTGGCTGCGCAAGCTGAAAGTTCGTTACCTGCGCACCGGCGTGAGCTGGGCAGACAGCTTCCGGGAGAACGCGGAAGCCTGGTTTGATCGCCAGATGTCGGCGCTGGAAGAATTCGATACGACGCTGACATTGTGTTTTACGCCGGAACATTTGGGCCTGGTGCAGCATTACACCAGCCCTCCGAAGGACCCGAATCGCTTTGCGGAGTTCGCAGCGTGGGCAGTGGGGCGTTATGCGCCGGCCAGAATGAAGACAGCAGCGGAATCGAGCAGCGAGATTTATGCGTCGGGGGCGGCGCTTCGCTAGCGTTTTGGAGAACGCAGAAAGAGAGTTCTGAACAGAGAAATCGAGACTCACAGGACGAAATCGGACGATTAAAAAGATGAGTGCAAAGAAGATTCTGATCACCGGTGGAGCTGGATTCGTCGGATCGCATCTCGCTGACGCGTTGCTCGCGGCCGGTCATGATGTCCGGGTATTCGACAATTTGGCGCCGCAAGTGCACGGAACGAGAATTCCTGCATATCTTCCCGCTGAGATTGAGCTGATCGAGGGCGATATGCGCGACGCTGCCGGCGTGGAACGCGCGATTGCCGGCGTGGAGGTGATATTTCATCTCGCCGCTGCGGTCGGAGTTGGTCAATCCATGTACCAGATTGCGGACTACATGGGCGCCAACACGCAAGGCACCGCGGTCCTCCTTCAGGCGCTGCTCGATCGCAAATCAAAAGTCGAGAAGCTAATCGTGGCTTCTTCGATGTCGATTTACGGCGAAGGACAATATCTATGCGCCCTTTGCGGCGATGTTGCTCCGAGCCCGCGCCCGTCGGAACAATTGCGAAAGCGGCAATGGGAGGCTCTCTGTCCCAAGTGCAGCGCCGAGCTCACGCCGGTTCCGACAACCGAAAATAAGCCGCTCCAATGCACTTCGGTGTATGCGCTGTCCAAAAAAGACCAGGAAGAAATCTGCCTGCTGTACGGGCGTGTGTACGGTTTGCCGGTCGTCGCGCTGCGTTACTTCAATATTTACGGCACCAGGCAATCGCTTTCAAACCCATACACTGGCGTGGCGGCAATCTTTGCTTCGCGCCTGCTCAACGGGCGCGCGCCGCTGGTGTTTGAAGACGGCCAGCAGATGCGCGATTTCGTTAGCGTTCACGACGTGGTCGCGGCCAACTTGCTCGCTATGGACACCAGCAGCGCAGACGGCAGAGCGCTGAATATCGGCTCAGGAATGCCGATTTCCATCCGCGAAGTGGCCGCTTCGCTTGCGAATGCGCTTGGACTCGAAATTCGTTGCGAGATCACCTGCAAATATCGTGCCGGCGACACTCGGCATTGCTTCGGAGATATCAGCGAAGCTCGTCGCTATCTTGGATACCGGCCACAGGTGAGCTTCGATCAGGGAATCGCCGAGCTGGTGGAATGGCTGCGCGGGCAGCGCGCTGAAGACAAGGCCGCCGACATGGTAGCCGAGCTGCAGACTTTCGGACTTACCGCCTAGGAAGGATTGGAATGGAAGACGTGATGGGAAAGCAAGAACACCGATCGGTGCTGATCTTCGGTGGAGCAGGCTTCATCGGCGCGAACCTCGCGCAACGCCTGCTGCTGGAGACCAGCGCCCGGGTGCACGTATTCGACAATCTCTCGCGCAAGGGCGTTCACCACAATCTCAAGCAGCTTCAGGAAGCCACAGGCAAGTCGGGGCGGCTTCGGGTAACGGTTGGAGATATTCGCGATTCGGCGGCCGTGGAGCGCGCCGTGAAAGATGCCAAAGAGATTTATCAGTTCGCCGCTCAAGTGGCGGTGACCACCTCGGTGGGCGACCCTCGTCGCGACTTTGAAACCAACGCCGTCGGCACCTTCAACATTCTCGAAGCCGCGCGCAAGTCCGGCAATCAGCCCTTCCTGCTGTTTACGTCAACCAACAAAGTCTATGGCGAGATGCTGGACGAGCCGCTCGCGTCGACCGCGACGCGCTACACGTACCTCAACCGCAAATCGGTTTCGGAAGAACAGCCGCTCGACTTCCATTCGCCGTACGGCTGCTCGAAAGGCGCCGCGGACCAGTATGTCCGCGAGTATTCGCGCATGTACGGATTGCCTTCTGTGGTCTTCCGCATGTCATGCATCGCCGGTGGAATGCAGTACGGAAACGAGGATCAGGGATGGGTCGCGCATTTTCTGTACACCGCATTGCGCGGCGCGCCGCTCGTGATCTATGGTGACGGACGCCAGGTGCGCGATGTGCTCTACGTGGGAGATCTGGTGCGGGCCTTCGAGGCCGCGCGCATCTCGCTGCCGAAGACGGCCGGGCAAATCTACAACGTCGGCGGAGGGGAAGAGAACACCATCTCGCTGCTTGAATTGATTGAAGACATCGAAGAGGTCACGGGCAAGCGCCTGATCTTCGAACACAAGCGGCGGCGTCCCGGCGATCAGCTTATTTACGTTAGCGACTGCTCCAAGCTCGCGCGCGATGCCGGCTGGAAGCCGCGCTACTCGGTCCAGCAAACGCTGGCGGCGATCTATGCTTTCTGGAAAGAGCATCGCGAGCTCTTTGGCGCCAAGGAGAGTGAGATTGTCATTCCTGAACCAGCGCCCATCGAACTGCTGGAGAGGACGGCGTAATGAAGTATGCCTTCATCAATCCGAACTGGAGCTTTACCGGATCGACATACTTCGGTTGCCCCGATCCGCACTATCCCCTTGAACTTCTCTTCGCTTATGACGAAGTGCGTAAGAGCGGCGGCGAGTCGCTGCTGATCGACGCGCAAGTCGAAAACCTCAGCACCACCGATGTCGCGCCGCGGGTACGCGACTTCAAGCCGGATTTTCTCGTGGTACCGACCGCGCCGTCGTATTTGTTTTGGCGTTGTCCGCCCCCGGAGTTGCGCGTCCCGCAGGAATGGTTTGGAGCGCTTCGCGGGCATGGAATCCAGGCCGCGATTGGGCCACATCCATCGGCAACGCCCGGAGCGACATTGCGGAAGACCGGCTGCGACATCGCCATGCGCGGCGAACCCGACCAGACTCTGCCGCAGCTCGCGTCGAAGCCCTGGGCGGACATCGCCGGGTGCTGCTGGCGCGACGACAAGGGCGAGCACATCAGCGCACAGCTCGGCGTAACCGACTTGAAGACGCTCGATGCACTGGACTTCCACAATTACCCGGTTGAATTGCATCAGCACCGGCATCACGTCTTCAGCGGATCAGGCCGCGGCGCCGAACTGGAGTTTGCCCGCGGATGTCCATGGGCCTGCACTTTCTGCAATAAGACGCTCTTCCGCAACAAGTTCCGCGAGCGCGCCGTTGACGCCCTGCTGACCGAGATCGATGGTCTGGTCACGCGTGGGGTGGACTACATCTACTTCATCGACGAGATCTTCGGGGTGGGGAAGAACGTCCTGAAGCTGCTCGAAGGCATTGCCGAGCGTCCAGTCAAAATCGGCTTTCAAACCCGTATTGACCTCTGGGACGAAGAGAAGCTCGATCTGCTCGGACGAGCGCACTGCACCTCCATGGAATGCGGGATAGAATCGATTACCGAAGCCGGACGCGACGAACTGAACAAGAATTGCCGGATCGACACCGAGCGCATCGGCGAATTGCTGCTGTATGCCCGCCAGCGGATTCCGTGGGTGCAGGCGAACCTCATCCTGACGGAGCATGACGATAAGGCCGAGATTCGTCGTTGGCAGGAACAGTTAAAAGCGGGCGGCGTCTGGGTGAGCGAGCCAGTGCCGATGTTCCCATTCCCCGGAAGTCCGCTGTACGTCCAGACTTTTGGTGAGCTGCCGGACGACACGGCATGGGAGCGGGCGCATCACTTCTACACGTCGTTGTTCAAGGATAAGGGCTTTAGCGACATCCAGGAACAGCGGCCGGCGGCAATTGAGGACCTTGAATGCACGTATTGATGACTGCGGACACGATTGGCGGGGTTTGGACCTACACCCGCGAATTAGTGACGCAGCTATCGCGACGTGGTGTACGCATTACGCTGGTTAGCTTTGGCGACATTCCCACGCGCCAGCAGACGCAATGGATGGAGGCGCTCGAAGGCGTCACTTACCATCCCACCCCATTTCGCTTGGAATGGATGCAGGACGCGCAGGAAGACCTGAACGATTCCGCCGAACTGCTGCGGTCGATCATCGAAGAGACCAAGCCTGACCTGCTACATTCCAACCAGTATTTCTACGGCGCTCTTGACTGCAATATTCCCAAGCTGGTGGTCGCTCACAGCGATGTCGTGAGCTGGTGGATTTCAGTCCATGGCGGCGAGCCGCCGGAGAGCGGCTGGATCCGGCAATATCGCGAGAATGTCACCCGCGGCCTCTCCGCAGCCGAAGTGGTCGTCGCGCCGAGCCACTGGATGCTTGAGCAAACCTTCCGCTACGTCCAGCCAAAGCGCCCGACGGTGATCTATAACGGGCGCGATCCCAACCTTTTCATTCCGCATGTGTCCAAGGAGCAATACGCGGCCTCCGTAGGCCGGTTGTGGGACGCCGGAAAGCAAGCGACCTTGTTGCTCCATGACGACCTGCCGTTGAAAGTCGTTCTGGTGGGCTCGGCGCGCAGTCCGGAAGGGAGTGTGCCCTCCATGCGGAGCCTCGAAAACAGCCTGTCGGCGCTGGAAATGCGCGGTCCGCAATCTGAAGCTCAGTTGCGCCAACTTTTCGCGCGGGCCTGCATGTACATTGCGACCTCGCGATATGAGCCCTTCGGCTTGGCGCCGCTGGAGGCGGCATTGTCGCGCTGCGCTATCGTCGCCAATGACATTCCGAGCTTCAGGGAGCTGTGGGGCGACGCTGCGATCTACTTCGAGGCAAACAATTCGCAAGCTCTGGTGGACGCAATCCATCAACTTGCATCTAATTCTACGCGGCGTTCAGAGTACGCTGCCCGCGCCCTCGAGCGCGCCCGCAAGCAATTTAACTCAAACAGAATGGCGGAGGATTATCTGGCGCTCTATCGCACACTCGTGAGCGCGGAGGCCGCAGCCGCGTGAGTCGTCCACTGCGAATCCGCATCTTCGCGCATTCCCTGGTCTCCGACTGGAACCACGGGAATGCTCATTTTCTGCGTGGACTCTCTCGCGCACTGATAAAACTTGGTCATGACGTCCGCTCCTATGAGGAACTAGGCGCGTGGTCGCTTGCCAACCTGATGCGCCATGAAGGCCAGGCCGCGATCGATGCGGTCGATGATTTTCGCCGCATCTATCCCGAACTCAACATCCACTTTTACAACAACGACGACACATTCGATCCGTTTATCGATGAGGAGCTCAAAGACGTCGATCTTGTCCTGATTCACGAGTGGAACGAGCCTTGGGTCGTCAACGAAGTTCTAGCAAGAAAAGAGAAGTACAAGTTCCGCGTTCTTTTCCACGATACGCACCACCGTGCCTATACCCGTCCTGCGGACATCCTGCGCTTTCACTTGCACAAAGTAGATGGCGTGCTGGCGTTTGGCGAAGCCATTCGGCGGATTTATGTCGATGGCTTCGGCGTGCCGAACGTCTGGACGTTTCACGAAGCCGCAGATGAACAAGTTTTCACGCCATTCACAACTAAGCCAGAAGGCGACGTTCTGTGGATCGGAAACTGGGGTGACGACGAGCGCACGCGTGAATTGATGGAATTCCTGGTCCAGCCGGCGGTTGAAATGCCGCAGAGGAAGTTCATTGTGTACGGCGTGCGGTATCCCGAACACGGATTGGAGAAGCTGGCTGCGGCAGGCATTGAGTATCGCGGATATCTGCCCAACCTCCAAGCTCCTCAGGCCTACAACGAGAATGCGGTTTCCTTGCACGTCCCGCGTCGTCAATACACAAACGGTTTGAGTGGCATCCCGACTATTCGCGTTTTCGAAGCGCTCTCGTGTGGAGTGCCGTTATTGTGCGCTCCCTGGAATGATTCGGAGAATCTGTTTCGTCCCGGCCAGGACTATCTCTGCGTGCCGGATGGAGAGGCGATGCGCGCCGAGATCGAACATTTGCTGAACGATGCTCGCGCCCGCCGGCAACTCGGAGAGAATGGACGTCAGACTATCCTTGCGCGTCATACCTGCGCACATCGCGCCGAGCAGCTCATCGGAATCTACGAGGAAATGACGAGATGAACATCTTCGTCTTCGGTTCCAGTATTACTTCTTCATACTGGAACGGAGCGGCGACGTACTATCGCGGAATCTATCGCAATCTTGCCCGACTCGGCCATCGCATCACCTTTGCCGAGCCGGACGTCTATGGACGTCAACAGAAGCGCGATCCCGGCGACTACTCTTACGTTGAAAGCCTGGTGTACAGCACCCCGGGCGACGTGCCGGAGGTCTTCAGCCGCGCGGCGGGCGCCGACCTAATCATTAAACATAGCGGCGTCGGAGCCGATGACATCGAACTGGAATTCGCGGTCGCGCGGGGAATCCAGAGTGAAGCTCTTCGTGCGTTCTGGGACGTAGACGCTCCGGCCACGCTGGAGCGAGTCGAAACCAATCCGGCCGACCCGTTGCGCGCGATGATTCCGGATTTCGACTTTATCTTTACTTACGGCGGCGGACTGCCGGTCGTCGAACACTATCTCCGGCTGGGCTCCCGCAATTGTCATCCGATCTACAACGGACTCGATCCCGAGAGTCACTATCCGATCAGCAAAGATCCCTCGCTCGAGTGTGATCTGGTGCTGGTTGCCAATCGTCTGCCTGATCGCGAACAGCGGGTTGAGCAGTTCTTTTTGCGCGCAGCCGAACTTGCTCCCGATCTGAGTTTCATTCTCGGTGGTGAGGGCTGGGGCGGAAAGCCAATGCCCGGCAATGTCCGCTGGATCGGACATGTTGCAACCGGCGATCACAATCGCGTGAACTGTTCAGCCCGCATGGTGCTGAACCTGAATCGCGAGTCGATGGCGTCCGTCGGATTCTCGCCGCCAACCCGCGTCTTCGAGGCAGCCGGAGCCGGCGCATGCCTGATCACTGACGCCTGGACAGGCATCGAGCAGTTCTTTGAACCTGGCAGTGAGATTCTCGTGGCACGTTCCGCCGAAGAGATCCTCGGGTTCCTGCGCGAGATCAGTGCCCAACAGACACGTAGAATTGGGATGGCGATACGCGAACGCGCACTGCGCGATCACACCTACGCGCAACGCGCAGAGGAAGTGTCGGAAGTCTTGAAGCAAGCGGCCCTGCGGACGGCAATCGCCTGATTGTGTTTAAGTTTTGATTGCAGCGGCAACTAAAGCGATGAAAATCGTCATCTTCGGCCTTTCCATTACGTCTGCCTGGGGCAACGGACACGCGACCACCTTCCGCGCTCTGGCTGAGGCCTTACATCGTCGCGGGCACGACATTCTCTTTTATGAAAAAGATGTCGAGTGGTATGCCTCCAATCGCGATTTGCCCGATCCGCCTTATTGTCGCGTTCGGCTGTATGAAAGCTGGAATCAAATTCTTCCCGAAGTGAGAGCGGAGATCGCTGGTGCTGATGTCGCACTGATCGGGTCGTACTTTCCTGAAGGCGCTGCGGCCATCGATGAAGTGCTCGACAGCAACGCTGGAGTAAAGGCGTTCTATGACATTGATACGCCAATCACCATTGCCGGCTTACGGCAGCATGGAAAAACGGACTACCTTAACGCCGCCCAAGTTGCCGGCTTCGACGTGTACTACAGCTTCACTGGCGGTCCGATGCTGCGCGAGATCGAGGAGCGCTTTGGCGCGAAATCGGTGGTGCCGCTGTACTGTTCCTTCGATCCACGACACTATCGTCGCTTCGGCATGAACAAACGTTTTGCTTGCGATATGAGTTACATGGGAACTTATGCGTCCGATCGTCAGGCGAAGCTCGAAGAATTTCTCTGCCGCCCTGCCGAGCAGTTGCAGGTGAAACGCTTCCTGGTAGCCGGTCCTCAGTACCCGAAGGAGGTGCGCTGGCCAACGAATGTTCGTCGTATCGTCCATCTGAATCCGCGGTGGCACGCCCGCTTCTACTCGTCATCGAGAGTCACGCTGAACGTAACCCGAAGAGAGATGGTGATGGCCGGCTATTCTCCCTCGGTCCGATTATTCGAAGCGGCAGCATGCGGCGCAACGATCCTGTCGGATAATTGGCCAGGCCTCAACACCTTCTTTGAACCTGGAAAAGAGATTCTGCTTCCGCTCGACGCAATGGACGTGGTGCGCTATCTCGCCCTAGAAGATTCGGAGCTGCGCAGCATTGGCGAGGCTGCACAGCAACGAGTGCTGCGCGAGCACACCAGCGAAGTTCGGGCGAGCCAGTTCGAGCAGGCAGTCGCAAACGTGAAGCACGCTTCAGCAACAAAGCACGTTCCGGTAATGGTGACGTAAGTGGTTTTTGGTGGAAGCCTCCTGCTTCAGCAGGAGGAAGCGGGCGCTTCAGCGCTGCGGGAAAAACGCGCTACCCCAAATTTTGTTTACGCTTTAGCGCTGGTGCTTATCGAGCCAACGATAAGAGATACATTTTCCACCGCAGCGAGACTAGATTCCCCGCTTCTATGCACGGCCCATCCTCCAAACTCTTGATAGCTTAATCCTTCTGCGTTCAATCGCTTATCTCAGGTCAGCAATTCCGCCGCGGGCCCCGCGCCAACTTCTACCGCCAGTTTCCGCATCTCTACTTATTGGACAAAACCAGTTGCCGCCCAGCGCCTCCGGGCTTCACCCGCAACCCTCAATCATCAAAGGATGTGAATGAGAATCGCGCTGATCGCTCCGCCCTTCATTCCGGTTCCGCCGAAAGTGTATGGCGGCACCGAGCTGTTTATTGGTCACTTAGCGGAGGGATTGAAGGCAAACGGAATCGACGTCGTGGTTTATGCCAATGGGGAATCGACCGTCGGGGTCGAGGTGAAGTCGCTTTATCCAGAGTCACAGTGGCCGCTGGACGGAGACATTTTCTCCAACATGAAGGACCTGAACCACACCTCCTGGGCCATCGCAGACGCTGCTGCCGATTGCGACATCATTCATCTGAACAATGCCCCGGGACTTTCGGCTACACGGCTCGTCGATCTTCCCTTCATTTACACGGTGCATCATCCGCACGAGCAGGGTCTCAGCAATTTCTACAGCTTCTACCCTGACGTGGATTACGTCACGATCAGCGATTTCCAGCGTTCCGTTGAAGTCATGCCGAAGATGCGAACGATCCACCACGGCATTTTGATGGGCCAATACCGCGTGCGAGAGAAGAAGGAGCCGTACCTGAGCTTCATTGGCAGGTTGGCTCAGGTAAAGGGGCCTCATCTTGCGATTCAGGTTGCGAAGAAGACAGGAATACCGTTGAAGATCGCCGGTGAGATTCAGCCGCTCTTCGCAAGCTACTATGATTCTGAAGTGAAGCCGCACGTCGATGGAAAGTTCATCGAGTACATTGGAGAGGCGGACCTCGAAGCAAAGAATGAGCTGCTTGGAAATTCGATGGCCATGCTGTTTCCCATCCAGTGGAATGAGCCGTTCGGACTTGTGATGATTGAGGCGATGGCGTGCGGCACGCCGGTGATCGCGCTGCCCGGGGGATCGGTTCCCGAGATCGTCCGTGACGGTATTTCGGGTTTCGTCTGCAAAGATGTTGACGAAATGGCGAGCCGCGTTCGCGATCTGAATATTGCGCCTAATCTCATCCGTAAATACACAGAGGAGAATTTTTCGGTCGAAGTAATGACGAAAAAATATTTGGACCTGTACGAAGAGATTTGCTTGGGCGGCCAGCCCAAAGTTTCGGATCTTGATGAGGAGGGTCCTATCGCCCTCGCCGAAGCCCCTGGAGCGGCTGCATGAGCACCGCTGTACGGGTAAGTCCGGAGGAACTGGAGGAAATAGCGTGTCCATATCCGGAGGCCCAGAACGGCTTCCTGGTCCACGAGCCGCGCAAGGTCAACAATCTCACCCTGATCGACGGAAAGACCTTTCTCTCGACGACCGTCTCGGGAGAGATCACGCCGGCTGGCGCGCCTGATGTCGGATTTTTTCATGACGACACGCGCTTCCTGAGCAAGCTCGAACTTAAAGTCGGAGGACAGCGCACCGTCGTTCTCTCTTCGAGTACAGAGAAGACATTCGCGTCGAAGATCGAATTGACGACAGGGACGCTGTCGCAGATCAACTCCTTCGATCTGCCGGAAAACACAATTCACATCCGGCGCCAGCAACTGCTTGCCTCTGACGTGCTGTATGACTCGATCATCTTCTCCAATTTCAATCAGGCTGAAGTTACGCTCGATGTGGAGATCGCGATTGACGCCGATTTCGTAGACGTCTTCCAGGTGCGCGGATGCGCGCGCCACAAGTGCGGCCACTACTATCGTCCGGTTACCAACGGCAACTCGCTGGTGTTTTTCTACCGTGGACTCGACAACGTCACTCGCGAAACAGAGGTGAAGTTTCAACTTCTTCCGCTGGAGATCGAGAACGGTGTTGCGCGATGGAAGCTGAGCGTCCCGCCCTGCGGCAATACGGAGATACTGAACACCGTCACGTGCAGACTCAACGGCAAGGCCGCGCGTCCGACGGACAGAACCATCGTCCAGGGCTTTCGCGATCGCCGCGAGGCCTATCGCCGCTGGGAAGAAGAATGCACCTCGTTCCAGAGCAGCAACGATGTTTTCGACGAAAGTCTGAGGAGCTGCGTCTCCGATTTTAATGCGCTGCAAATTCCGGATGGCGAGCAACACGTCGTCGCCGCGGGAATTCCCTGGTTCGCAACCATGTTCGGCCGCGACTCGATCATCGCCGGCTATCAGGCGCTGCTGCTGAATCCGCGCCTTGCCGGCGAGACGCTGCGCGTGCTCTCGCGCTTTCAAGGCAAGCAGTTCAACGACTGGCTCGACGAGGAGCCGGGAAAAATTCCGCACGAGTATCGCTCCGGCGAGATGACTCGCGCGGGCGAAATGCCGTTCGGTCCTTACTACGGATCGGTCGATGCAACTCCACTCTTTCTGATCCTGCTGAGCGAAACGTTCAACTGGACTGGTGACGAACAACTCGTAAAAGACTTATTGCCCGCCGCTTATGCAGCGCTCGATTGGATCGAGAAATATGGCGATCTCGATGGAGACGGGTTTGTGGAATACAAGAAGCGTTCGCCGCGCGGGCTGACCAACCAAGGTTGGAAGGATTCATGGGACGCGAACATGCACCGCGATGGCAGTGTCGCGAATCCGCCGATCGCGCTGGTGGAAGTGCAGGGATATTGCTACGAGGCCCAGTATCGGATGGCGCAGTTGCTGCGCATGTTCGGCGATCACGAACGTGCGGACAAGTTGCGGAAATCGGCTGCGGAACTGGCCAAGCGGATTGAGCACAGTTTTTGGCTGCCTCGTGACGGCTTCTATGCGATGGGCCTCGACAATCACAAGCGGCCGCTGGAAGTGATCTCGTCGAATCCTGGGCATCTGCTGTTTACGCGCGCTATTCAACGCGATCGTGCGCGCTCAGTAGTGCAACGATTCATGCACGATGACATGCAATCAGGGTGGGGATGGCGAACGCTGGCGCGCAGCGAGCGCGTGTTCAATCCGCTGAGCTATCACCGCGGATCGGTGTGGCCGCACGACAATTCGCTTGTCGCTCACGGCATGGCGCTGTACGGGTTCCGCGAAGAAGTGAAACAGATATTCACCGCGCTTTATCAGGCGGCTCTGAATTTCCGCGACTACCGGTTGCCGGAACTTTTTTGCGGTGTGCAGCGGCACGAATACGATGAGCCCGTGCACTATCCGGTCTCGTGCTCACCGCAGGCCTGGGCATCAGGAGCGTTTTTCCTTTTGCTGACTTCGGTGCTGGGAATTCGTCCGACGGCATCGCGCCGAGAATTGAATATCATCAATCCGATGCTGCCTGATTGGCTCGAATTTCTACGCATCCGCAATCTGCGCATCGGCAAAAGTCGTGTGGGTCTCGACTTCATCCGCGAAGGTGAACGCACCTTCTGCAACGTAGTCGCTGTGAGCGGCGAGAAGCTCCTGATCAACGTGGCGTTCCGAAAATAAATCCTGAGATTCACCAGCTTGCGTGGATGCGGCCGCCCGCGCCTTTGTCTTCTCAAGCCGAATGCAGGCAAGCTGTTGCCAGAACATTTAGAATCGGGAGTCCACACTACATTCGACAAAAAAAACTAGGAGAGCGCAAATGTCTGAAGTGAAGATCACAGTGAAACCCAACGGCCCATATCGCGTTGAAGGACCAGTGAAGTTGGTGGATGCTGAAGGGCGCGAGTGGGATTTGTCGGCAAAGCCTGCGTTCTCGCTGTGTCGCTGCGGCGCGTCAGTGAATAAGCCGTTCTGCGACGGCACTCATTCGAAGCTGGGATTCCAAGCCGCGGAAGCCGCCGTTCGCAAGGAAGAGGTCGGACCGATGCAACCAGCTACTCCGGCAACTAAGATCTAGAAGATTTCGAAATTGTGTAATTTCGAAATCTAATGAATGGTTCTGCTCTTACGCGACATGTAGTCC
>CAZLIE010000018.1:32929-38614 GCA_964559345.1 uncultured Terriglobales bacterium
ATCCATCAGCAGATACTGCCCAAGCGTGTGGGGAGTGGTGAAGTACGCTTTGCCCCGGCACATCTCCGTTACCTTCTGCACGAATTGAATCAGCCCAAAATCAGATGCGAGCATAAAGGTATTGATCATCACGCCTGAGCGCTTGCAGCGCGAAACTTCCTCAAGCGTCTGACTCACCACCAGCGGATCGAGGCCGAAGGCATTTTTGTAGATACGTCCGTCTTCCAGCGTGAGGGCCGACGGCTTGCCGTCGGTGATCATCACGATCTGCTTCATGTCCTTGCGCTGACGATCGAGGATGCGCTGCGCCAGCCGCAGTCCCTCGCGCGTGTTGGTGTAGTACGGACCAACTTTCACCCGCGCCAGTTGCGATATCGGCAGCTCTTCGGCCGAGTCGTGGAAGAGCACCAGCGATAGCGAGTCGCCCGGATACTGCGTGCGGATCAGCTGCGACAGGGCCATCGCGACCTTCTTCGCTGGAGTGAATCGGTCTTCGCCATAGAGGATCATCGAGTGAGAACAGTCGAGCAGGAGCACGGTCGCGCAGGACGACTGGTACTCGCACTGATGCACCTGCAGGTCGGAGTACTCGAGGTTGAGCGGGACCTTGAGTCCCTCACGCTGGATGGCGTTGGACAGCGTTCCAGTAATGTCGAGGTTCAGCGTGTCACCGAACTCGTAAGCGCGTGATGCCCCACTCGCTTCGACACCGGTGGCCAGGTCGCGCGTGTCATGACGCCCGAAGCTCGACTTGCCCAGCGATCCGAGCAGGTCGCGCAGCGTGCGGTAGCCAAGGAAGTCGAGGCCTTTATCGGTGACCTCAAACTTCACCTGACCCTCCTGCATCTCGCCGCTCTGCCCCGGAGCAGTGGACGGCCGCGAAGGATCGAACGGCTGATCGACGCTGATGTAGTTCTCCTGCTCCATGCGGTCGATGAGCTTCTCAATCAGTTCATCGAGCTGACCCTCGGCCCGCATGCGCTCGATCTGATCGCGCATGTTCTCGTCGAGCATGTCCCCGGCCTCGAGCGCCTGCTGGATCGCTTGACGCAGATCGTCGAGCGTCTGCTCGTCATCGCCGAACTCATACGGATACCACGAGTCCTGAAAGCCGCTCTGCAGCAGATAGTCGGAGAGCGCGCTGAGGAGGTCGTCCATGCTCATCTCGCCAGCGGGATCGGGGACGTATTTGGAGTACTTGATGAACTTCATGACACTCTTCGAAACTGTTGGCTTAGTTGTACGGACGACGCCGTGCCGGGACGTCTTCTCGGCCGGGCACCCGCTCCGGACGAGGCTGCTTCTCCGGAGCAGTGAAGACGCGCTCTTCACTGCGTCCGATACGCTTGTGCGCGTAGAGACCCTCTAGCAGAAACTCGGCAGCGGCGACCACGATCTCGGGCTTGTCCTTCGGCTTCACGCCAACGACACCCAGCTTCTCGGTGAGTCCTTGAATATGTTTGAGACCATCGAGCAGCTCGGCTGATCCTGCGGTGTCGCTGAACTTGAGTTGACCACCAAGGTCGAACCACTGCGTGATCTGCTGCATGTTGCCGTCTTTGAAATACGTATCGAAGGTGCGGGCGACAGCCAGACGAATCAAGTCGCGCACTACGGTATCCGCGCCGCGCAACTCGCCTTCATACTCGAGTTCAAGCTTGCCGGTGATCGCCGGCATCGCGCCGTAGATGTCTCCCACCCGCGGAACGACCGTCGTCTCGCCATTGCGCAGAGCACGACGCTCGGCGTTTGAGATCACGTTCTCCATGGTTGAGATCGGCAGGCGTTGGCTCACGCCGGAACGCTTATCGACTCGTTTGTCCTCGCGCGCGGCGAAGGCGATCTGCTCGACGATCTCCCGAATGTACTGCGGAAGGTGGAGAGCGTGGCCATTGCGGTCTGTCCAGGCCTCCTGCGCAGTGATCGCGACGCCCTCTTCGAGGGTGCTGGCGTAATGCGTGCGAACCTCGGAGCCGATGCGGTCTTTCAACGGTGTGACGATCTTGCCACGGGCGGTGTAGTCCTCGGGATTGGCGCTGAACATCAGCGCGACGTCAAGATTCAGGCGAACCGGATAGCCCTTAATCTGGACGTCGCCTTCCTGCATGATGTTGAACAGTGCAACCTGGATCTTGCCCGCAAGGTCGGGCAGTTCGTTGATAGCAAAGATGCCGCGATTCGCACGCGGCAGCAGGCCGTAGTGGACGGTCAATTCACTGGCGAGATCGACGCCGCCACGCGCCGCCTTGATCGGATCGATGTCGCCGATGAGATCGGCAACGGTCACGTCCGGGGTGGCAAGTTTCTCGACGTATCGGTCGGCGGGCGTGAGATACGCGATCGGGCTTGCGTCTTGCTTGCTCGCGATCAGATCTTTGCAGTATCGGCACAGCGGATCATACGGATTGTCGTGGATCTCGCAGCCCTTCACGTACGGCATCTGCGGATCGAGCAATCCGGTAAGGGCCCGCAGGATGCGGCTCTTCGCCTGTCCACGCAGCCCGAGCAGGATGAAGTTGTGTCGGGAGAGCACAGCATTCACGATCTGCGGCACGACCGTGTCGTCATAACCAACCAGCCCCTGGAATATCGGACCACCGGCACGCAGCTTCTCAACCAGGTTGTCGCGGAGCTCGTCTTTTACACGGCGCGTTCGCAGCCGTTCTTCACTGAATTCGCTCTTTCGGAGTTCACCGAGAGTTGTAGGAAAGTTCATTAGGGATGAGATCACCTGTAGAAATTATACGCGGGGGGTGGGAGGGGGCGTGTTGCGGATTAGAGCGTGGTGGGGCTTCCGGCGCTCGGCTTTCGGCCATGACATCGTTTCGAAAAGATAAAGCTAGCGCTTACCTGACTCATGGAGCCGGCTTATCTCGAAGACTCAGAGTCTCTGAGCTGGCCGAACGCTGAGCGCCGATCGCCGACAGCCTCGCGGCACCTGTTAACATCCCCGAAGGCTCACACGCCATGCGCTGTCGCGATCACGTCGTCGTCATAACTGGAGCCTCGATGGGGATTGGAGAGGCTGTTGCCCGGGCATTTCTCGACCAAGATGCTTTTGTTGTGATGAGTTCTCGGGATGTGGGACGCGTGGAGCAGGCGCGTGCGCGCGTCGGACGGCCTGACAGGACGGTTGCAATCGCCTGTGACGTGGCCGACCCGCAGCAAATCCATGCCCTCGTCTCCGCTGCGAAGGAGCGCTTCGGAAAGATCGATGTGTGGATCAACAACGCCGGATATGGACTCATGGCCCCGGTTGCCACTATGTCCATGAACGAATGCCGAAGCATCTTCGAAACCAACGTCTTTGGAGCGATCGAGTGCATGCAAGCCGTCACGCGGGTCATGACTGCGCAAGGGCGCGGCAGCATCATCAACATCTCGAGTGTCGTTGGACACTTGCCAGTGCCGTACATGGGCGCTTACTCCGCTACTAAGCACGCGCTGAATGCGTTCAGCGAAGCCGCTCGTCTCGAGTTAGAGCCAGGAGGAGTGCGCGTGATCAGCGTGTGCCCCGGTCGCATCAAGACCAACTTCTCTCAAAACGCCGTTCATGAAGACGGAAAGCGGATTCCAGGTCCGCAGGGAATCTCGCCTGAGCGTTGCGCACGCGCAGTGGTGAACGCTTATCTGCGAGGCAATCGCGAAGTCTTCGTTCCGTGGCACGGATGGTGGATTAGCCATCTGTATGAGCTGTGTCCACAGGTGGTGGAGTTCGGGATGAGAAGAATGCTGAAGCGGGGTTAACCCAGAATTACTGCGCGGGTACCGCCTGCACTAGCTTCTCTACGGGATCAACCACCATCAACAACAGTTCAGCTTGTGCCGGTTTCATGGCTTCGAGCTGCGCCATTTGTTGTGCGGGCCAGCCTGCTGGGGCCGTGCTGTGCGACGTGACGAGGTCGAGCGCCTGCAGTCCCAGCGCTCCTACCGCGGACAAGTTCTGTGAGATCGCCGCATCTTCCTGCAGCAATGCCGATTTCTGGATTGTCGGCGCGAGCCGCTGGTCGTTGAGTTTCCATGCCATCATCCACTGACGAACGGCTTCGATGTCGTCCTGCGACGCGCTTCCGGCAATAATGCGACCGACCCTGATCGCGAAATCGCGGGCAACGATGCTCTCCGGAGGCACCGAATCCGGCAGCCGATTGAGCGCAACCTCCTGCGTGTAGCGGCCCGTTCTGGAGCGTTTGTATCCTTTCACCGGCTCGACGACATCGGCCAGCACGCGCAATGCGTCAACATTCTCCGGAGCAAGACGCTCCTGCATGACGTCGAGAGCTGCGTGATGCGTGAGTCCAATGGCGTCCAGACGTTCGCTGGTGACCTGCAAGCGGCGATACATCGAGTCCAGATCGCGCACGTCCGCGGGCGACCACAGCCGTTCCGCGATCGCGGCAGCGCGCGGCCAGATTCGCGAATCGATGTTTTCCGTGCTCACCAGTTCGCTCCACATGCATGCTTCGCCGCCCAGGATCATCTTCTGCTGCTCCGGCGAAAGGTTCGCGGCCTCGCCGCCCAGCGGATCGACCATGTAATGGCGCGAGGCGGGCTCGGCTAAGTCGAGGTAATAACCGTTTGAGAGCAGCGCGCGATGTCCATCTCGCACTGCCTGGGCCTCCGATTCCGGGCCGCGCCACGATTGCACAACGACATCTTTCGGCAGATCCGGATGCAATACCTCGTCCCATCCGACCGGCGTCTTCTTGTTTTTTTCGATGATCTTGACGACGCGCTGGTTGAAGTACGCCTGAAGATCGTCGTTCGACTTCATGTTGTGCAATTTCATGAACTGCTGGATTTGCGGATTAGCGTCCCACTGTTTGCCGTTGACTTCGTCGCCACCCAGGTGGAAAAAGTCGTCGGGGAACAGTCCAGCCATCTCTTTGGTGAACTTGTCCAGGAACTTATAAGTCGATTCCTTAGTCGGATCGATTGCCGAATCGAAGACTCCCCAGTGTCTTTCAATCTGATAAGGCCCCGGGCCAGATGCCAGTTCGGGATATCCGATGAACCAACTCTGACTGTGGCCGGGCATGTCGAATTCCGGCATCACGCGAATACCATGATCGCGGGCGTACGCGATCAATTCTTTAACGTCTTTCTGCGTGTAGTAATTGCCGTCCGAACCCATCTCCTGCAGCTTCGGATACTTTTTGCTCTCAACACGGAAGCCCTGATTCTCGCTCAGATGGAAATGGAGGACGTTCATCTTGACGGCTTCCATGCCATCGATCGTGCGCTTTACAACGTCCACCGGCATCCAGTGTCGGCACGCATCGAGCAGCAATCCACGCCAGGGAAAACGCGGATTGTCCTCAATGTGGACTGCCGGGGCGGCGAATCCCTGCGGACCAGACGCAGTGAGTTGCAAAAAAGTTTGCAGTCCGTGGATGACTCCCAACGGAGTGGCCGCCGTTAGCTTCGCGCCCGAGTCGTTTACGTCGAGAACGTAGGACTCGTCCTCACCCAGTTTTTGTACTTTTTCGCCGGCACGGTCGCATTGAATGGTCAGCGTGGCGAGCGATTGTGCCGTCTTGTAGCGCAAAGGAATGGCTGTTTGATGAGAGAGTGAGTGCACAAAGCGCTCGGCGGCGGCGCGAACCCGCGCATCTCCCGCACCGCTGATAGCGACGGAGAAGTCCTGCTTGATCACCAATTGACCAGTTCCGGCCTGCAGCTTGG
>CAZLIE010000019.1:0-38422 GCA_964559345.1 uncultured Terriglobales bacterium
GGCGCCTCCGGGATACGTGGGCTACGAGGAAGGCGGACAGCTCACCGAAGCGGTGCGTCGCCGTCCGTACTCGGTGATTTTGTTCGACGAGATTGAGAAGGCGCACAGCGACGTCTTCAACGTGCTGCTCCAGATTCTGGACGACGGACGGCTTACCGACAGCAAGGGCCGAACCGTGGATTTTAAGAACACGGTCATCATCATGACTTCGAACCTCGGTGCGAGCTTCCTCACCTCAGAGAACCTGAGCACGCCGGAAGCTTTTGAGCGCGCGAGCGGGCAGGTGATGACTGTGGTGCAACAGCACTTCCGTCCCGAATTCCTCAACCGCGTGGACGACATCATCATCTTTAATCCGCTCGGCGAAGCTCAGCTCACCAGGATCGTCGAACTGCGGCTGGCAGATCTGCGCAGGATGCTCGCTGACCGCAAGATCTCAATCCAGCTCACGCCGGCAGCGAAAGAGATGATCTTTATGGAAGGCTACGATCGCGCCTTCGGAGCGCGTCCGCTGAAGCGGGCCATCCAGCGCATGGTGCAGGATCCGCTGGCGTTGAAAATTCTCGAAGGCGAAGTTCTTCATGGCGATCACGTAATTGTGGACGCCGACATTCCCAACCATCGACTCACATTCGAAGTGGAACGGGCTGGCAGACGCCAGCCCCTTTCGCACCTGGAAGCCGTAGAAAGCCCCAGTTAGGACAATTTTGAATTTCGAGTTTTTGAATTTTGAATTGAGCAGTTGATTTGGTTTTAGTGGGAATAATTCGGCCTTCTTGGGTGTATTCGGGGTTGGGTGAAAAGAAATCAGAATTCAAAACTCAAAATTCAACATTCGCCTCTGGGTGTATTCTCAATCAGCACCTCTGCTATGCGTCGTGTCATCGCCAATTCGCTGCTGCTGATTATGCTCGGAATGTTCTTCGCTCCGATGTTTGCGGCGGAGTTGCCGGCGCCTGTTCCGCAATGCTGTCTGCGCGGCGGCAAACATCACTGCGACGCAATGTTGCAGCTCCGTGGCGATCAAAAGAGTTTTTGTGCGACGAACAACTGTCCCGTTCACGCGGTAAAGGCGTCTCCTGTTTCTGCGGCTATCTCATCTTTCGATTCCACCCAGGTTGAACTCCGCATTTCCTCCCTGATCGACGGCGCCGTCGTTGGCCAGCGTAGGGCTGATCGACGCGCGCGGCATCTTCGCGGCCCTCCCGCAATCCTCTCCTAATCGGATCTTCGAGTGAATCACTGCGCGTCATGTGCTGCGATTTCGCTTTGTCAGTTCGTCCCGAAGCTTCCGCATCCAACCGAAAGGATTGCATGTTACGCAGATGTTTGTTGTCGCTTTTCCTGCTCACGCCTGTGGTGGGCTTCAGCTCCGTGTTTGGCACAGTGAAGGGCATTGTTCACGATCCGCAGCACCGGCCGATTAAAGATGCCGAAGCATTGCTGAAGTCCGCGACGAGCGACTGGAAGCAGACCGCCGTCACCAACAACGAAGGTTTGTTTCAGATTTTGAGTGTTCCCGTCGGTGATTACGAGTTGAAGATCAGTGCTCCCGGATTTGCGGAAGGCAGTCTGCACGCCACTGTGACTTCCGGAAATGCGCAAGACCTGCATATCCAACTCGCCATCGCGAAGGTTCAGCAAACTGTTCAGGTAAGTGGCGATGTCGACCAGGTGAACCCATCATCTTCCACGACGGAAACCATAGTGAACCGGCTGGAGATCGCGCGTATTCCGGGCGCGGATCAGGCAAACTCGCTGGCGGCGATTACCGACTTTGTGCCCGGCGCGTACATGGTTCACGATCAGTTGCATATTCGCGGCGGACATCAAATTACGTGGGCCATCGACGGAGTTCCCGTGCCGAATACGAATATTGCTAGCAATGTCGGCCCGCAATTCGATCCCAAAGACATCGATTATTTAGAAGCGCAACGCGGCGGCGTCTCGGCAGAATATGGCGATCGCACGTATGGCGTTTTCAACGTGGTCACGCGCTCGGGATTTGAACGCAACAATGAGGGCGAGTTGGTGGCGAGTTATGGCAGCTACAACTTTACCGACGATCAACTCAGCTTCGGCAGCCACACCGACCGCTTCGCCTATTACACAAGCCTGAGCGGCAACCGAACGGATCTGGGACTCGAAACTCCGACCTCTTCAATCCTGCACGACCGCTCCAACGGATACGGCGCGTTCACTTCGCTGATCTTCAACGCAACACCTTCCGATCAGTTGCGCTTCGCCGGCTCAGCCCGCCAGGACCATTACCAGGTTCCCAACAATCCTGATTTGCAAGCGGCGCTAGTGAGCGATCGTGAGCGCGAGCAGGACGCATTCGCCAACTTTTCCTGGATCCACACCTTCTCGCCGAAGCTGGTGCTCACGTTTTCACCCTTCTATCACTTCAACCGCGCAGCCTTCGAGGGCGGTCCCAATGATGTTCCGAGCACTACCGACAATCGTGGATCGAACTACGCGGGCGGACAGATCTCCGCAAACATGATTCATGGCAAGCACAACGTAAGCTCTGGTGTCTATGCATTTGGACAACGCGACAACCACCTTTTCGTCATCTCCAACGATGGCAGCAACGACGCATTTGCGCAGCGCGAGATTGCCGACGGTCAGCTCGAAGCGTTCTTCGTGCAAGACCAGTACAAAGTCACGCAATGGCTGACGCTCAACGGAGGCGTTCGCCTCACGCATTTCGCAGGCGGAGTAAATGAGAACGCCGCGAGTCCAAGAGTAGGAGCCGCGGTCCGCATTCCGCGCCTGCACTGGATCTTGCGTGGAACATACGACCGCTACTATCAGTCGCCGCCGCTTTCGACGGTTGGTGGACCGCTTCTGCAATTTGCGTCCGCGCAGAATGTCGGATTTCTTCCGCTGCGTGGCGAGCGTGACGAGCAGCACGAGGTTGGTCTCACCACCCCGGTGAAAGGCTGGACTGCAGACTTCGATCTCTTCCGCACCTACGCACATAATTTCTTCGATCACGATGTGATCGGAAACTCGAACGTCTTTTTCCCGCTGACGATCGACCACGTTCGTATTCGTGGCTTCGAATCGACGCTGCGTTCTCCGCGAATGTTCAACAGGCTCGATGCTCACCTCGCTTACTCGCACCAGAGCATCGAAGGCAGGGGCGCGGTGACAGGAGGCCTCACCAATTTCAGTCCTCCAGATGCTGGATTTTTCTTTTTAGATCACGATCAGCGCAACACGCTCAGCACCGGTCTGACGGCAACGTTGCCGATGCGCAGTTGGATCGGAAGCAATTTTACTTATGGTTCAGGATTCCTTAATGGGAACGGCCCCGATCACCTGCCCAGTTATCGCACGGTCGATCTCTCGGTCGGCAAGTCATTCGGCGAAAATTGGTCTGCAAAAGTGAGCGCTCTGAACCTCACGAACAAGCGCTACTTCATCGATCTGAGCAATACCTTCGGCGGATCGCATTTCGCCAATCCGCGCGAGATCTCAGTGCAGTTGCGTTATAGATTTCATTACTGATCGTTTCACCGCCGAGTCGCGGAGGACACCGCACGAGGGAAGGTCCATTCTTACTCAAATCAAGAGCTCAAAATTGTTTGACCATTTCCGGCTGCTGACGATGAAATATCCTGTGCCGATATTCCCTCAGCAGCCACACGCAGACTGAGCTTAAGAACCACGCCGCGCCTGCTAGCGGTAGGACGCAAAGCGCTGAGTGATCTGGCAATAGCTGCCATGCAATTATGGAAAACACTATCAGTCCGATGCTGCCCAAAGCTGCGCCGGCCGCGCAAAGAGCCGCAGCATCGCGTCCACGCACGAAACCGTGCAGCCCGTTCCGTGCTTTCCTTTCTCGCTCGTGTTTTTCGACGAGAGTAACGCTTGCTGGAAAGATCGCAGGGAAAGCGAGGAACAGCCCACCAACTGACGGTCCGAACTTTTTCGCCAACAAACCGGCGATGACGCTGATAGTGCCGCCGAACAGGAACCGGATCCCGAACTCGTACCACTTTGTTTGTTTCAGCGCGTCGAAGTGAACTGTGATTTGCATCGTTTATTTCAGCCAGGCGTACCAAAGGCCAAAGGCGGTTCCGAACCACGCGACTGTCGATAAGAGACTTGCCGGAAGAGCGCTCAGCTTCTTTCGCTTCAACAGCCAAGTTACCAGGAAGCAATAAAGGAACAGAGCCGCGGCTCCTGCCAGCATCGCGCGCCCTTCGGCAGCCGCAAATACGTTGCCCTCTTTACGCACCGTAAGCGCCAGAGTAGCTAAGGCAACTGAAGGAGCGGCTCCAAACAAGCCCGCGAAAGTTTTGGGTTTGAATACATCGTCCAGCGCTGCGAAAGCTGAGACAAAGATTCCGCCTACGACGAATCTGATCAGAAGCTCCAATTTTCTTTATTGCTCCTCGTGCGCAGCGCAGCGGGCTGCGCACTCCTCTGAAAGGATTTCGTAATAGTTTAGGATGCGGTTAAGACGAGATTATGTAACCCTCAAAAGATCAGGTTTCTGAAGGAGTTCTGCACGAGCAGGTGGATCAAAGATGTTTCACGGGGACGCTAGCTACTCGGGAACATTTCCGATTGCGGCGGCTGGGGAGCGGTGAAGACGAGAGTGGATTGGCCGCGCTAATTGAAGGCGCGTTCGGCGGCTTCTCTCGCGGCGTTAGTCGATTCGTGGTCTAGCGAAGCAGCATCTCCACTTGCGAAAGCCTGCGAACGTTCCATTTTCACCGTCTGCAAATATCGAACCAGCTGCGTGTATCGGCTCCGATCGGCCGCGCTTGCGGCCGCGCCGTTGGCGCTTGCCATCGCTGCGTCCGCCAATGCGAGCCGCGACTGGAAGACTTCGTCCGATTCAGAGGCGGCGTCTTGTGCGCTCTCAATGCGCGCAAGTGCGGCTTTTCCCAACTGCTGAAAGCCGATCGAAACGGTCGCCGCACGTCCGGCAGGCGCCATCATCGCGAATCCGTAATAGAAAATCGGGACCAGGGCCATGACCAGACAACATATACGTACTTTCATGCCCCGAAGTATGTGCTACTTCCAGTACGGGGGGTAATTACGATGGTTTCGAGGGCAGATTACGTCCGGAAAGCTTTCACCATCGTGGCCGGGAGAGCACACGGATTTTCCCACTCTGGTATTCTTGCGGGCTTCTTTTCTGCCGAGGCTCGCATCATTCCAACGGGATCTTTGTGTCATTAGAAGACAAACTGCGTCGCACCAAAATTGACCACGTGAAATCGCAACAGGCGATTCGACGCAGCATGCGTCTCACGCTCGGCGCCAAAGCTAAGATTGCAAACTCAAAGCAGAAAAGGCCGGGTAATTCGGATGATGTATCAGCAGATGAAGCTCGCAGGCAAGATGCTTTGGAACAGGCCGCCGAAATCCGGCGACAGGCAAGAGAAATCCGCCAGAAGTCTCGAGAGGTCTTTGCAAAATGGAAGCAGGTTCGCTCAGATCTCGAGCAGCGACGCAACGGTTCACGCGCGTAACACTGATTGCGTTCGTTTACGCTCCGGCGGCTTTAGCTTTTTTCTTCGGCGCGCGCTTCTCCAGATGCAAAATCGGCATCAAGCGTACACACAATAACCTGAGTCTGCGTCCCGGAAATCGTCGTTCCAGCACGGTTTGCCCGTATGGCCACGCTTTTCGGATGTGCTCTTTGCAGATTGCAACCTGGCAACGCGGACCGTCGCGCGAAATGATTTCCACCAAATAAAACGCCCGATCCGGGCAGGATTCATCGTCGGGAAATTGAAGATAGGAGCAAGGAAGGGAAGACACGATTCTCCACAGCGTACACGAGTATTTGCGATTCGGGTGGAGCTTAGAATCGCGGCGCGGACAGTATCGGGAAAAGGCAGGCTGTCAGCCTTCGGCTGTCGGTGTTCGGCCTCTAACCAGCATGGGAAATCCGCGGTGCGCGTATTTGTAGTCTCTAATAAGCTCTCAAATCTCAACTAAAAAGGCGCTCGGCGCTCGGCTGTCAGGGTTCGGCCATGACGCAATCTGGTTAGGTTGAGAGGCTCTCGAGGACTGCAAATACGAATCACCAGAAACTCAAAAATGCCGGTTACGGCCCGAACGCTGACAGCTGAAAGCCGAACGCTGCTTTTTGGGTACCTTCGTAACTGAACCCAACTCCGCCTGTTCTTCCAAAGAGCAACCAAACTTCGGCGGTTTTCACCAAACATTCTCAAATGCGGAATTCACAAAATTCCGATGATCGGCGCGCAAGTCGCCGACGCATGCGTCGCAAAACTACTGAACTCTGGGTGGATGCGAATCTCGCAGCGAAACTTCGCGGCGGACGCGGACCAGGGCTCGCCGATCAGGAGTTTAGCGGAGAAACTCAGCGACTCTTGCATTACGCGGATATTTTGCTGGGCACCAAAAAACCGGACAATTTTCGATCAAAGAATCCGACGCGCGATTCGCAGACGTCGTAGTGAAGCCCGTTTTTGCGCGTAATTGTCACCGATTGGCAGTATCATCGTTCTATGACTCGTGTTGTGCTGACTCGGTGTCCGACCTGCCGCGGACGTGGAACGAACGGCAATGGAAGAACTTGTGAAAATTGCAATGGAATCGGAGAACTCCAAACCGGCGACGTTTCACATGATTCGCGCGCCGTTGCTTTGCAGCAGCAAATCGACAAAGCCAACGAAGTTCGGGGCAAGGCCCAGGCTGCCCGCGACGAGGCCAAACGCATCCGCGAAGAGCTCGGTAACGGCAAAACTCCAATCAATGGCGTTCACAAAGCGCCTCGCAATAGCCATTAGCCGACTCATCCACTGCAAATTGCCGCCGAGAATTGCGCGACTCGCGGATATTTAGTCGAGCGACGGGGCCCGCGACGCGATCAATCGCTGCACTCTGGCAACGAAATTGTCCACTGGAACGCTGCCTTCATCGCCTTTTCCTCTCGCTCTGACGCTCACTTTCTGCGCTTCCGATTCCTTATCGCCCACCACGAGAAGGAATGGGACCTTCTGCATGGTGTGTTCGCGGATCTTGGCATTCATTTTTTCGTTCCGCGCATCGACGTGCGCGCGCACTCCGATGGCCTTCAGACGGTCCGCAACCGACTGCGCATAGTCCGCATGACGCTCAGAAATGGGAATCAGCGCCACCTGAACGGGCGATAACCACACTGGAAAGTTGCCGGCATAGTGCTCAATCAGCACTCCAAAGAAGCGTTCAATCGATCCATAGAGCGCGCGATGCACCATTAATGGCTGCTTTCGCGTTCCATCTTCGGCCACATACTCGAGCTGAAAGCGTTCCGGAAGCGTGAAATCGAACTGCACGGTGGACAATTGCCACAATCTTCCGATCGCATCCACGAGCTTTATGTCTATCTTTGGACCGTAAAACGCGGCCTCTCCCGGGATCGTCGTGTACTGAATGCCGCGCCGCTGCATCGCTTTTTCGAGCGATCGAATGGCGCTATCCCAGTTTTCTTTGCTGCCGATGTACTTACTGGTGTCGTTTGGGTCCCAGATTGAGAGCTCAACCTGGTATTTATCGAAGCCGTAAGTGTTCAAAACTGCCAGCGCGAAGTCGATACAGCCGACAACTTCGTCCTCAATCTGTTCCGGAGTGCAGAAAATGTGGGCGTCATCTTGGGTAAAACCGCGCACGCGGAGCAGTCCATGCATCACTCCAGAGCGTTCATAGCGATAAACGGTGCCCAATTCGCCCAGCCGGACGGGCAAATCGCGGTAGGAACGCAGCGTATCTTTGTAGATCAGGATGTGCCCAGGGCAGTTCATGGGCTTCAGACGGTACTCTGCATCGTCCAATTCCATGGGTGCAAACATGTTTTGCGCGTAATAACCGGCGTGTCCGGAGACCTTCCAGAGGTCCACACGTGCCACATGAGGGGTAAAAACCAGCGAATATCCGCGATTTAGATACTCCTGACGCAGCCAATCTTCCATCTCTTTGCGGATAATCCCGCCCTTGGGGTGCCAAAATATCAGTCCGGGACCGGCAAGTTCTTGAATCGAAAAGAGGTCTAACTGCTTTCCAAGCACTCGGTGATCGCGCTTTTTGGCCTCTTCGATGGCATTTAAGTGGTCCTCAAGCGCCTTTTTTGAGTAAAAGGACGTCCCATAAATGCGCTGCAGTTGTGGATTTTGTTCGTCATTGAGCCAGTAAGCGCCGGCAATCGAGGTCAGTTTGAAGGCTTTTATGCGTCCAGTTGACGGGATATGTGGCCCGCGACAGAAGTCGACGAAGCTTCCATTGCGGTAAAAAGAGACCCGATCCTCGCCTTCGGTGTGCTTTTGGATGAAATGAACCTTCATCCAATCGCCTTCCGCGTCGTATTTCTGGATCGCTTCACGGCGCGGAGCGTACTCGTGCACGAACTTTTCGTCCCGTTCCACGACCTCGGCCATGCGTTTTTCGATCTTTTCGAGGTCCTCGGGAGTGAACGGAGTGGGCCGATAGAAGTCGTAAAAGAAGCCAGACTCGGTTGGCGGACCGTGTCCAAGCTTGGTTTCCGGGAACAATTCGGTCACCGCAGTGGCTAAAAGGTGCGCAGAAGAGTGCCGGAAGACTTCCAAAGCCTCAGGATCGCGCTCGGTAAGAATGCGAACTTCGGCATCTTCCTCGATCGGACGCGAGAGATCGACAATTTGTCCGTTCACCCTGGCCGCGAGGGCTGCATCGGCCAACCGAGGCGAAATCGACTTGGCAATGTCGTACGAAATTGTTCCACGTGGAACATTTCGCGAGCTTCCGTCAGGAAGCGTGATGGTGATCATCTGCGTAGCTTGAGCAACTTCGGGCATAGTTGAACCTTGGGACGCGCTGTAAACACTCAGGATAAATCACGGCAGTGAGGCTGCGCAGCCTGGAGTGGAAAAGCAGAAGCAGCTCACACGGATCAGACGGATGTGAAGGATCTCACGGAATGCCCGCGTCCGCATGAGTCTGGGCAACCCAAACATTTCCGCGAAATCCGTGCCAATCCGCGTGCAAAGATTTGCAGTTAATTCTCAGTTGATTCTCTCATTCCCGAAATGGGAATAATTAACCCAGAGAACCGATTGACATTGTTTTGGACGGATGTAACATCTCCGGTTTCGTCTCACCCACTGGACGCGAAGATGTCCGAAACACTTACTGCGCTCAATCCTGAAGAAGTATTTGTCGAAGAATTTACGCGCTCAAAAGCAGCCGAACGCAGCAAGAGTCAAAAAAGGAAAGGGCGGATTCTCTCTTTCTTCAATCGACAAACCAAAGCGAGCAACACTGAATCTGCCCTTTGGGATTCGATTGACGCTCTCGAAGAAGCAATCAAGGGCAACGAAAATGAAGGAACCGTTGATCGGCTACGAAACATGCGCGAACGCGCGGGTGCGCGAACGCGCGGGTGCGCGAACGCGCGGGTGCGCGAATTCTTGCGCAGTACAGACCCATTCACGTGGACCAGCGAAGACATTTTGGTTCGGGAACCTCAAGCGAAAGGCAAAATCCCATCCTCTCCTCTCGACGAAAGTGTGGCTCGTCCACTACAGAATGAAAATGAAATAGAGCCCCTGATGGCTGCGCACGATCGCTTGTCGGCAGAGATCCATTCGATGGAAAGCGGTGCGAGGGCACCGTCGGAGGTTGAAAAGCAGAGGGTGATCGATAAAACGATCGGAACTGCAGCGCGTTCTGGATGCAATCGCGAGTGCAGCGGCGAACAAGATTTCCCAGGCGCAGAACCGGCTGGACAATTCTCGCGATCCGAAGGAGAAAGAGGAGGCTTGTTAAAATCGCGGTCGCGTCTTATGGGACAACCTGTCTCGTTTGCAGCTCTCGGCTTTATATTTTTCCGGCAGCGGCATTCGCAGCGCTAGTCTCCGTCTAGGCGTGACGCAGGCGCTTGCAGGTTACAGCTACGCTCCGCACACAGACAAAGTGGAAGGAATACTTACCGACTTAGACTATCTCTACTGTGTCCGGTGGAGGCTACACCGGATCATTCCTGACCCGGTGGTCAATGCCTATCAAGAAAGGAGTTCGCCGCAGATTTCAGCAAACCATTCGAGAGATTGCTCTGCCTCGATGCGCAGGCAACTATGACGATCCCGAACCGCCTCCCATCAGGAATCTGCGTTCTTACACCAGCCACATGAGCTTGGGTGGTGCTTGTGTAACAATTCTTTCGTTGGCTCATCTATCTGCCAGGAGGGCGCAATGACTGCCGCCAATCCTACTCCATCTATTTTTTCCGATGCTGCGCGGCAACTGCTGCGCCATACGTTGGCTACGCTTGCTTATCGCGGGGGAAAGGCTTTGCGTGGGGCTCCTGAGGGTTTTCCTACTTTCACCTGTGGTGGTGGATGCCGCTCCGCCGGACAAATTCTTGCTCATGTCGGCGATCTGCTCGATTGGGGACTCTCGATGGCCAACGGCAAGCGCGAATGGCACGATTCCAAGCCGCTAGCGTGGACCGCGGATGTGAATCGCTTCCATACTGCATTGGCTGCCTTTGATGGATATCTGGCTTCCGATCAGGCGTTGCATGTTCCGATTGAGAAGCTCTTTCAGGGTCCCGTCGCCGACGCCCTCACGCACATTGGACAGATTGCCATTCTGCGCCGCCTGGCCGGATCGCCGGTAAAAGGTGAAAACTACTTTGTGGCGGACATCGTGGCGGGGCGGTTGGGACCGGAGCAGTCGGCGCCTAAGCGAGAGTTCTGAGCAGGTGCTGCAGGAATTCGACGCTCCTTTATTGCTTGTTCTTCTCTTCTTCAGGAGGCAGAATGGCGGTGGCTTCAATCTCGACTTTTGCCCCTTGCTCCAACAGGCCGGCGACTACTACCACCGACATCGCCGGATAGTTCTTGCCCAGCTCTTGCTGATACGCCTTGCCCAGCGGTTTTCCATTTTTTAGATACGCATCGCGATCGGTGATGTACCAGGTGAGGCGGATCAGGTTCTCCGGGCCGCAGCCTGCGGCTTCGAGCGCGGTGAGAACGTTTGCGAGCGCCTGCCTCGATTGCTGGACGAAGTCGTCGGAGACGAGTTCCTCGGCGCGTGGATCCCATCCGATTTGGCCGGCAATGGTGACGCTTCGGCCACCACCACGTTTGAGTATCCACTGGGACGTGGCCAGTCCTTCGGATTCACAACATTGTTCGACTTCTTCATTTCGACGCTTCTCGAAGTTGATATCGCTGCAGTTTGCCGGTGGTCGTCCGCGGCAGCGCGGAGACGAACTCGATGGCACGAGGATACTTGAAGGGCGCAATCTGCGCCTTCACAAATTCCTGCAGCTCTTTTTTGAGTCGATCGCAAGCTTGTGCTGGCGGGGCGGTCACGACGAAGGCTTTGACGATCTGGCCGCGGTCGCTGTCCGGCACACCCACCACGGCACATTCCTGCACGGCTGGATGTTCGAGCAGCACGTGCTCCACTTCCACGGCGGCGATGTTGTATCCGGAGCTGACAATAAGATCGTCGGTGCGCGTCTGGAACCAGAAATATCCGTCTGCATCCATACGGAAAGAATCGCCGGTGAAATTCCAGCCATCGCGGACGTACTTGCGCTGCTCGTCCGCATTGTCGAGATACTTGCAGCCGGTGATGCCGCGCACTGCAAGTCTGCCGATCTCGTCGCGGCCAGCGTCGCTGCCGTCATCGCGAATGATTTTCGCTTGGTAACCGGGAATGCAGCGGCCCGTTGCGCCCGGGCGAATCTCCTCTTCGGGAGCGCTGATGAAGATGTGCAGCATCTCGGTTGATCCGATGCCGTCGATAATGTTGAGGCCAGTAGCTTCGTGCCATTGCTCGAAAGTAGAAAGCGGCAGCGCCTCGCCGGCGGAGACGCATTTACGCAAGCTCGCCGTCTGCTCGCGAGTAAGTTCTTTCAGCATCGAACGGTACGCAGTGGACGCGGTGAAGCAGACGGTGGCGCGATGCTGCTCGATGGCTTCGAGTAGATGCTTGGGCGTTGGTTGTTCCAGCAACACGGAGCTTGCGCCGGCGCGCATGGGGAACAACATCAGTCCGCCGAGCGCATAGGTAAACGCCAGCGGAGGCGTACCAATGAAGATGTCGTCGGGCGTGGGCCGCAGGATGTGCCGGGGAAAGCAATCGGCACAGGCGAGGATGTCGCGATGGGTATGCATCGTGCCTTTGCCGCGTCCGGTGCTGCCGGATGTGAAGGCGATGATTGCGACGTCTTCGGCCGAAGTTTCGCAATTCGCAAATTTCACGGAGTTCCTTTGCATGAGAGATTCGAGCGAGTCGGCCGCGCCTGAGTTGAAGTGAACCAGGCGCGCATTATGGCGAGGTGATCCGTCTTCATGGCTTCGGAAAGCCTGCTCGCAGTCTCCGGCAATGCGCGCGTCGCAGAGAGCCAGCGTGATCTGCGCCTTGTCGGCAATGGCGATCAGCTCGCGGCAGCGCAGCAGTGGAGCGGTGTTCACCGCAACTCCGCCGGCTTTAACTACGGCGAACCAGCAGGCAACCAGCAGGGGACAATTTGGCGCACGCAGCAGAACACGATTGCCGGGGACGAGTCCAAGCTCCTCGATCAGAACGTGCGCGATTTGATTGGCTGCTTCGAGCAGATGTTGGTATGTCCAGGGGCCAGATTCGTGGATAAACGCCGTCCGTTCGCCGTCACCACGATCAACCAAGGCATCCAGAAGTTCGGCGGCACAGTTTATTTTTTCGGGATAGTTATATTCAGGCAGGTCGCGCCAGATTTCCGGCAATTGCTCGGGCGGCGGCAGGTGGTCGGCGCAGAAGGTATCCACGTGCGCTGTCTCTCGCCTAGCGCGCCGGTCAATCGGCATTGGCGTCTCCCGCGGCCGCTTTCAAAACCTGGCCGGCGATGATCAGCGTCTGGATCTCGCTTGTGCCTTCGTAAATGCGCAGCGCGCGAATTTCGCGATAGAGCTGCTCGGTAACCGATCCGGCGAGCACGCCTCGCGCGCCGAGAATCTGCACGGCATCGTCAATGACCCTTTGCGCCGACTCGGTCGCGTGCAGTTTCGCCATCGCTGCCTCTCGCGTGACGGGCTGCTTGAGGACGTCATGCGTCCACGCGGCGCGATAGGCCAGCAAGGCAGCGGCGTCGATCGCCAGCGCCATGTCGGCCAGCTTCGCCTGCGTGATCTGGAATTCTGATAACGCGTGCCCAGATACTCTTCTGTTCCGCGCGAACGCGACCGCTTCGTCGAGAGCGCGGCGGGCAAAGCCGACTGCTGCGGCGCCAACACTCGCGCGAAAAATGTCGAGGGTTGCGAGCGCGATCTTCAGACCGGATCCTTCCTGTCCGACCACGGCGGCGGCAGCGACGCGGCAATTGTCAAAGCGCAGCGTGCCGATCGGATGCGGCGCGATCACGTCAAAGCGTTCGGTCGAAAGTCCCGGCGAGTCCCGAGAGACGATCAGTGCCACAAAGGACTTCTCTCCACCGGCAGGATACCGGCAGAAGACAACGTAAAAATCGGCAATGCCCGCATTTGAAATCCAAGTCTTTGTGCCGGTGATTACAAAGTGATCTTTGTCTCGTCGCGCGCTGGTCTGCACCGAGCGCAGATCCGATCCGGCGTCGGGTTCGGAGATAGCGAATGCGCCGACCATCTCACCGGACGCAATCCGAGGCAAATACTTTTTCTTCAACTCGTCGGAGCCGAAAAGCGCGATAGGGGCTGAGCCCAGGCCCTGCATGGCAAAGACGAAATCTGACAGGCCGGAGTGATAGGCCAGCGTCTCGCGGATGAGACACAGAGAGCGCACGTCCAAGTCGGCGGTCTCACCACCGTCAGCGGGTACTGCGTACTTGAGCAATCCGCGCGACGCTAATCGTTTAAGAATCTCACGGCACTGCTGATCGACGTTCTGGCCTGGCGAGATCTCGGCGTTGATTCCGGCTTGCAGATTGTGCGCAAGCTGACGGTGGGACTCCTCGAAGAACGGCCACGCGAGGAAGCTCCGATCCGGCATCAGTTTCCCTCGAACTTCGGCGTCTGCCTGGCCACAAATGCGCGATAGGCGCGGGTGAAGTCTTCGGTTTGCATGCATGCGGCTTGCGCACGCGCCTCGTAGTCGATCGCTTCGTCGATGCCCATGTTCCACTCTTCATGCAGACAGCGCTTCGTCGTCGCATGAGCCTGCGTGGGTCCGTCGGCGAGTTCGTGCGCGAAGTTTGTCGCCTCGACCATCAACTGCTCGGGCGCGACCACGCGATTGTAAAAGCCCCAGCGCTCGGCCTCTTCGGCGCCCATGAATCTGCCCGTATAGAGCAACTCGGCGGCGCGTCCCTGGCCGATGATGCGCGGCAGCATCGCGCACGCGCCCATGTCTGCGCCGCTGAGCCCAACTTTTACGAAGAGAAAAGCGACCCTGCTGCGCGGAGTTCCAAAGCGGAGATCGCTGGCCATGGCGAGAATGGCGCCTGCACCGGCACACACTCCATCGATCGCCGCTATGATCGGCTGCGGACACGCCCGCATTGCTTTCACCAGATCGCCAGTCATACGGGTGAACTCGAGCAGACCGTCTGTGTTGTTCGTCTGCACGGCGACCAGCGGCCCGATGATTTCGTGCACATCTCCGCCGGAGCAAAAGTTCTCACCGGCTCCGGTGATCACGACTGCGTTGATGCCGGCTGATTCATTCAGTAGGTGAAAGGTGTCGGTGAGTTCGCGGTAGGAGTCAAAGGTGAGTGGGTTCTTGCGCTCGGGACGATTGAGGGTGATCGTCGCAACTTTCGCGTGCACGCGCCAAAGGAAGTGACGTGGATTGATGTTTGGGGCCGTCATGGTCGCAATCCAAAAGTGGTTTTCACGTCACCTCTCCGCCGGCGACGACGATCGACTGTCCGGTAATTGCAGAGGCCGCCGGTGAACAGAGCCACGCAACCGCATTTGCCACTTCCTCAGGCGTTACCAGACGCCCTTGAGGATTGGGACGCGTGAGCATCGCCCGCGCTTCTGAATCATTTTTGCCAAGCGACTTTTTCAGTTCATCGACGGCACGGTCGAGCATCTCGGTTTCGGTATATCCGGGACAAACTGCATTGATGGTCACACCGGATTTTGCATATTCCATTGCGATTGCGCGGGTGAATCCGATGAGTCCGTGCTTCGACGCGCAGTACGCCGAGATCTTCGGATAGCCCTTCAACCCCGCAGTTGACGCGATGTTCACTACACGTCCGGTGTTGGCTTTTGCCATAGCGGGAAGCACCTGCTGCGTGCAGTAGAACGCGCTACTCAGATTCACGCCGATCATGCGCTCCCACAATTCCGCCGTCGTCTGTTCCAATCCGCCGGCCTGCGCCTGTCCGGCACTATTGACCAGGATGTATGCGTCTCCGAGTTGGTTGATGGCGTCGTGGAAGACCTTCTGCACAGAGGCCGCATCACTGACATCAACCTGGTGTGTCTGCACTTTGTATTCGTAGCGATCGCGGATGGCCTCCGCGGTGCGGTGCAAGCGGCTCATGTCGCGGCCCAGCAATGACAAATTTGCGCCGCGTTCCGCAAGCGTCGTGGCAATGGCTGCGCCGATGCCGCGCCCGCCGCCGGTGACGATCGCATGACACCCGCGCAGATAATCGTCGGCCTTCATGCTTTCTGGTCCTTGGCGCGCTGCATGGCCCGCTCGAGTTGTTGCTTGCCGGTGCGGTACTGCGGAGGCCAGTACTGGTCGGTGTAGCCGAGTTGTGCGGCGGCATGCAGCGTCCAATTGGGATCGACGAGATGCGGTCGCGCCAGCGCACATAAGTCGGCACGACCCGCAGCGATGATCGCGTTCACCTGATCCAGATCCGTGATGTTGCCTACCGCAATCGTGGGAATTCCGGCTTCATTGCGGATGCGATCGCTGAAGGGGGTCTGATACATGCGTCCGTATTGCGGGCGGGCGTCCACAGTCGTTTGCCCGGTCGAGACGTGAATGATATCAGCGCCCGCCTGCCGGAAGGCGCGCGCGATTTCGACCGATTCCGGAGCGTCAACTCCGCCCGGCGCCCAATCGGTTGCCGAGATGCGCACCGACATCGGCTTCGATTGGGGCCACACGGCTCGCATCCTGCGAAAGACTTCGAGCGGAAATCGCAGGCGATTTGCTAGTGGTCCGCCGTACTGGTCGGTGCGGCGGTTCGCCAGCGGCGTGATGAAGCTCGAGAGCAGGTATCCGTGGGCGCAGTGCAATTCGACCATGTCGAATCCGGCGGCAATGGCCATCTCGGTCGCACGGACAAAGTCGGTGATGACCTTTTCCATGTCGGCGCAGGTCATCTCGCGCGGCACTTGGTGAGTGCCGGAGTGCGGTGTCGCCGATGGACCAATGACTTCCCAGTTGCCGGACTCGAGTGGCTCGTCCATTCCTTCCCACGCGAGCCGCGTCGATCCCTTCCGACCGGAATGGCCGAGCTGCAGCGCCACCTTCGCCTGGCTGTTGCTGTGGACGAAATCGAGGATCCGCTTCCACGCTGCCAGATGCTCGTCCTTATACATGCCGGTGCAGCCGAGCGTGATTCGCGCTTCCGGGGAGACGCACGTCATCTCCGTCACGATGAGGCCTGCGCCGCCCAGCGCGCGTGCTCCGAGATGGACGAGGTGGAAGTCGTTCGGAGTGCCGTCCTGAGCGGAGTACATGTCCATAGGAGAGACGACCACGCGGTTGGCGATCGTCATCTCGCGCAGCTTGAACGGCGTGAACATTGGCGGCACGGCGCGTTCGACGCGTTGCTGTGACGCGCGACTGGCGAACCAACGCTCCACGCCCTCCAGGTACTTCTGGTCGCGGATACGAAGGTTTTCATGACTCACGCGCTGGCTTCGCGTCAGCAGACTGTAAGTGAATTGCTCGGGATCGAGATGAACGTAGCGTCGTACGTTCTCGAACCACTCCATCGAGTTGCGCGCAGCATTTTGCAGGCGCAACGCTTCCACCTTGCGCTCGTCTTCATAGCGTTGGAGAGCAGCGGGAACGTTTAATCCGGAATTCAGCGCGTCGGAAAGAGCGATGGAATCTTCCATCGCCAACTTGGTGCCGGAGCCGATGGAAAAATGAGCTGTGTGCGCCGCATCGCCCAGCAGGACCATGCGATCGTGATGCCAATGCTCGTTGCGCACGCGTGTGAAGTTCATCCACGGCGAGCCGACTTGATGGGTCGCGTTGAAGAGCAGGGGATGTCCATTCAGCCAGCGCGAAAACATTTGCTCGCAGGCGGCGACCGTCTGAGCCGCGCTCATCTTGTCGAACCCGGCGTTGCGCCATGAGAGCTCGTCGCATTCGACGATGAACGTGGAATGGTCTTCGTCAAAGCGGTAGCAGTGCGCCTGGAAGACTCCGCAGTCGTTCACCACGAAGAGGAAGGTGAACGCCTTGAACTTGTAAGTAGTGCCGAGCCAAACGTACTTTGCCGGACGAACTTCGAGGTCGAGCTGGAAGAACTCAGCGTGTTGCTGGCGGATTCGGCTGTTGATTCCATCGGCGGCGACGATTAAATCGCTTCCACCCAGCTGCGAGAGATCGCTGACCTCAGTGTTGAACTTGAGTTGGACGCCTGACTGCGTGCAGCGCCGCTGCAGAATCTGGAGAAGTTTTTTGCGAGCGATGCCGCTGAAGCCGTGTCCGCCAGACGTGATAGTCGCATCTTTGAAATGGACGTCGATGTCGTCCCAGTGCGCGAAGCTATCGACGATCTGCTGATAGCTCTCGCCGTCGGCGGCGCGAAACTTTTCCAGCGTCTGATCCGAGAAGACCACGCCCCAGCCAAAAGTGCTGTCGGCCGCATTGCGCTCGAAGACGGTAATTTCATGCTGCGGGTTCGCCTTCTTCATTAGAAGAGCGAAGTAGAGTCCGCCGGGTCCTGCTCCGATTACCGCGACGCGCAAATAGCCTCCAGAAGATGGCTGTCGGCGCTCCGCTGTCGGCGTTCGGCCAGAAGCCAGCGAGCAGATTGGGAGCACGTTTTCATTGGCGTTCGCGGAGTCAGCATACGTCCTTGATAACTTCAGGTCAAAATGATGGTCGTTTATGATTGCTGGGGAGTGAAGGATCACTGGATGTCTGACCGCAATGGCAACTCGTTAAAAACATCGCGGACCACGGTTCGGCGGCTGTCCGACCGCGGCCACTATGATCGTGACGAAATTTATGCGGTGCTCGATGCGGGTTTTATCTGCCATCTCGGATTCGTCGTCGATGGTCAGCCGTTTGTGGTGCCGACCAGCTACTGGCGCAAAGGCGGTCATGTTTATTTCCACGGATCGGCTGCAAGCCGCATGTTGCGCGCACTTTCAGAACCTGTGCCGGTGTGCTTCACCGCGACCCATGTTGATGGCCTCGTTCTCGCTCGGTCCGCGTTCCATCATTCCATCAACTACCGCTCGGTGGTGATCCTCGGCAGTGCGACTCTCGTTACCGACCGTGAAGAGAAGTCTGCTGCGTTAGAGGATTTCGTAAACTACATTCTGCCCGGCCGCTGGCCCGAGATTCGCTGGCCCGACGAGCAGGAGATGAAAGCTACCCACGTTCTGCGCCTGCCGCTCGAAGAGGCGTCGGTGAAAATTCGCAAGGGCGATCCGAAAGATGACGAGACCGATCTCGGCATGGACGTGTGGGCAGGAGTGATCCCGCTCGAGACAATTGCAGGCGATCCGATGGCCGCGAAGGATATGAAGCCCGGAGTCGCGGTGCCCGAATATTTGAGCAAATTCGCTGGCCGCGGCGTTGTCCGCAAGTAGGCACGCGCTTCGGGAGCACTGGCTTCCCGGCTTGTAATTAAGATATTCGAAATGACTGCTGTCATCTCCGATCTGCACTTCGAAGAAGAAGCATCCGACATTATCAGTTCTGGCGGGAAACGCATTGAGTTCCGCCGCAATCTCGATCCCAAGGCGTATCGCAGCTTTGTCGCTCATATGGCCGACGAGGTACGCCGCCGCGAAGCCAAAGAGTTCCAACTCGTACTCGCCGGCGATCTGTTCGACTTGAACCGTACGGTTCGCTGGTTTGAAGACGATCTGCGTCCTTATGTTCCTCTTGAAGAAACCAGCCCGGAGTTGGAACGGAAGATTAGTTCCATTCTGCAGGCGGTCGCAGATGAGCCTCCCGTTCGAGAGACTCTGCAGCTTTTTCAGGCGCTGGCGAAGGGCAAATATAAGAAGTGGGACCCCGCGTCCGAAGAATGGAAAGAAGATGATTTCCCCTGCACAGCGAAGATCATTTATCTGACCGGCAATCACGATCGTATTGCAAATTCAACGCCGGCAGTACGAGGAAGAATAAGTGAGCTGCTGGGGACAAAGGGTAGCGAGCCTTTCCCTCACTACGCCCTATTCGAGGATCCTGCAGTCCTGGTGCGGCACGGCCACGAGTACGACAACAACAACTTCGCCCTGGACTTTTCTAAAAACGAGAAGGAGTCGATCCCGCTCAAGATCGATGACTCAGCTTATTCGGAAGCGAATTTTGGGGACTTCATCACCATCGACGTAGCCGTCCGGCTGCCGTACCTCTTTCGCAAGAAATACGGAGACGACCAGATCGTCAACGACAAACTGCTTGCGTCGCTGTATCTGCGGCTTTTGCAGTTCGATGATGTTCGTCCGCAAGCGGCGCTGCTCGATTACATGCTAGACGTTTCCCGCGGAGACTTTTCCGCCGAGCAGGCGTGGGAGTGCATCGTTCCTGTCATTCGGGACCTGCTGGCGGAGATCCACGACAACAAATTCTTCCGTCACTGGCTGGCAAAGCGCGCCAAGCCATGGGCACCGGCCGAGCTTGAGCTCGCCCGCGGATTGCTGGAAATGGGCGGTTGGCGAAACCGCGCCGCGCGAGAGACCGCGCGCAAGATCACGCACTTCATGATGGGCGGCGAGACTGACCAGCCACAAACTTTTGCGATGCGCGAGCAACTTGTCCAAGAAGGAAAAGTGCAGCTCGTGCTCGCCGGCCATACGCATGCGCCCGAGGTGTGCCTGATCAAGAGCGACGAACAGGGAGACCGCTTCTACATCAACACTGGAACCTGGCGGGATGTGATTCCGTCCACGCCGGACCGCCGCACCTTCGGCCGCATGAGGGCGCTCACCTATGTGCTGCTTTATACGAAGTCGGAGGAGTCCAGCACGGGATCGTCGCCGTGCAATTCGTTCGACTACTGGACGGGATTTACGAAGAACTGGTGAGTACAGGGACGAAATGGAAAACGCCAGAGCTGGTTAGCTCTGGCGCCATCTTTTGGCCGCTCAAGGCGGGCCCAAAATTTCCATCGAGGCCGTTGAGCACTCCCCCAAATGCCTTCACAACCTCTCGCGCTTGTAAATAGCAATTGCTGAGCCAAACTGGCCTACGGCGTAAGTGGTTGATTCTCAGCCTGTGCATAACTGCGGCGCAAATGCCCTGGAAAGGCATATTGCAAACAATTGCACACCCATTCCTTGGGATTTGCCATTGCCCCTAAAACTTAGAGTCCATAGAATCAGTGAGGTTCCGACACCGCTCCCATGAAGCAGATCAAAGCGATCTATCCCGGCTCCTTTGACCCCCTGACCAACGGACACCTTGATCTGATAGAGCGGGGAAGCAAGATATTCCACCAACTGGTAGTCGCAATCCTCAAGAACTCTGAAAAGGAGCCTCTTTTTGGCGTGGAGGAACGCTGCGAGATGCTGATTGAAGCCACGGCCCGCTGGCCTAACGTCAAAGTGGCCACTTTCTCAGGACTGCTGGTGGACTACGTGGTGAAGGAAAACGCCCAAGCGGTGTTGCGCGGAATTCGCGCGATCAGCGATTACGAGTACGAGCTGCAGATGGCACTCATGAACCGGAAGCTCAACGCTTCAGTGGAAACCGTCTTCATGATGCCGGCGGAGGCGTACTCATACCTGAGTTCCCGGCTGGTGAAGGAGGTCTTCCGGCTGGGCGGATCGGTACGCGAACTGGTACCGCCGCAAGTCGAGGAGCGACTGTACAAGAAAGTTCGTCCGGCGAGTTCGACGGCAGCAAATCGCGGTAAGCTCTAATTTCGAAGGAGAAGCAATGGCAACCACGGCAGTCAGCAGTCCTTTTTCCGCGCGCATAAACCGCATCGAGATTTCGGCGACGATCGCTATGACGGCCGAGGCCGCCAAGCTGCGCGCGAAGGGCATCGACCTGAGCGATCTCGGAATGGGCGAGCCTCACTTCAATACTCCGCGCCACATCAAAGACGCCGGCATTGCCGCGATTGAACAAAACTTCACCAAATACACGGCAGTCGGCGGCATTCCAGAGCTGCGCAAAGCCATCGTCAAACGGCATGCGGAAGATTTTGGATCTGACTACAAGCCCGACGAGGCGGTCGCTTCCACCGGCGGGAAGCAGGCGCTCTTCAACGCCATCCAGGTGCTGGTCGATCACGGGGATGAAGTCATCATTCCGGTTCCTTACTGGGTCTCATTCAAGGACATCGTCGAGTATGCCGGCGGCAAGTGCGTCTATGTGGACGCCGATGAGGAGCAGAATTTCCGCATCACTGCCGAGATGATCGAGCGAGCGGTCACGTCGCGCACCCGCGCCATCATCCTCAACACGCCGTCGAACCCATCCGGAGCGGTGATGAATCCGGACGACATGCGCGACGTGCTGCTCATGGCGCACAATCGCGGCATCCACGTGATCTCCGATGAATGCTACGTCTATCTGAACTTCACGGGAGACATCCAGTCGGCGGGCTCGGTCGCCGAAGCGAAGGAGCATCTGGTCATCATCGGATCGCTATCAAAGACATACGCAATGACGGGATGGCGTTCGGGATACGCGCTCGGCCCCGCTCCGGTAATCGCTGCCATCAACAAATTGCAGAGCCAGTCCACTTCGAATCCGAGTTCAATTGTGCAGAAGGCTGCCATCGCCGCGCTGGAGGGTCCGCAGGACTGTGTCGCGGAATTTCGCGCAGACTACATTCGGCTGCGCGATCAAACGATGAAAGACTTGCTCACGATCCCCGGCATTCATTGTGCGCGACCGGAAGGCGCGTTCTATCTTTATCCGAGCATCTCCGCATATTTGGGACGATCGGGGTTGAAGTCCGGGATCGATGTCGCTAATCGTCTGTTGCACGAAGCGCATGTTGTCACCGTGCCCGGTGAAGGATTCGGCACGCACGAACACATCCGGCTGTCGTATGCGACGAGCTCGGCGGTGCTCACAGAGGCCGTGAAACGGATGAAGCAGTTCTTCGCGTCGGTATAGCGGAATGCGAATCGGCTCCCGAACACAAGTACTCGCTGTTGGGGTTGTCGCAGTGTTCGCCATGGCTGCCCTGGCCTACGATTACAAGCCGCCAGAGCTGCCCCCAGCGGGTCACGCCGACAAATATCTGCTGCACGAGGCGCACAAGAACGAAGGGTTGAGCATCGCCATTGATCCTTATGGGTCGGATAAGGATTCGGTTTTTCATCTCAAGTTTCGCGAGCATCGGGTGCTGCCCGTTCGCCTGATCGTCAGCAATGACACCGACGAGCCGATCTCGCTGGCCGATGCGGAGATCGAGTTTACGACCTCAAGGCGAGCCAAGGCTCCTCCGCTCACCATGAGTGACGTGGAGCGAGCAATCGCGAATTCGGCGGAGCCGCAGGACCGCGCTACAACGCGGGTTCCGCTGCCAATTCCGCTTCCTCGACATTCGAACAAGCGGCTGCCGAAAGACGCCGAACAGGAGATTGATTACCTGATCTTCAAAGCCAAGGCGGTCGAACCGCACTCGACGCAATCAGGATTCCTGTTTTTCGATATGGGAAATGTTTCTGAGCCGATGAAGGGCTCTCACATTCTATTTACTGGAATTCGAAACGCCGCCGGGCAGGAGCTGTTTTATTTTGACATCCCGCTCTCGCGCTCGGATCTGACTGCGGTGCAATGAATCGAGATTTCCTGGGCTACTGCCAGGAATCTGATCCGGGCCGCAACCATCCTTCCAAAGAAGGATCGGGAATGCGGTGGTCGGGATGTTGCCGATTCCAATTCGCACGCCATTGTTTTCCCCACGCTCGCATGTCCTGGTCGTAATTGGCATTTACGAATGCGTGGTTGCAGTCTGTCTGCTGATCAGACGTCCATTGCGTGCCATCGGTGAAGTTAATACTCGCCACTTGCACTTCAACTCCTCGCATGTCCTGCCAGGCCGAGCCAAAGTGTTTTTCCTCGCTTTGCGCTGAATACAGCACGACTCCGCCCTGACCAGGAGCAATCTCCGAATTGACGACGTAGTTCTGAGACGCCGGAAATTTGTGGTTCGCTTTATCGAACATCATGAGATTGAGCTGCGCTTGCTGCACGGTCCTTTTGCCCTGGTTCTCGAACCAGATCACGATGTGATAGCCGTCCTGGAGTCGAACTTTCGCACTCGCGTGTGACACCAGCACCGGACAAGACGATGGCGTCCCTGGTTGCGCCGCGCTAATGGCACAAAATGCAACAGTGATAAGGAAAAGGTGCTTCATAACAGCTCTTCCGCTCAGACGCGAGGACGTGGATTGTCTGGAGCTTAGCAGTGAATCTTTCGGAAACGATGTTACGGAGGTACTCAAAGTGCCAGCTTTGGAACTGGCCTAGAGGCCGGTCTTCGGATTCCGATTTTCTCGCATCTATAATCGCCACTGATGGCGACGGCAGTCTCTCCTGAAATCCTAACCCGCTACGAGCCGATCATCGGACTCGAAGTTCACGTGCAGCTTCTCACGGCGAGCAAGGTGTTCTGCGGCTGTTCGACCAAGTTCGGCGCCCCTGCTAATACGAATGTATGTCCCGTGTGCCTGGGATTACCCGGCGCACTGCCGGTATTGAATCGCAAAGCCGTGGAATTCGCAGTGACGGCTGCCCTGGCGCTGAACTGCACGATCAATGAAACCTCCATCTTCGCGCGAAAGAATTATTTCTATCCTGACCTGCCAAAGGGATACCAGATTTCGCAGTATGACCGGCCGCTCGCCGAAAATGGCCAGATCGAAGTCTCGGGTGCCAGCGGAGCACCCCGACGGATCGGGATCACACGGGCCCATCTTGAAGAAGATGCGGGCAAGAGCCTGCATGACGGATTTCCCGATTCCGACAAGTACACCTACATCGATCTGAACCGTTCCGGAGTTCCCCTGATCGAGATTGTCAGCGAACCGGACATGCGGTCGCCCGATGAAGCGCACGAGTATCTCACCCGGTTGAAAGAAATCATCCTGTACACCGGAGTAAGCGACTGCAACATGGAAGAAGGCTCGCTGCGCTGCGACGCGAACGTCAGCGTGCGTCCACGCGGCCAGGAGAAATTTGGAACGAAGGCCGAAGTGAAGAATGTGAATTCGTTCCGCTTCATTCGTCAGGCGCTTGAATATGAAATTGAGCGCCAGGTGGAGGTGCTCGAATCCGGTGGCCGGGTCGCTCAGGAGACGCGGCTCTTTAATGCAAATGAAGGCAAGACGTACAGCATGCGTTCCAAGGAAGAGGCGCACGACTATCGCTACTTCCCGGAACCTGACCTGCTTCCGTTAATTGTGGATCGGAAATGGGAGCAGGAGATTCGCGCATCGTTGCCGGAAATGCCGGCAGCTCGACGCGAGCGTATGGCCGCCGAGTACGGCATCACTCCGTACGACGCGCAAGTGCTCACTGCGACGCGCGTGCTCGCCGACGCGTTTGAGGGTGCGGCGAGCCAGGTGAAGAGTCCAAAGCGTCTGGCAAATCTTGTTCAAACCGAGATCATGGGCCGCCTGAATGCAGCCGGACTGGACATAGAGCAGTCGCCCATCACCATGCGGGGCGTTGCCATGTCTGCCGATCTCGTCGAAAGCGGAGCCATATCCGGCAAGATGCTGAAAGAGCTTTACGATCTCGCATTCGAGCGCAAACAGGATTTTCCTGCTGTGTATGAGCAAGAGAAGCCGCAGCAAATCAGCGACCGCTCTGCCATCGAGAAGATGATCGACGACGTGATCGCGACTAATCCCAAGCAGGTCGAGCAATATCGGGCGGGGAAGAAGACGGTGATCGGCTTCTTCGTCGGGCAGGTGATGAAGGTGTCAAAAGGCCAAGCGAATCCAGCGATGGTGAATGAGATCTTAGCGGCAAGGCTGGGAGACTAGTCTGTTGTGCTCTGGTCGCTAGCGCAATCTCCGCCGCGAGAGTGACGCGGCGAATATTCCCCCCGCACACGACAGCAGCAGGAAAGCAACGAGAAACAGGATCATGCTGAACGTCACGATCAGCGCGAGGCCTTCTGGCGTCTGCACCCACTGAGCAATGGCTTGCGCGCGCGGATCCTGGTTTGATGCTGCGGCTTGTTGCAGAACGCCGCGCAACATGGCGCGAATCTGCTCGCCTTGATGCAGCACGACAGTGGCAACAGCCAGGTAAGCCGAAGTAAAGATCGCGAAAAAGAGAAACCCAAAAAGCCCGGCGAGCGCGCCAAGTTTCGCTCCTATGCTCGCCGAGAGCAGCAGCAAAGACGATCTTCGACGGTAGAGAGTGACGGCCAGCCACCCGCCGCCCAACATCCAGATCGGGAAAAGATTGTTGAACAGTGGAAGCATCGACGCTACTGCCATCGCGAATCCCGCTGTGCTGGCGCTAGGCAGCGCGTGACGCCAATTCACCGTGGCGCCCGAAGTATTGCGCCCCAGCGACTCGTCGCGTCCGGTGGCTACTCCGGGATTTTGGGCCGGATCAGTGGTGAGGGCTTCGGGAACCCGGATTTGCGGCGCGCCACACTGGCTGCAGAAAGGGGCGTTTTCGGCTAGTGCTCCGCCACACCGATGACAGGTTTGCTCCACAAATTCGAAGTTAACGCAGTGCGTGTGAATTGTCGAACCGCGTGGACTTAGCAACCTAGCTCTGCAGAGAAGCCGCGCGGAAGCGGTCAATGGCCACAGCCAGCACCACGATCATTCCGATGATGATCTCCTGCACGTAATTAGGCCAGCCCATCTGCAGGCTCCCATTGCGCAGGAACGCCATAGTCAGCGCTCCGATCATCGAGCCGACGATGCTGCCTTCACCGCCGTTCAAGCTGCCGCCGCCGATCACTACTGCTGCGATCACGTCCAGCTCCACGCCGATGGCAACCGTGGGATCGCCCTGGCGCAAACGCGACATCTGCATTACGCCAGCGAGTCCGAAGAAAAGTCCGCCGACCGAGTAGATCCAGAGCTTCATTCGCTCGACGCGGATGCCGCATGCGCGCGCGGCCGCCTCGTTCGATCCCAGCGCAAGGACGCGTCGGCCAAAAACGGTATTGCGCAGCCCCAACGTCATCAAAATAGCCAGAGCTACCGCGATCCAAACTCCGGGAGCGACCAGCAGCCAGGGACGTGAAGGGAAGCTCACCGCGAGTTCATTGATCCAAGTGGCGGTCGCGTTCACGGTCTGCTGATTGGCGAAATACTTCGCGAAGCCTCGGGCGATCCCAAGCATGCCGAGCGTCGCGATGAATGGCACAACTTTCAATCGAGTAATAATGAGGCCGTTTATCAGGCCGACGATTCCGCCGGCAACGATCCCGATCACTAATGCCGGCAGGGGACTCAATCCGTCGCGCAACGCGATCGCCGTCAGAACACTGGTCAACGCGATCACCGATCCGACCGACAAATCGATTCCGGCGCTGATGATGATCACCGTCATTCCTATCGCGCCAATGGCGACGATGACCGTTTGCGCCAGCACGATGCGGAGATTGGCGGGGGAGAGATATCGCGCGGGTGATCCGGTGAGGACGGCGAAGAAGCCTACGACCAGCAAGAGGCCGAGAAACGGACCGAAAAGCTGGATGAATCGCCTCAGTCGCTGCCGTTTCTCAACTGACGCAGAGACAGGACTAGCGGCTGCCGATGTCGCCATCAGTGGGCCCCCTGCTCTGACGCGCCACCTTCGCCGATGGCAACTTGCATCATGGCATCCGGAGTCCACTCGGCCGTCGGGCGCGATTCGGAAAGTCTTCCGCGGCTCATTACAGCGATGCGGTCGCACACGCCTAGCAACTCCGGCAGGTATGAACTCACCATCAGAATGGCTTTGCCCGCGGCGGCAAGCCGGCGAATCTCGCGGTAAATATCCGCTTTGCTGCGGATGTCCACGCCGCGTGTAGGTTCGTCGAGCAACAGGATGTCAGGATCCTGCAGCAACAGCCGGCCAAGCGCCACCTTTTGCTGGTTGCCGCCAGAGAGACGTATCACCGGCGACTCCGGGCCGGATGCGCGAATGCTCAACGTCGTCATTGCAGACTTCGATAGTTCGCGCTGCCGCGCATTGTCGATCCATCCTGCGCGCGAAAAGAGCGACGGACGAGTGTACGTGAGATTGTCGGCGATGGAAGTCTGAAGACACAGCCCTTCGCCCTTGCGATCCTCGCTGAGAAACCCCAGACCAGAACGGATGCGAGCACTTGGGTCTGCGTCTCCGAGCGAAAGCTTCCGTCCGCGTAGATATACTTCGCCGCTAGCGCTCGCGAGTCCAAAGAGGGCGCGTAGAAGTTCTGTACGGCCTGCGCCGATCAAGCCGCCGATGCCGAGAATTTCGCCCCTGCGCAGCTCGAAGCTCGCCAAGCGGACACGCGGTGGAGAAGAAAGATTTTTGACGGTGAGAAGCACTTCGCCCGGCGTGCGATGCTCCGCGGCATCAGCCCCAAAGAGATCGTCAACGGAACGTCCCACCATCTTCCCAATGAGGTGCGCATCGGGGACCGACTTCAATTCGCCTGTATCGACTGACTGTCCATCGCGCAGCACTGTGTAGGAATACGCGATCTCGCGAATTTCTTCGAGAAAGTGGCTGATGTAGATGATGGCGAGCCCTTGTGATCGCAGGCGTCGAATGTTCTCGAACAATCTGCGCACACTGCTCTGCTGAAGACTGCTGGTGGGCTCGTCCATCAGCACGACGCGGGCGTTCGACGCGAGCGCGCGACAGATTTCCGTTACCTGCTGGTCGGCCACTGAGAGATCCCCGAGCCGTTGGTCGGGGTCGATGTGATCGCAACCGAAATCGGCAAGCAGTTCACGCGTGCGTGCGCGCATGGCGGCCCAGTCAATCCAACCGGCGCGTCGGGGTTCCAGCCCAAGCAGGATGTTTTCCGCTACGGACATGTGGGGACACAGCGAAAGCTCCTGATGGATATGAGCGATGCCACTGGCCCGGGCTTCGCCCGGATTGCTGGGCTGATACGGAATGTTTTGAAGCAGCATGGCACCACGATCGGGTGGGAAGACTCCGGCGAGGATGTTCAGCAACGTGCTCTTACCGGCGCCATTTTCACCGATGAGCGCGTGCACTTCACCCGGACGGACAGCCAGGTCCACTCCGTTCAGAGCGACCGTGGCTCCGAAGCGCTTATGTATTCCGCTGAGCTGCAGTAGCGACAATGCGACTCACTTCAAATATTTGTCTAGCGGCGGATGCAGCAGTTGCTGGATATCCGAATTGTCGAGATTGGCCGGAGTGACCAGCGTCACGCCGGTATCCACTTTCTTCTCCACCGGCTTGCCGAGCAGATCATCGACTAGCACCTTCACGCCGAGTTCGCCCATGCCGAACGGGTTCTGCACCACGATTCCCTGCAACTGCTTGTCGCGCATCGCCCGGGTGAAGGTCTCGCTGTTATCAAAGCCGATGAACTTAATCTTTCCGGCTCGCCCGAGATCCTGCAGAGCGAGCAACGCCCCCGCCGTGGAGGATTCGTTCGGCGTAAACATGCCTTGCACATCGTTGCCAAAATGATTGAGCAAGTTTTCGGCGGCGGACTTGGCGGTGTCACGCGTGGCGCCGGCGTATTGGTTGGAAGAGAGCAGTTCGATTTTGGGGAAGTCGGATTTCAGCTTGTCGAGAAAGCCCTTCTCGCGCTGCTCCGTGCTAGCGACACCCTCCTGATATCGCAGGACGAGGACCTTGCCTTTTCCATTGAGCAGACGTCCCATTTCTTCTGCGGCCAACTCGCCGCCGTGGTAGTTGTTGCTGGCAACAAAGCTGATGGGTGCAGGCGACTCCAGAGCCGAGTCGATCACGACTGTGGGGATGCCGATGTTTTTGGCTTCCTCGACCGGACGGGCCAGCGCATTCTTGTCATATGGAGCGAGCACGATTCCTTTCACGCCTTGCGTAAGAAATCCTTCGACCACCTGCACCTGCTGCTCGCGGTCATCTTCGCGCATCGGACCCTTCCAGATGACCTCCACATTCACGCCTTGTGCGACGTAGTCCTGCGCAGACTTCAGAGCGCCAGCGTGAATACTCTTCCAAAACTCGTGGGTTGAACCCTCGGGGATCACGGCGATCGTGAGCGACTTTCCTGCGCTGCCGTGCTTTCCGCATGCGCTCAGCGCAACCGCGGCAATGGCTGTGACGAGAAATAGCTTCGTCCTGTTCATCGTCCACCTGCAGTCTGAATGGTTGGAGTTATGGACAGGAGAGTCAGAGCAGGTGTAAGGAAAATCCGGGAACCCATCCGGGAGCGAGCCTCCAGACGCGAAAATGATTTCGCTGCGCAAGGCCGCGAGTATAGCAAGACACACTCACCAGAAGTAAGAGCGACTCAGTCCGGCTGGGTGAACAGCGGGTTCTTCTAGAACTCGCGTCCCTCATTGAACTCTAGAACTTCATCGACGCTGAGCCGCGGTTTACGCGGATGGTTTCCCGGCGCCGCGTGGCCAAGCGTGATCAACATCACAGGAACGTACCGGTCGGAGATTTTAAAAATCTTCTTCACTGCTTCAGGATCGAATCCGATCATAGGGCCGGTGGCATAACCCCGCGCCTGAGCAGCGATCATCAATGTCATGGCCGCCATAGATGCGGAGCGGATCGCTTCATCTCGCGCAAATTGGGAATTGTTGTTGTATGCATTGGTCGCTCTCTGTACTGCCGCCGCTGCCGATTCTCTGGGAACCAACCCCTGCTTCACCGAGCGTTCAACGATGTCCGTGAGCTTTTCGTAACCGCGCAAGTCTCCAAGAACAATAATGGTTGCCGCGGCTTGGCCCACTTTGGGCTGATTGTAGGCCGCAGCTTTCAGTTGCTGCTTTTTCTCTGGATCGGTGACGGCGACGAAACGCCAATGCTGAATGTTGTAGGAGGACGGAGCCTCGATGGCGTCGCCGATAATGGCGCGGATCTCGGATTTGCTGATTTCTCTGTTCGAATCGAAAAGGTTCGTGGAGATGCGTTCGCGGATCGTGGTAAGTGCATCCTTCATTCCTGTCTCCAATTACTGTCGGTACGGCACTACTGTTAAATGCTTCACCGCGGGAAAAGATGCGGAGTTCCTTGGCACAAGCGATTTTCGTTTAACATTGTAGGTTTTGTGATCGGTTAGGGAGGAGCACAGTGCGTAGCAGTCCAATGGTTGTTAGCATTTTAGTAGGAGCCTCCGCCCTGGCTTCCGCTCAGCATCAATCCACTCCGAAGCAGAGCACGCTGGTGACGCGCGTTGGCGACACGGGTTTCGTTCAGTTGAAAGCCGAGAGCTTTCGCGCCATCGACGCGCGGCAGCAAGAGCTGGGTTATTGGTTGTCGCAGGCTGCGATCGCTGTCGATCCCATCATCTACGACCAGCTCAATGCATATGCGCTCCGCGAGAAGAGACTGCTGGAGGAAATCGTGGTGCGGCAGCAGGGAATCAATCCGCGGAGCATGAAAAACATAACGGATTACGCTCTGCTCTTCTGGGCGAATCGCAGCAATCACAACGAAAATACGGCGCAGAAGTTCCTGCCCCAATTTACATTTGAGGAATTCAGGCAGGCCGCTTTTACTGCACAGAAGAATGGAGCATTCAAAACTCCATACGCCGATCTTCCGCCGCTTTCTACGCAAGACGCTCTGAACAAGGAACTCGAAGAACTCAAGCCGTCGATGTTTGATCCGAATTTCGAGCCCATGGAAACGGCCAAGAGTCCATCGGGAGGCAAGGATATCCTGCAGGCAAGCTCCAACACTTTCTATCCGGGCTTGTCGCTGAACGATTTGAAAGATTTCAAAGAGACGCATCCGCTCAACTCGCGTGTCGTGCGCGATAAAGATGGCCATCTGCGGGAGTTGGTATATCGGACAGGCACTCCCGACGGAAGCGTTCCTCCGGGTCTTTACGCGACGTATTTGAAGAGAGCGAATGACTATCTGGGGAAGGCAGCAGCCGTTGCGGATCCCGCACAAGCCCAGGTCATTAACGATTTAATTCGTTTCTATCAGACTGGCGATTTCAACGACTGGCTGAAGTTCGGCTCGGATTGGGTGCAGAACAATGCGACCGTGGATTTCGCCAATGGATTCATCGAGGTATATCGAGACGCCCGCGGCGCAAAGGGCAGCTCGCAGGCATTTGTAACCGTCACCGACAAGAAGGTAACGGAGGCGATCACGAAATTGGCGGACAATGCCGAATACTTCGAGCAGAAGGCCCCATGGGATGACAAATACAAAAAGACGGCCTTCAAGCCACCGGTGGTGAAGGCGGTCGAAACGTTGATCGAGACCGGGGACTTCCACGTGAACACCGTGGGCGACAATCTTCCCAATGAAAACGAAATTCACGAGAAGTATGGGACCAAGAATTTCCTGTTCACCGGCAGCAGTCGCTCGTTGAACGATGCCGCAGGTTTTTCTTCCTTGAAGGAGTTCGCTCCCGATCCGGCGGCGGTTGAGCGCGGAGTCAAGTACGGCAACGAAGCTTCCGACCTGTTCACCGCGATGCACGAGGTCATTGGACATGGATCAGGCAAGCTGAGCGATCGCCTGAAGAGCGGCGCCGAGCCTTATCTGAAAGAGTACTTCTCGACTCTCGAAGAAGGGCGTGCTGACTTGATGGCACTCTGGAATGCGAAGGACCCGAAGCTCAAGGAACTCGGCCTGGTGTCGGATCAGGAAGAGGTCGCAAAAACCATGTATGACTCAGCGGCCCTGGTGGCGCTCACGCAATTGCGTCGCATTCCCAAAGGCGACACCATTGAAGAAGATCATCAACGCGACCGCGCACTCATCGAGGGCTACATCAAGGACAAAGTGCCAGGTTCGATTGAGCAATTCACTCGTGACGGAAAGACATACATCCGGGTAAAGGACTATCAGTTGATGCACAAGGGTGTCGGCATGCTGCTGGCTGAACTTATGCGCATCAAGGCTGAAGGGGATTACGAAGCCATCAAGAATCTGGTCGATAAATATGGGGTGCATTTCGATCCCGCGCTGCGCGACCAGGTGGTCGCGCGTTACAAGAAGCTCAACCTGCCCACCTACTATGCCGGCGTGAATCCGATGCTGGTCTCTACCGGGTCAAACGGAGTAGCCAAGGTGGAGATTACGTATCCGCAAGATCCGGTGAAGCAATATCTGTACTACGGCTCAATGTATGACGACGGGCTGAGGCAGGCCGAGCCGATTCAGGCGGCGATCAAGAACAAGAGAATATTTGTCCCAAAAAAGAAGTAAGCGCCGAAGCAGTTGACCCGGCTGCGAGCATGAGCCAATCGTTACAATAGAACTTTGGCCATGAACCCCACAGCCCCCAGTACAGATGCCCCTGCCGCCAAGGCAGGGGAGCAACAGCCCACGTCGGCTTCGAACTTCATTCGCGACATCATGCTGCGCGACATGGAGACCAACAAGTTTGGCGAGCGCGTGTACACGCGCTTTCCTCCCGAACCTAACGGACACCTGCACCTCGGGCATGTGAAGTCCATCTGCCTGAACTTTGGGCTGGCTGCGGAATTTGGCGGCAGGACGAATCTGCGCTTTGACGACACCAACCCTGAAAAGGAAGAACAGGAATACGTCGATGCGATCATGCGCGATGTGCGCTGGCTGGGCTTCGATTGGGACCAGCTCTGTTACGCCTCCGACTATTTTGATCAGCTTTATAGATGGGCGGTGCAGTTGATCGAGGCAGGCAAGGCATACGTCGATGATCTGAGCGCGGAGGAAATACGCAAGTTTCGGGGCACTCTTACCGAGCCAGGGAAGGAGAGCCCCTATCGCAATCGGTCGGTGAAGGAGAACCTTGATTTGCTCGAGCGCATGCGCAACGGGCAGTTTCCGGACGGCGCACGTGTGCTGCGCGCCAAGATTGACATGGCGTCGCCGAACCTGAACATGCGCGATCCGATCATGTACCGCATCCTGCACGCGGAGCATCATCGCACCGGAAATAAATGGTGCATCTACCCGCTATACGACTTCGCCCATGGACAGTCGGACTCGCTCGAGCGAATCACTCATTCGCTCTGCACGCTCGAGTTCGAAGATCATCGCCCGCTTTACAACTGGTTTATCGAGCAGCTGGGCATCTTCCATTCTCAGCAGATCGAATTCGACCGTCTGAGCCTCACGTACACGCTCCTGAGCAAGCGCAAGCTCTTGCAGTTGGTGCAGGAAGGACACGTCCGCGCATGGGATGATCCGCGCATGCCCACGCTTTCGGGCGTTCGCCGCCGGGGATACACGCCGGAAGCGCTGCGCAATTTTTGCGCCGCAATCGGTGTATCGAAGACGAACGGCAGTATCGAGCTCGCGATGCTGGAGCATTTTCTCCGCGAGGACCTCAATAAGCGTGCGTCCCGGGTGATGGCGGTTTTGAATCCGCTCAAGCTGGTGATCGACAACTATCCGGAAGGAAAAGTCGAGCAGACGGATGCAGTCAACAATCCCGAAGACGCCGCAGCCGGCACGCGTAAGGTGCCGTTCTCGCGCGTGCTCTACATCGAGCAGGATGACTTCCGCGAAAATCCGCCCAAGCAGTTCTACCGGCTCTCGCCTGGCCGCGAAGTGCGCCTGCGCTATGGATATCTCGTGACGTGTACGAGTTTGGTGAAGGACGATGGCGGCAACGTGGTCGAGGTCCATTGCACTTACGATCCTGCGACGCGGGGAGGCAATACGCCGGACGGACGCAAGGTGAAATCGACTATCCACTGGGTTTCAGCCGATCACGCCATCGATGCGGAAGTGCGACTCTATGAGAACCTGTTCACGAAAGAAGATCCGAACGAAGTGGAAGAAGGCCAGGACTTCACGGCGAATCTCAATGCAAACTCGCTGCAAGTGCTCACGAATGCCAAACTCGAGCCAGCGCTCGCTGGTGCGGTGCAAGGCAAGCCTTACCAGTTCGAACGGCTAGGCTACTTCTGCGTAGATTCCGACTCGAAGCCCGGCCAGATGATCTTCAATCGCACAGTCGCTCTGCGGGATACCTGGGCAAAGGTCGAGAAGCGCGGCGCATAACTTACTGGGGCAGTCGTGATTGAGACTGCCCGACTTCTCGCCTCGGTCCCAAATTTCTCCCCAGGACACTTTCCCATTTTGGGACAACTTTTCAACTTTTCTGCCGTTAAGCCGCATTTACGGTTGACACGGGCAGAGTCTGCAATCAAAGTCTCTCCGCAATTTACTGCAACTATCCACTGCGATTCACTTGGAGAGACCTTTGCGCCGGCAGATTCCCACCATCCTGGCATTTGCGATTGTGTTCGAATGCGGCATCGGATTCTGCTCGGAGCAGCTTAGGATCATCGCGGTCCCGCAACTTACAGCGCCTATTCTCAAGGGGTAACCAACCATCACCGGAATAGCTGGCGTGCCGTCACTTCCGGGCTGCACCACGGAAATCTCGCTTCATCAAGCAGCAGACTTGGCCCCGGGCGTACAACCCTGTGAATAACACAGTGATGGAACGTTCTCGATAACTCCAGCCGCGATAAGCGGCAACCCCATCGTCGCGCGCGAAAACTTCATTACGCCTTCGGACACAATTTCCGGCTCCTCCGTGTCTTCTGCCCTGTTGCTGTTCAGAGTTGCAGCACGTCTCTTGTGGGTCCGTCTGTGCCCACTCTCAACGCCAATTTGCCGGACAGCGCAAGAGTAATCGCAGGGCAGGCGGCCCAACCTGCTCTCGCAGGATGCACTGCGAAGGTTAGAGCGTGGCGCTATGAGATGGGTCAGCCGCCAACCCTGCTTGGGGAATCTGCCGCCGTCGCAAACGCTACCTTCACAATTCCTACTTTGACTGAAGCACTTGCGGTTGGTCAGCGGATCGAATTGCAAGAGGTGATCCTGAACGGCGCCGGTACCGTTCTCGATCCGCCTCCCGCGCGTTCCCCGCTGAGCGCCCGCACAAGCTGTCTTGAGGTGCATGATCCCGAGCCTTGGGGGCAGGCTGAAGGCATATTTCACCGGAGGCCTGTTATTGAGTCAGGACCAGGGAAGCTTTTCACAGAGCAATTTGTTTCTTGCGTTCACTCGATAAGACTTGGAGATTGCCGGATTACTACTATCGCCAAAACAGGCTGATGCCTTTTTTGAGACGCGGCTCACCGCAATTCCTGCTACATCCTGCAGCCGAGTGCGGCTAGCGGAGCCTTAGGCTCAGATGCATGTACAACTACCTCAACCGGCGGCACACCGATGGCTAATTCTTTAGAAACATTCATCGCCACGCAAAAAACCGCCCGTTTGGATGTCGGCGCGTACTTCCCCTGGACCGTGGTGAATTGGGTTCGCCAAGGGACTCCAAACGCGCTGTTCATCGCACCGCGAGCCAAAACAGGTTTCGACACGCCGGTGAGCAATGTGAGCTAGTCGAAGCCGGCGAACAGCGTTCTAGGAACCGTAATTCCAGCCAATCCGACCAACTTCTACACCTTCTACGCATATGGCGGCAGAGTAGGTCATTACTCGCTTACCAGCTCGACAGGTGAGAACTCATCAGTTACCTGGATGTGGCACTTGGGCGATTCAGCAACCTTGCGACACTGGTGCAGGCTGCGGGTTCCGCGGCTGTCGATCGCAAGCGGCTCTACCGACTGTCATTGGAGGGAATTCTGAAAGTGCCGAGCACACCTCTGATTATCGGATTTAGCGCAAATATCGGCCACGAAACGCTCGGAGTTGGAAAATCGCCGATTACCCAGCGCGCAGGTGATGACTTGCGCTTCCTCTTTGGCACTCGTTTCGAGGTGGGTAAGCTGGTTGACTACATCGCGCAACATGGATTCTAGTTTCCGGAATCGCTCCGGTGTCTTGCGTCGCGTGATCTGAGTGCTCGCATTATATAATCCGGGCACTTCGAATCCTCATGCCCTTGCCTGCAGGTACCGTTCTTGGTCCATACAAAATCCTTGCGCCTTTGCGCGCGGGTGGCATGGGCGAGGTCTATCAGGCCCGCGACAGCCGGCTTGAGCGCACGGTTGCGATCAAGATCCTGCCGGAGCACCTTTCAGCGAATCCCGATTTGCGGTTGCGCTTTGAACGCGAGGCGCGTTCGATTTCTGGTCTCCAGCACCGGAACATTTGCACTCTTTTCGACATTGGCCGGCAGGACGGCACCGAATATCTGGTAATGGAGTACCTCGAAGGCGAGACCGTCGCGGACCGTCTTCGCAAAGGCCCGCTGCCCACCGATCAGGTGTTGCGTATCGGATCGGAGATTGCCTCGGCCCTGCATTACGCCCATCGGCAAGGCATTGTTCATCGCGATCTGAAGCCTGCGAACGTGATGCTCACTCGCGGCGGCGCCAAGCTGTTGGATTTTGGATTAGCGAAACCGCAGGCCGTGCTGGTTGCCCAACACGCTGCTTCAGATTTGACGATGACCGCAGCCGCAGCGTCGCCATTGACGAGTGCCGGCGTGCTCATCGGCACCATGCAGTACATGTCGCCCGAACAGATCGAAGGCAAAGAAGTGGATGCCCGGTCTGACATCTTTTCTTTCGGGTGCGTGCTATACGAAATGGCTACAGCGCGCCTTGCATTTCAGGGCAAGTCCCAGATCTCGGTTGCGTCGGCAATTCTGGAAAAAAATCCGGAGCCGATGAGCTCTGTACAGCCAATGACGCCACCCAAGCTTGAGTACCTGGTGATGCGGTGTCTCGCGAAAGATCCTGAGGACCGATGGCAGAGTGCGGGCGATCTGGCGGCCGAGTTGAGCTGGCTCTCAACTTCCGGTTCGGCGATGACCGGGATCTCAGCCGTGCAGCCGGCACTCGCCGCGGCCGCGCAGAGCAGGAGGCTGTCGCGTCTGGCTCTGCCGACGGCAATTGCCGTTGCTGTGCTCGCGATTATTGCTGTAATCTTTGCTTCGCGTTCTCCGCAGACCGATAAGAGCGTGGCCCGGCTCGCGATCGAGCTGCCTGCCGGGATGGAGTTGACCGCTCCCGCGGCCATTTCTAGCGCAGGCGACAAAATTGCGTTTAGTGCATCCGAGAACGGCGGTCGCGCCATGCTGTACGTCCGCAACCTGAATGAGTTCGATCTAAAAAAGCTGGAAGGCACTGAAGACGCAACAGAACCCTTCTTCTCCGCCGATGGACAATTTATCGGATACTGGAGCAAGCGGGCATTGTGGCGCGTCAGTGTGCAGGGGAGCGCGCCCACGGTAATTGCCGACGGCGTTCGCGGACTGAATGGCGCCGTCTGGATGCCCGATGGCAGCATCATCTTCAGCGCGGGTGTGAATTCCCCTTTGCTTCGAGTGTCGGCAAACGGCGCCAAGCCTACACCTATTACGGCGCTGCGTTCCGGAGAATATGCGCAGGTATGGCCAACTCTCTTGCCGGATGGGAAACACATCGCATTCGCCAGTCGGACCGGCAGTCGTGACGGTCAGAACTGCACGTCAATTCTGGATGTGAATTCCGGCAAGATTACCGGAGCACTCCACGATTGCCCCGCGCAGGCTCTATCTTCTGGAATTCTTCTCACTACCAGCGGTGACGGAGTGGTTCGGGCAGTTCGAATGGACAGTGGAAGCGCCGATGGTGGTTCCGGCAGCGATGTGCTGTCGAGCGTGATGTACACCCCGAATGCCACCGGCAGTGCTGTGAGAGCGTGGGTGTCTGCCGCCACCAACGGGACTGTGATCTATACGCCCGGGGATCCGCTGGCCCGCAAATTGGTGTGGCTCACTCGTGACGGAAAGTTTACGGATGCTGTCCCCGACCGGTGGCAGTATGGCGAACCTTCGCTGGCTCCAGATGGCGATCACATCGCCGGAGCGCGACAGGACATCTGGGTTATCCATACGGAACATAAAGGGATTACGCGGCTGACCAGCAAAGAAGGAGACAATAATTTGTATCCGATCTGGTCGCGAGACGGCAAGACTGTCATATTCAGCTCCAATCGCAGCGGCAATTGGGAGATGTACACGGTTCCGGAAAATGGCTCACAGCCGTCGAAGCTGCGGTTCTCGCAGACAATGTCGATCCTCCCGCAATCGACCGCTCCGGATGGCAGCATTCTTTATTTGCAGAAGCGCAAGGCGCATCCGAAGCGTTCTATAGCGAATCCAGGCGACGATCACGAGCTTGGGCTTTGGATTGATTACGAACTCCTTCGCAAACACCGGGGCCGCTCACCAACCGTAGTACACGCGACCTCAGCCGCTCTTGACAATCGTTATTTGCAGCTGGCCGATCTTGCGTTAGGAGCC
>CAZLIE010000020.1:0-38337 GCA_964559345.1 uncultured Terriglobales bacterium
TCGTCCGCCTTCACGCCAAAGCCTTTTCTACCGGAAACCTCAATGTAGGGCCGCTTCTGGTCTTCCTCGGGAATCTGGTACCCGAGTTCCATCGCGCAGCGCGGCGTGAGCGCGACCATCTCGTAGGAGAAATGCGTGTAATGCACAGCTTGCTCGGCGTATCCAAGAGCGCGTAGCGCCTCAATCACGTTGTTCTGTGGATCAGACTGGCGCGCGTCAATCACGTTATAGATCTCGGAGACGCCGCCGAAATGAGGATGCTCGCTCTCGCCGTGCTCGGCGGAAATCCAGCAGTCATGCCCGTCCGGATAGCGATAGAAACGCCGATATCCGAAGTCTCGTCCCAACAGGCCGAATTTCCAGAGATGGTAGGCGATGTCCTTGCCGACGTAAGTGACGGTGCCATTCGAGCGGACGATGACCTTATCGTCTTCTTCCGACGATTCGGCCGAGCCTGAATCGCGCTTCATCACCCAGCAGCCTTTGTTCTTGCCTTCGGTCTCGTAGCGCAGAACGCCCTTTTGCTTCATCTGCTCGAAGGCGAGGTCCCAGAAGTGAAGGTGCAGGATTTCGCTTTCACGCGGCAGAAAGCCATAGACGATCTGCAGCCGCTGCATGGTTTCGAGGTGGCGCCGCAATACGGCCGTCGAAATCAGCTCGGCGAGCATCGCGCTAGAGTTGTTCCCTTCCTCAAGCGCATGCAGCGTGTCCAAACGGGCTTGCTTGTTCGCTGGATCGAGCTCGTACCACTGCGACACGCGGGCATAGAGATCCCAGCAGTAGTAATCGAAGCGCGGCGCCCGCGTGAGCGCCTCAATGTCTTCGTACGATTTCTTCTCGAGTCGCTCGAATCCCACGACTACATCCGCGACCTGAACTCCGGTGTTGTCGATATAGTTCTGGACATCCACCGGATGCTGGTCTGCTCGAAGCAGCCGGACGAAGGTATCGCCGAGAATGGCATTGCGCAGATGTCCGATGTGCGCGGCCTTATTGGGATTGATGCTGGTGTGCTCAACGAGAACCTTGTCCTTCTGCGAAGCAGCAGAGCGATCGCCCGCAAGCATTCCTCGCACGAAAGCAGCACGATCCAGGCGAGCATTGATGTAACCGGCGCCGGCAATTTCGAACCTAGTGAAACCAGGCACCGAGCCCAGCGCTGCCACAATTTCCTCCGCTGCTTTTCGCGGCGGCTTCCGCAGCCGCTTGGCCATGTCGAAGGCGAGTGGAAGCGCGTACTCGCCGAGAGAAATATTCGGCGGCTGCTCCACAACAATGTTCGGAAGATCGATTCCATACTGCTCGTGCAGCACCTTGCGGATGGCCGAGCTGAGCTTCTGCTGGATTTCTAGATACAAAGATTCACCGGTTGATCGTGTCTTTCCCGCTCGACACAGCACTGCGAGAAGATGATTTGATGGGCTGAATAAAAGCGCGATTATAGCAACCGCGATTGTTGTCTTCGGATGTTTGACGGTACCCAGCTTCGCCCCTATGATGAAGAATTCGTGTCTTCATCGCGTCCGAAGAAGCGCCGAAGACCCTGGCAATGATGGACAAAGGCGCAAAGTTCTACATCACAACTCCTATTTATTACGTAAATGCCCGGCCTCACATCGGGCATGCGTACACGACCATCGTGTGCGACGTAATCGCGCGCCGTGAGCGGATGCTAAGGATGGACACCTTTTTCCTTACCGGCACTGACGAGCACGGTCAGAAGATCGAGCGCTCCGCGGCGGCTGCCGGAAAGAGTCCGAAGCAGTGGACCGACGCTGTCGCGGCTGAGTATCGCGGGCTGTGGGACCGGATGGGAATCACTTACGATGATTTCATCCGCACCACCGACGAGCGTCACGTGCACGGCGTGCAGCAGTTCTTTCGCCAGATTCGCGATAACGGCTTCATCTATAAGGGCTCCTACACCGGCCAGTACTGCGTTTTTGACGAACTTTACGTCGATGCGCCTCCGGGATCGCCATGCCCTGACTGTGGACGGCCCACCGAAACCATCAGCGAGGAGAATTACTACTTCAAACTCTCCAAGTTTCAGGACAAGTTACTGAAACTGTATGAAGAGAATCCTGACTTCATCTGGCCGGAGACGCGGCGCAATGAAGTGCTTGCCTTCGTGCGCGGCGGACTCAAGGATCTGAGCATCAGCCGCACGGCCGTGCGCTGGGGCATCCCTTTACCCGACGAGCCGAACCATGTTTTCTACGTCTGGTTCGACGCGGTTAGCAACTACATCACCGCAATCGGCTACGGCGGGGATGATCCCGAAGCCAAGAAAAAGTTCCAACACTATTGGCCGGCCGACGTGCATATGGTCGGCAAAGAAATCGTGCGCTTCCACGCGGTGTACTGGCCTGCGTTCCTGATGGCTGCCGGCTTGCCGCTGCCGAAGCGGATCGCCGTCCATGGCTGGCTGCTGTTTGAGCAGGACAAAATGTCAAAGTCGCGCGGCAACATCGTGCGTGCCGAGACTGTGCTCGAAGTTCTCGGCAGCGATGCCCTGCGCTATTTCCTGCTGCGCGAAATTGTCTTCGGACAGGATGGCAGCTTCTCCTTCGACGCCCTGGTGCAGCGTTACAACTCTGACCTGGCTAATGACCTCGGCAATCTTTCCAGCCGTACGCTGTCGATGATCGCCCGCTACTTCCGCGAGGAGATTCCGTATCCGTCGCTCAACGCTGCGCGTAAGGACAGCGATGACGCGATTGCGAAGCTCGCGACCTCCGTTATTCAAAACGCCAACGAACTGTTTGCGGAATTCCAGTTCAATCGCGCGCTGGAGGCCGTGTGGACGCTCGTCAGCGGAGTAAATAAGTACATCGTCGAGAACGAACCTTGGGAGCTTGGCGAGAAGAAGGACGAAGCCAGTCTCGCTCGCCTCGCCACCGTGCTCTACACCTGCGCGGAAGCTCTGCGCGTTATTGCTGCCCTGCTCCATCCAGTGCTGCCGGTTGCTACTGCGCGCATTTGGCAGCAACTCGGATTGGGCGAAGTAACCAAGTTCAGTCTTAGCGATCTGAAGTGGGGACAGCTCCGGCTCGGCACCAAGCTCGGCAAAGTAGAAGCCGTTTTTCCCCGTGCTGAAAAGAATGCGACCGAGCGCATGCAGCAGCTCGAGCAGGAGCGGATCGCGTCGGCAGCCGCCGCCGTTTCAGCGCCAGCTCCAGCAGGAAAGGGCGCCAAAGCAGGACAGCCCGCAACGCAAGCGGCTGTCGATGAGCCAAAGGCGTCCACATTGCCCGCCGGAACGACTCCGCCTTCAGCCCAGCGCGCGACCGAAGGAGGCGGCCAAGGCGGCGCGCCGGCCAGTACCGCAGATGCCCGTATCAGCATCGACGACTTCGTCAAAGTCGAGCTGCGCGTTGGTCAGGTAAAGACCGCCGAGAAAGTCAAAGGCGCGGACAAACTGCTGAAGCTCGAAGTCGATATTGGGACTGAAGTCCGCACCATCGTCGCCGGCATTGCCGAGAAGTACGCGCCGGAAAAGATCATCGGCATGAAAGTGGTGATCGTCGCTAATCTGCAGCCACGCAAACTCCGCGGCATCGAGTCCAACGGCATGATCGTCGCGGCATCCATCGGCGAAAAAGGACAACCCGTGCTGGCCAGCTTCCTCGAAGATGTCCCTGTCGGCGCCCGCCTCAAATAATGCTGGTCGATTCCCACGCTCATCTCGATGGGCCGAAGTTCGATGCCGACCGGCAAGAAGTCCTCGAGCGCGCACGCGCTGCCGGACTGGTGAGCATTCTCGCAATCGGCAGCGGCACCGGCCCAGGCTCGCTCGACTGCGCCATCCGCATCGCTGAACAACATGACTGGGTCTTCGCCAGCGTCGGCATCCATCCTCATGAGGCGAAGCTGGCCACGCCCGACGACTTCACGGAACTCGAGTCGTTGGCGAAGCATTCGCTGGTAATTGGATTTGGAGAGATCGGCCTCGACTATCACTATGACCACTCGCCGCGCGAGGTGCAGCGGAGCGTCTTCGTCCGCCAGATGGAGATAGCAAAAGCGGCCAGGCTGCCGATCATCATTCATTGTCGTCCGTCGGAGAGCAGCGAGAATGCCTGGATTGACTGTCTAGGCCTGATTCGCCAGCACTGGGCGCCTACGGGGCTCGGCGGTATCCTCCATTGCTTCACCGGCGAGCGCAAGCACGCCGAGCAAGCCCTCGATGTGGGATTTATGATCTCGTTTTCAGGCAACGTGACATTCCCGAAGGCAGAAAATATTCGCGAAGTCGCGAAGTCGGTTCCCGAAGACCGCATGCTCATCGAGACCGACTCACCGTTTCTAGCCCCTGTTCCCTATCGCGGCAAGCGCAATGAGCCCGCCTTCGTCGCTAAAACCGCGGAGAAGCTCGCCGAGCTCCGTGGTGTTGAGACGGACGAAATCGGCGCGATCACCGCGCAGAATTTCTTCAGATTCTTTCGGCTGCCGCAAAGGCAACAATCAAAAGATGCGTCTAAACCGGGAACCAATTAAGCTAGAGGGCGACCAACTCTTATGGCCAGTGACAATTCATTCGACGTTGTGAGCAAGATCGACTTGCAAGAGGTGTCGAACGCCATCCAGCAGGCGGTTAAGGAAATCCATACCCGCTTCGACCTCAAAGACTCGAAGTCGGAGATCGCAATGGATGGCAAGGACGCGATCACTCTCTCTTCCGCCGACGAGTACAAGCTGAAGGCCGTGACCGATATCCTGCAGAACAAGCTGGTTAAACGGCAGGTTCCGCTCAAAGGCCTTAGCTATGGTCCAGTCGAGCCGGCAGCCGGCTCGACCGTGCGCCAGAAGATCACGCTGCAGCAAGGAATTCCGGTCGAGAAGGCGCGCGACATCGTGAAGACCGTGAAGGATTCCAAGTTGAAGGTGCAAGCCTCCATTCAAGGCGACACAATCCGAGTGAGCGGCAAAGACCGCGACACGCTGCAACAGGTAATCGCGCTGCTGAAAGGCCGCGACTTCGGCATCGACATGCAATTCACGAATTACAGGTCGAACTGATCTTGACTCCCTTCGCCAGCGCGGCCGCAAAAGAAGTGTTCGAGCTTCTGCGCGACGACCTGCTCGCGATCGAGGCGGAGTTCCAGCGCGACGCCATCTCTGGCGTAGAGGTCATCACAGAAATCGGAGAGTATCTTCGCGAAGGCGGCGGCAAGCGCATCCGCCCCGCGCTCCTGCTGCTTGCGGCAAAACTCTTCGGCTATGAAGGACGCGGCGCGACCCGCCTGGGCTCGGTCGTCGAGATCGTCCACACCGCCACGCTCGTTCACGACGACATTATTGATGAGGCGGTCACTCGCCGCGGACGTCCATCGGCAAACACGCGCTGGGGGAATTCCAAGTGCGTGTTGGCGGGCGACTGGCTCTACATGCAGGCCTTCAAGATTGCGCTCGAAGAACAGAATTTCAAAGTCCTCGATCTGCTGATCGGACTCACGCAGCAGATGGTCGAAGGCGAACTGATGCAGATGGAAAAGCTTGGCCTCATCATCGACGAACGCGAGCACATCGAGCTCATCTATCGCAAAACAGCGTGCCTGTTTTCCGTTTCTATGCGGCTAGGCGCCGTGCTGGGCAACGCGTCAGACGAGGAAGAGGAACAGCTCGGCGCCTATGGCCGCCATCTCGGGCTGGCCTTCCAGATCGTGGACGATGTTCTCGACCTGACCGCGTCCGAAGAGGTGCTCGGCAAGCCAGTAGCCAGCGATCTGCGCGAAGGGAAAGTCACGATGGCGCTGATCCATGCACTCGAACGCTGTACGAAAGAAGAGCGCAAATTGATCGAGACCGTCCTCGACGAACGCTGCTTCAGCACCGTCTCCCACCGACAGATACTAGGGATCGTCGAGCGCTACGGCTCGCTCGACTACGCCATGACGGCTGCGAACAACCATGCCGAACGCGCCAGAGAGGCGCTGCGTTCCTTCCCGGACGGCGAAATCAAACGGGCACTGATGTGGATTCCGGATTTTGTGGTCGGGCGAGAAAAGTAAGACGGGACATTCCTGCACTTCCAGCACTTCACCGTTGAATTGTCATCCCGAGACTCCGCCAACAAAAATCCACGACAACCACAACGTAAAGGCGGAGCGAGGGATCTCCCATGTTGTTTTGTCAAGGACTCCGGTCAAGCCGCTAGAGCGAAGTGATCGGAGTCGGAAAAAATCCAGTTGTTCTTCAGCGTGTAATAAACCAGAGTTAACAGCTTGCGTGCGGTTGCCAGGATGGCTTTTCTGCTCTCGATTGATGCGCTTAAGGAACCGCTGGTTCCATACAGGAACGCGGAACACAGGTTTGATAGACTCTTCTCTCCTTTGGCGATGGAGTTCGCCGCTAACCGCCCCGAGTGGCTGATGACTCCTACAACTTCATGGGAGTCACTATGCTATCCAGCCTCCTCTATGTGGCCGTAGGCGCAATCTTCGGCGCGCTAGCTCGTTTTCTTGTCACTCACTTCTCCTCTGAGCTGTCACATCACCGCGGCTTTCCATACGGAACGCTAATCGTCAATGTGCTCGGCTGCATCCTCGTGGGATATGTGCTCACTGCGACAGCCAGCCATGACCAGGATCGCTGGCGTCTGCTGCTCGCGACGGGCTTCTGCGGGGCATTCACAACCTTCTCAGCCTTCGCTTATGAAACGATGGGTTACTGGAATGACGGCAAACTTGGCACATTCGTCGTCAACATCGTTGCCAATAACCTTGTATGCCTGGTGGCTGTCGTGCTCGGAATGCGCCTGCATCGTTCATAACCCACACTCGCGAAAACCGCGGCGCGGGGCGACGCACCGGAATGTACGTTGATTTGCGCGCGATCTGCTCACGTTGTGGTGCCGCAGGGCTAAAACTCACCGGCTATCGAAACCGGCTAAGTGATTCACCGCCCCTATTCCCTTTCCTACCGAATACGGTTGCCGCAGGATACGGCCGACGTATTCCTTGGCTGACAACACGGCATCCCCGATCGTCATGCCTAGACCGAGATTACAGGCCAAGGCAGTCGAGAAAGCACAGCCTGTCCCGTGAGTATGCGGCGTTTGGATCCGTTCCCCCGGGAACTCCCGGCATCGAAGCGAGTTGCCCGAGGCTTCCGCCAACAGGTCCGTGGGTTCAGGCAAGTGGCCACCCGTAATGACGATGTTCTCGGCCCCCAATCCCCGCAGGGACTCGCAGGCGGACCTCATACCCTCGATATCGTCGACCGTGTGGCCAGTCAAAACCGAGGCTTCGTCCAGGTTAGGCGTAACCACATCTGCCAAAGTCAGAAGTTCCGACTTCAGCACGTCCACTCCGGCCGGTTCCAACAGAGCCGCCCCTGACGAAGACCGCAGAACCGGATCGAGAACCACATTGCTCAGCCGGTGTTCGCGCAGCCAACTCGCCACAGTGACGACGATGTGCGCCGAGCCGAGCATCCCGATCTTCAGCGCGGCCGGACGAAGGTCTTCCAACAACCAGTCCAGAGTCTCCCGGACGACCGCCGGATCCACGGATTGAACTCGCCGGACTCCGAGCGTCGATTGGACCGTCAGCGCCGTGATGCACGCCATTCCATAAAGTCCATGAGCGGCGATGGTCTTGATGTCGGCTGTGATTCCGGCGCCCGATGAGGGGTCAAAACCTGCAATCGTCAGCACCACTTTAGGCGTTGCTATCATTTATGCGCGTAAATTGCTCAATTTATGTAACTTAAATTCCGATAAATACTGCCAATTCGCGCAACCACCTACTCACTCCAGCACATCGAACTTTGCACCCAAGATGGCGAAGGAGAGGGGGCAAAATCGGCTCACATCCGTGGTGGAATTGCAATCGTTTTTTTAGGGTCCGAAAATAAACTTGTCAGACATGTTCTTTCGTTTCATATAATTGTAAGCATCCCCGAAAGAGCAGGAGCAACTAGAACGAAAGGTGGAGCGCGTTGAGAAAAGCCTTACTGAATACCATCGCACTCGGAGCTATGCTCTGCAGCCTGTCCACTTGCTTCGGACCAACAGAGGCTCGGGCGCAGCAGACGACCGTCGCTGAACAGGGAACCCAACCCAAGACTCGCCATTTCTGGCAGCGTCCCCTCCAGATTGGAAAGGCTTCCTGGTATGGCAAAGAGCTTGAAGGCAGTCCAACCGCCAGTGGCGAACCATTCGATCCCAATCAGCTGACCGCTGCCCATCCTACACTTCCCCTGGGCACATGGGTCAAAGTCACCAACACGCGGAACCAGCGTTGGGTACTCGTCAGAATCAACGACCGAGGACCGGGAATCCCCGACCGCATCATCGACCTCTCCTACACCGCTGCCCGCATGATCCATATGACCGGTCGCGGACTGGCGACGGTGCGCCTGGATCTGGTCAAAACGCCGGAAGACAGCTCCAGTCTGGCCTTGCTCGCGGACGCCAGATAGCAGGAGAGACGAATCACGCGCAGGTCTAGAATGGCCCTGTGACCTCCCCAAAAGACCATCTCATCGTCGCCCTGGACGTCGAGACGGCAGTCGAAGCCCAAGAAGCCGTGTATGAACTGGGCGATGCTGTCTCGATCTACAAGGTAGGTCTTCAGCTCTTTATTGCGGAAGGACCCACGTTCGTCTCTGAGTTGGTGAACTCCGGCCGCAAGGTCTTTCTCGATCTCAAGCTTCACGACATCCCGAACACAGTCACAGGCGCCGTCCGCTCCGCTTCTGACTTAGGCGTTCACATGCTCACCGTACATGCCTCCGGCGGATCGCAAATGATGGAAGCCGCCGTAAAGGCGTCGCGGGAGACCAATAATGGTCCAATGATCCTTGCCGTGACAGTGCTCACCAGTTTGTCTTCGGGCGATCTGGCTGAGACTGGGATTGAGGCGGATATGCGTAGTCAAGTGGAGCGACTCGCGCGTCTGGCCAAGTCCGCCGGATGTGACGGCGTCGTGGCGTCGGCCAAGGAAGCGGAGATGTTAAGGCGAGAACTTGGGCCCACAATGCCTATCATCACTCCAGGAATCAGGCCGACAGGGTCTGACCTTGGAGATCAGTCCCGAGTCGCCACCCCAAGCGGCGCGATTGCAGCCGGCGCTTCCCACCTCGTAGTCGGACGCCCGATCCTCTCGGCAGAAAACCCGCGGCAGGCCGCGACCGAGATTCTGGGCGAAATCGCTATCGCTCTCAACAACGCACAAATGAAAACGGCCGGCTAGGCCGCCGGCCATCATCTTTGAATAATAGATTAAAGTTTCTCGTGGAACTCGCAGGCGGAGCAGGAGATAAATACACCGCCGCCCACTCCTCGCTCCCGATCCTTCACCCGTTTCACGATCCGGGTGGGCTTGCCACATTTCGGACAATCCGTGCTCTTGGACGTATCCATGACCTTGGCACGGTCAGCAGTCTTGGCGATCTTTGCCATCTTGAATCAATAGCTCCGTAGAAGTAGTTCTCCTGATTTTACACGACGACTCTGAACCCGGCGGAGCTCAGGACTTCTATCTCGGCGTCGAGTCGGAGCTCGGACTTGAATTCGCAGGCGACTGATCTGGAGTTTGCGAACCCCCGGTTGCGGGCTTGGTTCCCCACTCCGGTTCCTGGCCCGAGCGTGGAATCGGCTTCGATCCTAATTCGGGGACCGCATCCGCCTTCTTCATCTGCTCCAATTCGGTCTGCTCGCCAGGGCGCTTCATGGTCGGCGGCTTTGTCTTGTGGACCTGAGCCGTCTGGGTAGGCGCCGCTGCTTGATCGGTTGCTGCCTCTGCAGCCGCGGCGGCGGTCTGCGGAGCGTTGGGATCGATCATCACTGCGCGTCCGGAAACGGGATTCACCTTCACTTCGCGCGCGGTCTTGACGACCTTTTCACTGCCAACCTGGATTCGCTCGACCCGGATTACTTCCTCGTTTACGAAGCGGACAAACTGCATCTCTCCCGGAGGCTGGCCATAGATCCATTCCTCGTAATCGACGGCCCCGTCATGCTCGCGGACACGCTTTGGAGGACGCCCCAGGGCCTCCATAACCATGTCCTTGTTCATTCCGACCAGTGCCTGGTGGTTTTCAATGGTTTCTTTAAGCTTGGGAGGAAGCGTATCCAAATAAGCCTGAGTCGGCGACTTTACCGTGAAGTCAATTACTGGCTCCAGCATTTTTTTCACATCGGTGGCAGTCATTTCCGGGACATAATTCGGAAACACGAGCGCAATGTAAGAGCCCTTGGCATTGGCCGCCTTCTCCTGATGGACCGGAACCATGCCTCCAGCTCCGCCGACTTCCACATGGTCGTACCAATGCGTTTTCTTCTTGGCGCCACCGTTCAGCTCAAAGACCATGCTGTGATCTTTGAAGACAACGTTTGTGATCTGGACACGATCACCCGGCTTGGCGGCCGGGCCGTATGTGGCGACCGCCATCGTGACAGTCTGCTCATCCGGACTGACGGCCCCGCCGCTGGTGACTTCGATCCCTTTCCCGCCTTTCGGGAATAGTGTCTTGGCAAAACCAAATTCGGCTTCCATGGTGCGGATCAATTCCAGCCGCGTCTGCTTGCTGGCGGGACCATGCCCTTCGAGTTGGGGCGGCAGAGCGGACTTCGCGTTGGATTGCGCTGGGTTAGTGGCAGACTTTTGCGTGTCGCTGGCGAACAATGAACAAGAGACGGCGAGCAGAAGCAGGAACGCAAAGATTTTAACGGGCCGCATAAAACATCCTCGACGGGCGCGAGAACACTGCAATCCAGACTATGATTCTCTTCTTTTAGCCGAATTGCAAATTAGATTTCCTGCTGAATTTGGATGCAGCCGGAACTGCGACGGGCTAGAGACATGCCTTAGAACACGGCCAGTGTGGACCCAGCAAACTCCAAAGACCGAGAGTTCTGTCACACGTCACTGGACAGGCGCAGTCGCAGGACCCTTCTGGAGGTTCTTGATTTGAAGCATTACTGTTCTGGCCTCCGTCTGCATAAGGCCATTGGCAGTGTGGTCAGGATCGATTCCGCGGAAACTGTTGTTGCCGACCAGGACAACGACCGGATTGTCGGGCTGAAACACCCTCACGTCCGCGCTCATCTCCACACGCCCGGAATCCGCGCCGCCAACCCCGCCGAGCCCTCCATGATTGAAGACCCGGCCCAGTTTCTCGCCGGGTCTCGCAGCCTTGTAACCGATGATGTCAGTGAAAATGATGTAATTGCAACCCTGTTGCTTGGCCTCTTCCATGGACGCCTCGCGATCGCTCGGGTCAGTTCCGAGGATGACCGCTTTGCCGCCCAGAAAATTGATCTGATTGGCAAGCTCCTGTTGGAAACCATCGGTTGAGATCGGCAGATTGGTACTGCGAGTCATCGGCATGACTGCGATTCTCAGCGGAGCTCTCTTGAGCTCAGTGGTCGTATGCGGAGTTGACGCGCCGGGTGTTCCATTACCCTGCTGTGAACTTTGTTGCTTCGAAGCGGTGGCGGTGGACGATTGTGTAGATCTCTGGCGTGCAGTGATAGCCGAACTGACACTCCCGGTGAAAAGCAAAAAGCCGGACGCAAGCAACGAAGCAATCAACTTATTCATTGGATTCACAAGCCAGTTTAAATCGGTCCCTAGAGCGCCGAGAGCTGCCTCGTACTTTCTTGAATTTTCATCGCAAGCGGACTTTTTGCGAGCAACCTCAACTCAAGGAGCGTGAAAAAAAATTGGCCGACCTTCGGGTCGGCCATAGTGACGTTCGGAGGTAGGAAGAAGCCCGGAGAGCTGATCCTGGGCTGCGTTGCGAGCCATGCGCTATGAGGAAGCGAAACTCTTAATCAACCTGCAAGCAATCATAGTCGTTATGCGTATATTGAGATGAGCGAATTCCGCCGGTCCGCTTCGCCAACTTACGCCATCGTGGACTGATCGTCTGATATGCCCGCTTGCATCTTTTGCCAAATTGCCAAACAAGAAATTGATACGAAAATTGTCTTTCAGAACAACGAGACGCTCGCCTTCCTCGATCACCGGCCGCTGTTCCCCGGTCATGTATTGCTCATCCCTCACGAACATTTGATCACGCTGGCAGATGTTCCCGCCGGCCTGCTTGCGCGACTGACAGCGGAGGCGCGACTGCTGTCAATGGCGATGGAACAGGCGCTCGGAGCGGAAGGCTCGTTCGTCGCCATTAATAACCGCGTGAGCCAGAGCGTCCCGCACCTGCACATCCATATAGTTCCCCGCAAAAAGGGGGACGGGCTCAAAGGATTCTTCTGGCCACGACAGAAATATCGCGACGATGCGCACATGGAAGAGGTCCGCGCGAAACTGTCCGCGTCGTCTGACGAACTGCAGCGAAAGTCCGTCTAGCTGTGCCGCTATTTTCTTCCGTTGCGCCTCTGGGCCACTACCAGGCCCCGCGGGGTCGGCAGCAGGACAACGGAGATCAGACCTTCCTGCTCCATTTTCAGCGCAGCCTCGCGCACGGTTCGCAAGTGGGAGCTGGCATCGTGCATCAGGATCAATCCATGAGGATTCATGTGCGGCAAAAATCTTCGAACCTCTTTCTCGCGCAGAGGCGGATCACTGTCGCTGAACAACATGTCAATGCTTCCATCGATCTTGGTTTCGAGGCTGGATTCATTGCGGTATTCGATCCAGCGATTCAGCCCCGAACCATCAATCCGCTCTTTCGCTTTGGCGAAGACGACCGGATCGTATTCACAGGTGATGACCTTGCCGAAGCCGTTGGCCTTTAATCCTTCAGCAATCCAAAGTGTGCTGATGCCCATGAAGGTTCCGGTTTCGACTACGACCCGTGGCTTGACCGTGTCTACGAGGGACTTCAGGAATTCCAGGACCTCGATCTCAGCCGTCATCGAGTCGTACATGCTCCAGCGCTCCGGATTTGGACATTCCGGCGTCGGCCGGTGGTACTCCGGCTGAAGCACGTCGCCGCGTCGCGAAGCATGTTTCAAAATCCGATGCTCGCCCTTGTCGCTGCGAAAGCGTCTGTTGATCGCGATGAGGATCGCCACGCCTGCCAGAATCGACGCCAGGCTCGCGGCCTGCGCGTTAGTCAATCCGAAGAATGAGCGCGGATTGATGCGGATGAATTCCACCAGGAAGCGCTCAATTCCCATCCAGATCAGGTAGAGCCCAGTTACCTCGCCCACCGGACGTGGTCCGCGTAACGACTTCGCTCCTTGCCGCCACAAGTACCAAAAGATGAACGTGGCAGCGATGGCTTCATAGATCGGTGTCGGGTGAACCCGTTGCGTGGTGGGAACCAATCCATTCGGAAAGCTCATTCCCCAAGGCAGCGAGGTCGGCGTGCCATAGTCGCCATCGCCCGAGACGAGGCAGCCGATTCGTCCCACCGCATAGCCCAGCGCCGCAGCGGGCGCACAGAGATCCAGCATGGCGAGGTAGCTGAGGTGATAACGCTTCGCGAGCCAATAGAGGGCGAGTAGTACGCCTAGTACGCCACCAAACCATGCGAAGCCCGATCGGCTAAAAATGCTGCCGATCGGATCGGCCATCAAGTCGCGCGGACTCTCGAGGACGTGATAAAGCTTCGCGCCGGCAATCCCTAGCAGCGCTGTAATGGTGATGATGTTTTGCGGATCAATATTCAGCAGTCGGCGGCGAATGTCGGCTCTGAGGACGAAGTAGGCCGCAACGAAAGCCAGCAACATCAGCAGCCCGAAGGTGCCGATCGTGAGTGGTCCAATATGAATGAAAGGGATCAACGCTTCTTAATAGAGTATAGAGCTTTCGTAACACTGGCCACGGAACACGCCCAAAAAAGCAATCGATTCGTTTAGATTGAGACGATACTGGACATTTTGCGACAGCGCGGGTTGCGACTCATCTTCGTTGCAAACATGATCTCCATGCTGGGCAGCGGAATGAATTCTGCTGCCGTCGTGTGGTACATCCTGCAGGCGACGCATTCGGAGATGGCGCTCGGAACCGTCATCATCCTGCAGACGATTCCAGCGCTGCTGATGCTGCCCTTCACAGGCGTCATCATCGATCGCGAAGACCGCCGTCATGTGGTGATGTTTCTCGACGCTTCACGCGCGATCGTGATTGCAGCCGTCGCAGTGCTGGCCATCGGTGGTCGCGTCCATCTCTGGCAGTTGTACCTGATGAACACATTGGTAGCTGCGGGCTTCTGGATGTTCTGGCCCTCGGTGACGGCGCTCATTCAGGAGCTGACGCCGGAGTCGCAGTACGTGGCCTCGAGCAACTTCCTGATGGCCGGCGTTCAGGGCGGATGGCTCATCGCCGGCGCCATCGTCGGATTCGTCTATAACCACATCCATCTCGGTGGCGTGTTGTTGCTCGACTTCAGCACGTACCTTCTCTCGATCTGTTGCTACTTGTTTGTTCGCAAGGGCCGCGTCACCGTCGTTCCTCATGGCGAGCTGTCGGCGCCCGCGATTTCACATCCGCTGGACCGTTATCTGCATGAGCTACGAGAAGGATTCGCTTACCTGAAGAATCGTCCCGCAGTCACGCTGACCGGCATCAGCATGGCGCTATTCATGGGAGCGATGCTGACGCAGGGCATCGTCACGGCTCCGCTCGACGATCGCATTCTGCACCAGGGAGCTGTCGGCTACGGATGGCTCAACGGCGCTTGGGGAGTGGGAGCGTTTCTCAGCACGATCTACACTCCAAAACTGATTGGCCGGCTGCACGCGCGAGGAAGTATCCGGCTGGGAATGCTCGCGTTGGGCACGTGCATGTTTCTTGCACCGCACTCGCGCTGGCTTGCTCTGGCAGCGCTTCTGTTCTTCATCATGGGATCGGCTCGTGGACTGGGCGGCACAGCGCTCAACACCAACCTGATGGAGCTCGTGCCGCGTCACTTCATGGGACGCATACAGAACACGTTCTACTTCATGGGGACGCTGTTACAACTCGTGCTCGCGTTTGCAGTAGCGTACTCTGCACGACACATCGGGCTGAGCACGGCGTTCTCGCTGATCGGGATTGTTTATCTCTTGGCCGGCGCCTCGACTTTACTCTCGCCAGATCACGTTAGCTTCGCCGAACCAGCCCAGGAAGAGAGTCAGGTTGTATGAGCACGGCTACTCAGGCGCTGCATGCTGCACCACCAGGGCCGCGTCCGCTTTTCATGTTGTCGCCGCTGCTACGGATGCGACGCAATCCGCTGCGCTACATGGAAGAGCTGCATCGCGAATACGGAGACCTGGTTCGTTACCGTACTGCCGGCCGGGTAATCTACCTGCTGTTTCATCCTGACATGGCACAGGACTTGCTAGTGACGCATGCGCGCCACCACCACCAAGGACGAGTGATGCAGCGCTCGCGCAGTGTGCTTGGGAATGGACTGCTGACGAGCGAGGACCCATTCCATCTGCGTCAGCGCCGGCTGATTCAACCGGCATTCCACAAGCAACGCGTCTTTGGCTATGGCCGCGCCATGGTCGAATTAGCCGAACGTCATCAGCAACGCTGGAGTGACGGCGCTGTGCTCGACATCCACGCGGAGATGATGCGGCTCACGTTGGCAATCGTCACCAAGACTCTCTTTGACACCGATGTGCAGCGCGACGCTGAAGAAATCGGACGAGCTCTGAACGCGCTGATGTATCTGTTTAAGTTCGCAGTGCTCCCGTTCTCGGAATATCTCGAGAAACTCCCTATCCCGCCGGTATTGCGCATGAAGGCTGCGCGGGGGCAACTCGATCGAATCATCTATCGCTTCATCGAAGAGCGCAGGGCCAGCGGCGAGGACCGCGGAGATCTTCTCTCACTTTTGCTGGCTGCTGAGGACACCGGTTTCAGCGGCGAGCACATGGACAACGATCAGGTCCGCGACGAATGCGTAACGCTGATGCTTGCCGGCCATGAGACCACTGCTAACGCGCTCACATGGACGTTCTACTTGCTGGCGCAGCACCCCGACATCGCGGAGAGGCTGAATGCCGAATTGGATCAAGTGCTCGGGGGACGCGAAGCCAGTCCGGAAGACGTCGCCAAGTTGACCTATGCGACGAAAGTTTTTAGCGAGTCGATGCGTCTCTATCCGCCCGCCTGGGGAATCGCCCGGACAGTCACCGAGCCCTACGATGCCTTTGGCTGCCGCTTTGATAAGAACACCTTGGTGCTGACTTCGCAGTGGATTATCCACCGTGATCCGCGCTGGTATGACGATCCTGACCGCTTCGATCCGGAGCGCTGGACGCCAGCAACACGAGCTGCGCGTCCAAAATTTTCGTACTTCCCGTTCGGAGCCGGTCCGCGGCAATGCATTGGAGAATCGTTCGCCTGGATGGAAGGCGTCCTGTTGCTGTCGAGCATCGCGCAGAACTGGCGATTCTCTGTGACACCCGAGACCAAGGCCGACCTACTGCCGCTCATCACCCTACGGCCGAAATACGGGATGAAGCTGCGGGCCGACAGACGCTAACGGTTCTTTTTGTCCAGTTCTCCTCTAGTGGCGTCTCGAGGGCCGGAAGAAACCTTGAATAATGCTCCGGGCGTGTGCGGGAACGGATGATTTCCCATGCGGTCGCGCCACAACATGGCATTCAGAATTCCGGCATCGGCCGCATCGGCATGCGAGAAATCCAGCTGCGTAGCCAACTTCGCGTCCGGCCCACTGGCCGGATTGGTTTTATACAGCAACCCATTCTCCCGGTTGCTGACATCGGCCGTGAATGGAGCTTGATCGCCAATACCCGAGAACAGGGGCGCCATCACTGCGGCACGGGCGTCGTTGTTGTTCATCGGCGAAACACCGAGCAGAACTTCCATTGTATGGATGGTATTCACCGTGGTGTAGAAAGTGTGATCGACAAAAGGCTTCTCGTCTTTCGAATGCGGGGAAAAACGGCTGATCACAAAGGCAATGCTGCGATGCGCATCCACATGGTCCGCGCCGCCTTGTGCGTCATCCTCGAGCACGAAGAATGCCGTGTCGCTCCAGTAAGGACTATGAGAGACAGCCTCAACCACGCGTCCTAACGCCAGATCGTTATCAGCAACGGAAGCGACTGGGATGGCCTTGTTCGCTTTGGCTCCCCAGGTGTGATCGTTGGGAAGGCGCAGCAGGATAAATTGCGGCATCTTGTCGCGACCCGCTTTTCGCGACGCTACAAATCCGTTGAACTCGTTCAAGAACTCGTCGGCGCGCAGTTGGTCGGGAACGTCCAGATTGAAATCGGGAAAGCGCAGATCGAAGTGGCCAACCAACTCCGGCTTAGTCGGCATGTTTGTCGCAATCAACGGTATGGCCCAGGGCCACGGGCTCGCGCTACCGTGGGGCTCTCCGAGATAGTCCGGCAGTGCTTCGCCCTTTTGGATGCTGTTGCGGGTACAGGGTGGTCCCTGCGGAAGCGGTGTTCCCCATGTCGGCAGATCCTCGTCCGGACGCTGACCACAAAAGAGAGTGGAGACAAATTCGCCGTAATGCCGGTAAGTGATTCCGTGCCGCGCGAAGTTTCCCCACAGGTATCCGGTGCGCGGTTCGTTTACGTCCGGAATCTTTTCCAAGATGGGGTAGCGATTATCGACGACACCCTCGTAGTCGTAAGTGCGTTCTTTGCTGCGGTAATCGATCTCCCAGGTCTGCTCGGTGTAGTCGCTGGTGATCGCCGCAGTGGACCAGACGTGGCCATCTCCGGAGACTTCGCCGCTGTCATAAAAGTTGTCGAGCACTCCGAATTGACGCGCCAGCTTGTGCTCATTGGGAGTGATGTCCTGGCCATACATCACCAGCGAGGGATCACCGTCGCCGACTTCCAGATCCCCAAGTACCTGATCGTAAGTGCGGTTCTCTTTGATGATGTAGATAACGTGCTTGATTGGATTGCTGCCGGACGCGAAGGCAATCTGGTCGGCCTTGCCGCGCATCAGATTGCTGGCAATGACCTCCTGCGTCCAGTCACTCAGATGGGCATTGACATCTTTCAGCGGAATGCGCGCAATGGATCCGCGCAGCAGACTAGCGATGTATCCACTTTTCTTTCCCGGCTCGGGCGTTCGAGTTCTCTCATTGTTCGGGCCGGTGCCGCGACCTTTTCCGGTGGCGACGAACAGATCATCATTACTGACCGCCAGCGCGGTCGGATACCAGTCTGTCGGGATGAATCCGGCGGGCTTTGCACCGGGTTGCGGATGGTTGAATACGGCGACCGCATCAGAACTGGCATTCGCCACGAACAGACGCTTACCGTCCGGCGTAATCGCCAATGCGATTGGATAATCCCCGCCATACTGCTGCCCGGGAAGTTTGGTGCTCACGTAGAAGGTGCCGCCGCTCGTCCGGTTGAGGACGGCGACCTCGTCAGTATTTGCTAGCGCTACATACAGCCGGGTTTCATCGGGACTTAACAGTAATGCCGTGGGATGGGATCCGGCTGCTTGGTTGTCCGCTCCCGGATGCAGATCGAAGAACCTCCTCACCGTTCCGCGTTCAAGATCAAGTTCGGCTACGCGCGATGCGTTCCAGAGACTCACGAAACCTGTGGCTCCGTCTCGAGTGACGGCAGTTGCAAACGGATAAGAAGTCGGGCCTGGCGATTTGGTCGGAACTCCCGAGATGTGTTGATCCTCAGCACTGATCACGTGCAACGGAAATGAACTCATAACCCGCTTCTGCGATGCATCGATCAGCATCGCTGAATCGGACAGATTGTTGGCCGCAAGAATCATCTCGCGCTGCTGCTTTTGAAAGACACTGATACCCGCCGGAAATGCAGGACTGCCTGACAACATTCCCTTTCGAATGTCGGCCTTGGCCGATATCCCAGGCGAGGGTAGAGGAATTGCGTCGCGCGGCGTCAAGCGACCGTCTTCAAATCCGTATGCCGCAATTACATTTCCCGTGTCGCCTTGGCTCTTGCCAACAGGATCGGTGATGGAACCCATGCTGGCGTAGAGCGTCTTACCGTCCCGGCCGAATGCCAGCCCGTAGAAATAGGTTTGGTGGGCTTTACGGGCGAGTCGCAGGTCCGGGTAGTCGGTAAGCTTGTTGCTCGCGAGATCGAGGATGGCAATCGATTCGCGATAGTCAGAGTCAAAGCTCCCGTAGCCATTGCAGAGAATCGCGAGATATTTGCCATCGGGCGAAAGCGCCACCGCACTCGGAAAACTATTTGTTGGCTGCGGACTCCCGGGTACGGGCTCGAGCAGCAGCTTGCTGCTTGGCAGGGCGATGTTACCGCTCGTCTGAAAGAAGGCGCTTGCAATTCCCAAACCGCACACCAGCGCAAGGAGGATGAGAAATGACCGGAGAATGTTTGGCTTCATGAACAGGAACAAGATACTAAATGTCGTGAATGAATGAGCGGTTAAGACTCCGGCTTCATCTCCTGCTTGTGGAGTGGACACCGAGCCGCTAGACTTCCTGCGATTCTCCTACGGAATTTTGATGGTCGGTTGCAAACGGATGCTCAAGCATTACGGCTTGATACTGTGCGGTTTCGCAGTAGTCATCGCGTTCGTCTCGTGCGGAGGCGGCACTACACCGAATCCGCCGGGCGCGCCTCCTCCGGGCCAGCAAACCAGCGCCAATCAGTTGACGGCCCAGGATGTTCAGGCAGTCGTACAGGCGGCAGCCGCGTCGGTCAACGTTCCGATTGCAATCGCTGTAACGAATCGCCAGGGCGAGATCCTCGCGATTTACGACAAGCCAGGAATCCCGGCCAGGTCGATCGCCAATTACGGGCAGACATTCCGAACAGAAGAAGTCGCCGTTGGACTCGCGCGCACCGCGTCGTTCTTCAGCAACGATCAGGCGCCGCTCTCATCGCGGACCGTACGTTATATCTCGGGTGTGCACTTTCCGCCTGGGATCATGAATGTTCCGAATGCGGACCTCTACGGAATCGAAAACACCAATCGTGGATGCTCTTTCAACACTACTTACCTGAGCGGGAAGGTGCTGCCGCCGGCGCGGTCCATAGATGGCACAACTACCGGGACGGGAATCGTTACCGGTAAAGCTGACTTTTTCGATTCAAATCCAAACGCCGTCAATCCGGGCGGAGTTCCGATTTTTAAGAACGGTAAGTTGGCGGGAGGAGTGGGCGTGGCCGGCGCGAACCTTGACGTCGATGAATACGCTGCATTCTCGGCAATAGCAGGAGCCGGGCTTGTCCCCAGTCCGGCGCCGCCTGGAGTTGTAATCATCGGCGGAATCGCGCTGCCGTTTGTGCAAAATCAAATAGCACCGGCAGGAATATCTGCCGGCACCGGAAATGGCACGTTTGTCATGGGACCGATCGCCAGTCCGGGCCCCGCTCCTGATGGCGATCTGATCACTCGCAAGGCCGGAGCTTCCGGTCTGAGCATCAACGACGTGAACAGTATTCTGAACGCCGCGATCGCAACCGCGAACAATGAACGCGCGGTCATACGGCTTCCGGACGGCTCTCCTGCGCGCTTCATCTTTGCGATTGCCGATCTCAATGGCGACTTGCTGGCGTTGTATCGGATGCCGGACGCCACCATTTTCAGCGCGGACGTTGCCGTGGCAAAGGCGCGCAACGTGATCTATTTCTCGGGTAAGAATGTCGATCCGCAGGATCTGCCGGGCGTTCCAGCGGGCATAGCAGTCACCAATCGGACGATCAGCTTCGGCGCCCAACCATTTTTTCCGCCGGGGATCGACGCCAATCCTCCGGGTCCGTTCTTCAACCTCTTCTTGTATGACACTGCGCACCCGTGCACCAATGGACACCAGACTCCGACTGCATTTCAAAACGGGATCGTGTTCTTCCCCGGCAGTACACCGCTATTCAAGAACGGAGTAATGGTCGGGGGATTCGGAGTGAGCGGCGACGGCGTAGATCAGGACGATTTCGATACATTCAGCGCCGCGCAGGCGTATCTGCCGGATCCGGCAACTCGAGCCGATCAGATAGAGATCGACAATGTCCGCCTGCCCTATTTCAAATTCCCTCGCAATCCAACGATCCTGATAGACAAGCCGGTTCGCTAACACCAACAACCTCTTCAGCTCTAGCGTCTCCACTCATGGATTAAATTTGCCACGAGCCCTGTCCACCCGGTTTGATGGCTGGCTCCCAAACCAACTCCACTGTCACCGTGGAAGTACTCGAAAAACAGCAGGTAATCGCGCCAGTGCGGGTCTTCCTGAAATTTGCGGCTATTCCCGTAGATTGGACGGCGTCCATCGCGATCACGCTTGAAGAGATTGATCATCCGGTTGGCAATCTCCTCGGCCATCATGCTGGGCGTGATCAACTTTCCATCGCGCTCAATGCCCCAATGCGGACCCATTGCGTCGCCGTACTTCTTCAGCGATCGGATGAGGAGGTACGAGGTTGGAAACCAGATCGGCCCGCGCCAGTTCGAGTTGCCGCCTTTGATCTTTGACTCCGCTTCTGCCGGCTCATATCGAACTTCTTTATCTCCGAAGCGGAACGGATTGCGCTCGTGATACTTCGATAGGCTGCGAATGCCGTAATCGGAGAGGAACTCGTCCGCATCCCACAGGCGCTCAAGGATAGCCTTCAGTTGCCGCTCCTCAAGAATGGAAAGGACGTGCAACTCATTGTTCTCGCGAGCGTCGGTGTAGCAGCCCACGGCCAGGTCCGGACGCTCATTCAGGAACCATTTCACGCTACCCAGAAACTCGCGATGACTTTCCAACTCCTTCGAATCGACGACTTCGGTGGCGTACATGGGAATGAGTCCGACCAACGATCGAACGCGGAACTTGTGAAACTCCCCATTGGGGAAGCGCAGGACATCGTAGAAGTAACCCTCTTTCTCGTCCCATAGCGTGTACTGGCGTCCGCCCATGTGCTTCATCGCTGAACCAATGTAGATAAAGTGCTCGAAGAACTTGATCGCCAGCCCTTCATAGACTTTGTTGTGCTCGGCGAGTTCGAGTGCGATCCGCATGAGATAGAGGCAGAAGAAACCCATCCACCCGGTAGCGTCGGATTGCTCCAACACAGCCCCGCCCGGCAATCGCTCGCTGCGATCGATCACGGCAATGTTGTCGAGTCCGAGGAATCCACCTTCGAAGACGTTGTTGCCCTGGCTGTCAACTTTGTTCACCCACCAGGCAAAGTTGATCAGCAGTTTGTGAAAGCACTTCTCGAGGAACTTGATGTCGCGCGTGCCGTGACGCTCCAGATCGCGGTTGTAAACGCGCCACACCGCCCAGGCATGCACCGGAGGATTGAGGTCCGAGAACTCCCATTCATAAGCTGGGATCTGTCCGTTGGGATGCTGGAACTGCTCGAACAACATTACCCAGAGGTTTTCCTTCGCGAATTCAGGATCGACCAAAGCCAGTGTGGTGCAATGGAAAGCCAGGTCCCAGGCGGCAAACCATGGATACTCCCACTTGTCCGGCACGGAAAGAATTCGCATCGAGTTCAAGTGCCGCCAGTGCTGATTGCGAATGCTCTTGCGCGTTTGCGGAGGAGGAAAGCGGCGATCGTCGCCTTCGAGCCACTCATTCACGTCGAACAAGTAAATCTGCTTGCCCCAGAGCATTCCGGCGAATGCCTGCCGCTGGATCATCTTCTCTTCTTCCGACGCGCGCGGCGGATGAATGCTTTCATAGAATTCATCTGCTTCTCGACGGCGAACGGCGACAATCTTGTCCACGTCCTTGAGAGGTTCGACAAGATGGTTGTTGCTAAGTCGCAGATGCAGTACTTGCGATACGCCAACCCGCACGCGCATGCGATGAACCATGCAGCTCTTTGTGCCGACTTCGTCGTGCTTGATTGAGTCTTCGCCGTCGATCAAATGTCGATGAAATGCATCCTTCTGATATGGTTTGCGGCTGAGATTTCCCGGCCCGTACACACGCTCTGCGTTGGTTTCATTGTCAGTGAAAAGCAGATCGGCGCCTTTAGGTCCGTACAAGAAGCGGTTCCCGACCGAGTATTCGAAGATCAAGTTGTGAAGATGGTCGGCAGTGCTGTCGTCCGCCCACAGCACTGAGCAATCGTCCTCTATGCCGCGGCGGATTGTGGGCTCGTGCCCCGGAGGATTCGTCCAGCCCCAAGTATTGCGAAACCATAATGTCGGAACCAGGTAGAGTTCGGATTCCTCGGGCCCGCGATTGAACACTTCCACCCGAATGCAGATGTCCTCTGCGTTGGCCTTCGCGTATTCGATGAAGATGTCGAAGTAGCGATCGTCATCGAAGATGCCGGTATCCAGCAGTTCGTATTCGGAGCCGTGGCCGTGCCTGCGCCGGTTCTCTTCGACCAATTGAGAGTAAGGAAACTCCCGTTGCGGATACTTGTACAGCATCTTCATGTAGCCGTGCGTGGGAATGTTGTCGAGATAAAAGAAGTATTCTTTGACGTCTTCGCCGCGGTTGCCTTCCGACGAAGTTACGCCGAACATTCTCTCTTTCAAGATCGGATCGCGACCGTTCCAGAACGCCATCGCAAAGCACAGCAGTTGATACCGATCACTGATGCCTGCAATTCCATCTTCACCCCAGCGATACGCTTTGCTGCGAGCTTTATCGTGCGTGAGGTAGTCCCACGCACTGCCATCAAGGCTGTAGTCCTCGCGTACCGTGCCCCATGAGCGCTCGCTTAGATACGGTCCCCAGCGGCGCCACGGCTGAACCGGGCCCTCATATGGTTCGTACAGGCGGATTTCTTCTTTGGTCTGCAACTTCCGTTTACGGACTGGTTCCTGTTCGAGAGTCGCGGCCTCAGATTTTGCGGCCCGATTGTCCACTCGGGTGGACCTTGGCAAGTGTGCCTCCTACAGGAAGATCCCATCCTGATAATTTGTTTTGAGAATCGAGGGAGAGATTCTAGCCCATGGCTGCATGAAGCGGCAGCAGTTTGCGTATGCTCGCGAAATCGTTATTGCTCGTCCTTGGGAGGCTCGACTGCCGGAGCCGTAGTGTTCTGAGTCTGACCCGGAACACGGGCGGGCGACTTTCCAGGGCTTGCGGCATCGGACGCGGCTGCCTTCGGAAGAACCGCGTTGGCAGGAACTTTGAATAGGGCCTCGTCTATTGGGACGTTGACCTTGATCTTGTCGATTGCGATCTTCTGCCGTTCTGCGCTTCCCTTCTCCCCGATTGAGATCACGAACGGAAACTTCACACCATTCACGCTGCGATAGTCGCCTGCTGTGCTCTCAAACTCATGTTTGGTGCCGCGAGCCTCTCGTATCGCGTGCTCATTCGTCTCAAGGTATGTCGATGGATCCAGATAGATACTGAGCACATCGCCATTCTTCATCTTCACTTTCAAGTTGTAAGCCTCGGCGCCATCAATTGTGGCCGTACCTGCGTACTCGATGGTGTTGCCCTTCTGCTTGTAATCGACCAGCGGCCCATCAAATTCGGCCTGCTGCTCGATTTCCTTAGCTTCGTCCGCGGGCAAGACTTGAGGCACTTGGCTGCCGGCAAACGGCATGAGGTTCCAGGCGGTCTTACCGTCGAAGGCTTGTACTCCGGTCGCGCCTTGAACCGTGTACTCCATCCGCATTTTGTTTGGACGCTTCTTCCGTAACAAGATGGCGAGTTCGTATCCCTGCGGAGTCAAGATTCTGCCGGTCAGCTCAACCGTGTCGATGGCTTTTATGCTGCTCATCCCGCCGCGCGCTTCGATGTTCTTCGCGACGAGCTCGCCGGCCGTCTGGCTGTAAGCGCCGAGGCTGCAGGCCAGCAAAATGAAGACGACAAAGACGCGCATTACTTACTCCTGAAAAGCAGGCTTCCTCGCTTCACTCTACCAGCTAGTACAATTTCGCCGCACACCAATTCATCTGCCGTGAGGACTATGCCAAGACGATTGCCGCTGGTGCTGTCACTCTGTTTGCTTCCGCTCCTGACCATTCAAGCTGCCGAAGAGAACAACTTCTTCGGATACCTTGCCCAGAATTCCCAAGTCGAACGCGAATGGGAAAACAAGTTCAGGGCAATTCCTGATCCGAAGCTGATGCGTGACTACATGCAGCACTTGAGCGCGCGCCCTCATCATGTCGGCTCTGCCTACGACAAGGAAAACGCTGAATGGATTCTCGCCCACTTCATGAGCTGGGGACTCGACGCGCACATCGAGACCTTCGACGTGCTCTTCCCTACTCCCAAAGAGCGTGTCGTGGAGATGCTCGCACCCACTCAGCTTCGGGCAAAGCTGGAGGAACCTGCGATCCCCGTCGATCCGACCAGCAATCAAAAGTCGGAACAATTGCCGACCTACAACGCTTATTCGATCGACGGCGATGTCACCGCTCCGCTCGTATTTGTGAATTATGGACTGCCTCAGGATTACGAACGGCTTGAGCGCTTAGGCGTTTCTGTAAAGGGGGCTATCGTCATCGCGAAGTATGGAAACTCCTGGCGCGGCGTAAAGCCGAAGGTCGCATACGAGCACGGCGCGATCGGCTGTCTTATTTATTCGGATCCACACGATGACGGCTACTTTGAGGAGAGAGTATTTCCGGACGGTCCCATGCGTCCTGCCGATGGAGTGCAACGGGGCAGCGTAATGGATTTCATGCGCTATCCCGGCGATCCGCTCACGCCTGGCGTGGGTGCCACGAAAGACGCAAAGCGGCTGCGCCGCGAAGATGCGCAAACGATTACCAAAATCCCGGTGCTGCCGATCTCGTACGGCGACGCACAACCGTTGTTGCGAGCTCTAACCGGCCCCATGGCTCCGAAGGAATGGCGCGGTGGCCTGCCGCTGACGTACCGCGTCGGTCCTGGAGCTGCGAAAGTGCATCTCAAGATCACTTCCAATTGGGACATCAAGACCGTCTATGACGTGATTGCAAAAATTCCTGGTTCTTCCGACCCGGACACATGGATCATCCGCGGCAATCATCACGATGCCTGGGTGAACGGCGCCGAAGATCCAATCTCCGGCCAGATGGCTCTGCTGGAAGAAGCGCGCGGTCTGAGTAACTTGCTGAAGCAGGGCTGGAAGCCTCGTCGCACCATCATCTATTGCGCTTGGGATGGCGAAGAACCAATGCTGCTCGGATCGACGGAATGGGCCGAGTTCCACGGACCGGAACTGCAGCAGCACGCGGCCATTTACATCAACAGCGACGGCAATGGTCGCGGTTATCTGGACGCAGGGGGTTCGCACTCGCTTGAGTCATTTGTGAATGAGATCGCCAAGGACGTACAGGATCCGGAAGAACAAATCCCGGTCTGGAAGCGCAAGCAGGCCGCGCAAATTGAATTCGGCACTCCGGAAGAACGGAAGGAAGCCCGGCAGCGCCCTGATCTGCGTATCGACGCACTCGGCTCGGGCACCGACTTCACAACCTTCCTTGACCATCTTGGCGTCGCTTCGCTCAACATCGGCTACTCCGGCGAGGACAAGGAGGGCATTTATCACTCGGTGTACGACGACTTCTACTGGTACACGCATTTTTCCGACACCGAATTCATTTACGGTCGAGCGCTCTCGCAGACGATTGGATCGATGGTGATGCGCTTCGCCGACGCGGATGTTCTCCCTTACCAGTTCACCGATTTCGCAGACACGATGAAGATGTATGACGACCAACTGAAGAAATTGCTGAGCGATCAACAAGACGAAGTCAAAGACACGAATCAGAAGCTCGAAGATGGCGTGTACAGCGCTACTTCCGATCCGCGCTCGCCGACCATTCCGCCACAAAAAGCGGAGGTACCGCCTTTCATCAACTTCGCCCCGCTTGATAATGCCATCGCCGCTCTCGGTCGCAGTGCGGATCGTTATCGCAAAGCAAGCGGCACTGCGATGAAATCGGCTTCGACTGGGAATTTTGCACGGGTCAACCAACTGCTGTTGCAGAGCGAACGCCGCTTGACTCTTGATGAAGGTCTGCCACGGCGTCCCTGGTACAAGCACATGATCTACGCGCCGGGCTGGTACACGGGATATTCGCCGAAGACGATGGCCGGGGTGCGCGAAGGAATCGAGGAGAAGCGCTACTCTGAAGCTGAAGCAGAGATGGTTAAAGTCGCGCGCGTGCTTCAGTCGGAAGCAGAACTTATCGATCAAGCCGCCGCAGAGCTGGACCGTTCGAAGTGAACAGCTAAAGCGCAGCTCACTTCGGGTTTGCCACGAACTTATAACCCAGGCCGCGCACGGTCAGCAGGTGTCGCGGCTTGGAGGGGACCGATTCAATGTATCTCCGCAGCCGCACGATGAAGTTGTCGATGGCTCGAGTATCGGTGTCCTCGCGCAGATCCCACACATCTTCAAGGATTGACTTGCGCGAGACGACCTTGCCCTGGTTCTGGATGAGGTGACGCAACAGTTCGGCTTCCATCAGCGTGAGTTGAATTGTCTCTCTCTCCAAACGAAGTTCAAGCGTGCTGAAGTCGAAGGTCTTGCCGTCGAAGGCAAACACCTGCGAATTTGCTTCGGGCTTCTGAGCTTCACCGTTGGTGGCGACAGCCCAATGCTTTCGTCGAAGAAGACCTTTTAGACGCGCGACAAGAATCGGTAACTCAAAGGGCTTGGTCAGATAATCGTCAACGCCCGATTCGAAGCCACGCAGCACATCTTCGGGGCGGCCGCGCGCCGTAAGCATCAACACTGGCACGTACTGCTTCGCCTTGCGGAGTTGTGAGACAACTTCGAATCCGTCGATTCCGGGCAGCATTACATCGAGGACCACCGCATCGACCGCTTCGGAAGACGGCGCGAGTTCTTGCAGAGCGCTCTCGCCATCACCAACGACGCGCACCTGCATGCCCTCGGCTTCGAGATTGAACTTCAATCCGAGTGCGAGATGGGCCTCATCCTCAACGATCAAGACTTTACTCATGCTCTTCGGGGCAACTGGATGGTAATCGTCGAGCCATGGCCCGGGCCGTCGCTCTCGGCAAACGCATTTCCGCCGTGCTTGCGGGCTACGCTGCGGACGATGAAGAGTCCCAGTCCGCTGCCTTTCACGTTAGCCATTGCGCGGTCAGATACACGATAAAACCGCTTGAAGATCTGTTTGAGTTCGGTGCGGGGAATCCCGATGCCATGATCGCGGACGCGCACGTAGAGCTTATCGGCTGCCGGCGTGGACAGCTCAACCGTGACGTCAATCTTCTCGCCGGAATATTTGATCGCGTTGTCGATTACGTTCGAGATGGCCGAGCGAAGCTCTTCGGCGTCTCCATCGACACGGGCTGCCGCATCGCAACTTTCTGATAAGAGCCTGAGTGACTCGGGAGAAAGATGGTGATGAGTGCGTGCCGACTCCAGGCACTCCGCAACCAACTTCTGCATGTCCACCGGGCGAGTCGGCTTCCTTCTGCGATGACGCATTTCGGCGGCTCGCAGTACTTGTTCGACGGTTGCAACCAAGCGATTGCAGTCGGCCAGCATCACGCCGTAGAACTCCTTACGCTGCACTTCATCCAAATTGCGGCTCTGGAGCGTCTGCAGATAGAGACGTATGGAAGTCAGCGGCGTCTTCAGTTCGTGGGTAACGGCGTGGAGAAAACTGTCCTGCTGCTCGCTGCGTTTGACCTCGCGCAGAAGAAAAATGGTATTGAGCACCAGGCCGGCGATTACGATGCCAAAGAAGATTACTCCGAGAACAAGGGTACCCACGCGGCGCCAATTCAATACAATCCAGCCCACGTTCAGCGTGATGGCGGCAGCCATTACGCACGAGCTGAGTGTGACAAAGAACGCGATTGTCTTTCGTCGGCTGGTGATCCTCATGTCAATGGACGTGCGCTGCCCTGCCCGAACTAAACGCGCAGCCGCATGACATTAGCTTCTCACAACCGCTAGTGGCGCGGTGGAGAAGGTAGGGACGAGCCGCGTCAGGAAACCTGAGAATCCACTTCGCGCTCCACGACTGCGCGTTGGGCCTGGATGATCTTGTGCACCACTCCTTCGCTCAGGCCAAAACGTCGAGCGATGTCCGGCGGACGCACACCCATTTCCCGTAGTTTGAAGATCTTCTGCTTCTCGATATCTGTGAGACGAAAAACTGCCTTAATCATAGAGGGCGCACATTTTGCACATTGCCCTGGAAATTGCCCATAGATTTCAGCAACTCTGAATCTCTTCAGTAAACAGTGGCAACGAGCTTCTTTCGAGCAAACTCGTGTCCAAGCGATCCACATCCGAGTGAGCAGACGTCCGGAGGAGCGATGGCTAACGCGGAAAAAGCAAGAGAATTACTAGAAGAACTGGTGGAAACCTGCCGGGATGGACAGGATGGATACCGCGATGCTGCCGAGCATGTGACCGAGTCGAGCTTGCACGCTTTTCTGAACGACAAGAGCATTGAGCGCGCCGGATTTGCGGGTGACTTAGAGCAGGAAATACTTCGGCTCGGAGAGAAGGACCCCGATCGATCTGGCAGTGCGAGCGCAGCGATCCATCGGGCGTGGATCGATTTGAAGGCCACTCTCGGCGGTGGCGATGGGGCGATCCTCAAAAGCGTCGAAGCCGGCGAAGATCATGCGAGGAAAACTTACGAGAAGGTAGCGAACAGTTCGGAGCTGCCGGAGTATCTGGCGGTAATCGTTCGTAAGCAGTTGGTCAGCATCCAGGCTGCGCACGACCATGTTCGGAATCTGCTCGAGGCGAAAGCCGCTTAGAAGAATTGTGTTCACTCGGTAAGACTCGCGTTGAATCAGTGCTGCCCTTCAACGACGCGGGCTACGGCAAGCATTCCGATCGCTTGCGTCGCGGGATCTTCCAGCTTCTGAGCGCGTTGTAAGGCTGCGACAGAATCAACGTGAGCTGCGGCCTCGTTCACTTCCTCAATAATGGCTGTAACGTCTTTCTGAGGAGACCGATTCGACCAGACCTCGTTGAGCGCGCTGTACGCGATATCGAAGTACCGATTCGCTTGATCGCGGTCGCCAGCCTTTCCGGTCGCGAATCCGTTCGCAGCCGCCTCGCGCGCGCGCACGGACGGAGGTAGATTGCGAAGCTGATCACTCATGTCCTGTCCACGCTGCGAGATCGCCTGCAAGATTGAGACACTTTCGTCTTCGGACGTTTCGACTTGACCACTTTGCCCGGAAAGCTGCGCGACTGATTGCGCCGTTGCGTCGGATCGCAGAGCTTCGGCATAAGGCTTAGGACCGAGAGCTTTCTGCATGGCCGACCTCGTGACATTGATGGCCATGTTGCGCGAGCCACCAACTTCGGTGGTCGCCAGCCAATCAAGCAGCTTGAGTCCAGCACGGGACGCCGTTTCATGGTCAACATTTGGCGCCATGTTGGCGTAGAGCTGCGCAATCACGGGCGCGTCCTTCTTTCCGTCGCTATCCTTTGGCAGCGAAGCAAATACGGTTTCGAACTCATGCTGCGACCATTCACTACGCGCGCCACTCTGGTTCATTACCGCCATCAGAGCGCGCGCGGCAACGACGCGTTGACCGAGAGCGCTATCGAGGAGCAATCGAGCCCGCTCTAGAGTTTGCTTGGGACAGCAAGTCGTTGCGCCGATGATGGACTGCTGTGCAGACCCGACCGCTTGAACTGGAATCCCGAACACGAATTCCGCGGCGGCGCTGCAAGTTACGTTCCCATTGCCCAGCATCGACGCCGCCGGCACTTGTCCCGATTGCACCAGATTCAACTCGATCCGGACACCTTCGTCGCCAAGTCTTCTGGCGAGTTTTGGATCGACAGGAGCGGACAATTCTGAAGCCGCAGCCAGCACTCGCAACCGATCCTGCGGATCGGATTGCGGCAGCGCCACGGCCGATCGAACTACGTCCATGACAAATTGACGTTGCGGGCTGAGATTCCGAGTAGCCGATGTTTTTGTCGGCTTCGCCGTCAGCTTCTTAGTTTTGGGCGCCGCCTGGGAAAATAGAATGCCGCTGCACGCCAGACACGCAGCCAGGAGTATCGGAATGAATGTGGCTTTATTGCTCAATGCGAATCGGATCTAAAAAGCAAATGAAGTTAAACGGATCGACCCAATCGAGACTACCGGGGCATCTACTCACCTTCAACTTTCGCAGCGAAGTTGGGAACAGTGCTATCGCACTACGAGCACTTCGCGCACGTTGTCACGCGCGAGGAAGAATTTGAGTGAGCCGTAGTCATGGAAGAGATTTTCGATATGGCGATTGTTGAAGACCCGCTGGAGACGAAACTGCGGACCACGCTGCAGGCGCATCGTGTCGAGACCGCTGATGTGATAGCGGTAGTAAGGCGCGTCCGGACCTGCGTCTTTCGTATGGAAGAACGCCAGCAGATAACCTTTCGGATTCATCACCGAGGCAATCCGCTCAATCATCGGCTTCACGAGCGGCTCGGCAAGGTAATCGGGAACGTCCCAGCAAAGCACGGCGTCAAATTTGACGTTATTGAAGACGAGATTTTCGCGAAAAAAGCGATCAACATCCACGCCGCCTGCACCATTTTGGCCGTTTCCCTTGTATTCGGGATTCTGCGCGGCCAGGAGAACATCCTCGTTGTAAACGCGGTGTCCGAGCTCCGTAAAATGAGTGATGTTTGCAGGAGAAGTAGGACCGAGATCTAAAATCGCCAGTCCTTCAGAACCCTTCAGCAGCTTCGTTAATTCTCCCAGCCCGCTGGAGCGACGCGAGGTCGCGTCTGGGGAAGCTTGTTGCTGAGCTGCTGCTGATCCACCTCTAAAAAATCGGAACAATTATTTCGCCGCCGCTTTCATTGCTTTTCACTGATGGCCATTGCCTATTTGCTCACTGGCGTGGCCGAATGCGGTGGGTGAACCGACGTCACGGGTGTTGAGGTCGTACTCGAAGACGTAGTCGAACTCGCAGTCTTTGCGGAGTCTTTGCTCACATCGATGCCACCCTTAAAGTATGCGCCATCCTCGATGATGATGCGGCGTGTGACGATATCGCCGACGAGCACCGCCGACTTGCGCAGCTCGACCCTGTCGCTCCCGGATATGTTGCCGTCCACCTTCCCGTGAATGACAACTTCCTTCGCGTTGATGTTGGCCCGCACCCGACCATTGGGTCCGACTGTCAGGTTGTGGTCCCTCAGCTCAACGCTGCCCTCGACTTCTCCATCGACGTAGAGGTCCTCACTACCAGACAGTTCTCCCTTAACCAGCACGGAGCGCCCTATGTGGGCGATATCAGTACGGCCTTGCTCAACAGGCTTGTACGATTCCACGGCACCAACCTCCTGAAAGTGATCCTACCTCACACCCAGTTCGCCCAATACTGCTGGGCTGCCTGGCAACGGCCTATGCCTCTGGATCGGCAGCAAGTCTGAAAATGATCGCTACAGATGTTGGCGCAAACTATACAGAACCACAGAGTTTTTCGGCAATCGCTTGCTGCTGTACGCGGAGCACGCGACTTGAAGCGCCGCAATCGATTATAGCCTCTTCTCTGGATTTCTCACGTTCGTTGCGACCCCACCATATGGAATCGCGATACTCACTTCGAGAATCCATCTGCTCACACTGGAAACACCGAGGCGACGAGATCATCTGGGACTCTAAGACGAATCGGCAGAATACTTCGAACTTTGCTGCTGGATGGTTAAAACCTTTGCTCATCTTCTTGCAACTGAGTAAACGTCGGCCCAATCGGAACGGTCGCTGTTACAGCAGGACCGAAGACCAGGGGAACAGCGGTTCTGAAGGATCAGCGGCTAACAGCCAATGGGACTGCCTTTTCCGAGTGGGCCGACGCTGACCAGCCTGCCTCAGGATGGCTCTCGACGGCTACTGGTTTTTGCCCTCCACGCGCCTTCGTTCCCGTCACAAGTTGCTGACCATCAATAGGTTTGGCGCTGGCCCCATCGTGCAACAACTTTGGCCCAGTGTTCGTCTAATATGGAGGCACCAACTCTATGTCTCTGATTCGATCAAGCAAGCGGACGCAACCCGTGCCCTATGTTGTTCTGTTTGGGATACTCGCGTCTGCGGTCGCCCTCTTTGCCTCTGAAGGTTCGAGCTCGGCGGCGGTTCCGGACTTTAACCCGGACCCGCATGCGCGTGCGCTGGTGCGCACCATCGTGGCTAATGAGTTGAAACAGCAACAGAACGACCGCTCACACTGGATGTTCAAGCTTCGGAAGGTGACGGCCAAGGGCAGCAGACTGCAGGAGGTCATCACCACCAACCAGGGAAATCTGGCGCGAACTCTGCTCATAAATGACCAACCCCTCACCGCTGACCAGAAGCAGTCCGAAGAAGAGAAGATCCGCAAAATCCTGAGCGACCCCGATCTGCAGAAGAAGCGCCTCAAAGAAGAAAAGGAAGACAATGATCGCGCCCTGATCATGGTCAGAGCCCTGCCAAACGCCTTTTTCTTCCACGAGATCGGGCGCGACGGAGATGTAGTCAAATTTCAATTCCGACCCGATCCTGATTACCACCCTCAGTCCCATGAGGAGTCGATTTACACAGGCATGTCCGGGCAGCTTTGGTTGAACGTTGCACAAAGCCGGCTACAGAAGATCGACGCTCATCTTTTCCACGATGTTGATTTCGGCTGGGGAATTCTCGGGCGGCTCTATAAGGGCGGAAGCTTTACGGTTCAGCAGGAACTAGTGGCTGACTTCCACTGGGACACCATTAAGATGACCCTCGATCTCACCGGCAAGGCATTGTTGTTCAAGCCGTTGTCGTTCCAGGAGCAGGAGTATGCGAGCGACTTCCATCGCGTCCCTGACAACGTCACTCTAGTGCAAGGTGTGAACCTGCTGAAGAACGGCATTCCCCAAGTGGCCCAGAAGAGTGGACAATAAGCTCTTCTCTGCCAGTAGCGCGGATAAATCACGCTCTGACCGCGGCGGCTTGCCGAATGGTCTTCTTCCGTACGGTAAGGCGTTCAATTAGATCTGTCTTTACGCGGTAGCCCATTCCGGGCTCGTCTTTTATTCCAATGGCGCCTTTGCTCGAGACCGTGACCTCAGGCTCGACGATGTCTTCCTTCCAGTAGCGCTTGGAAGCGGAGACGTCCCCAGGCAGCGTGAAGTTCGGCAATGTGGACAATGCGATGTTGTGCACCCTGCCGATGCCGCTCTCCAGCATGCCTCCGCACCAGACCGGGATGTTGTGCTCCTGCGCGACATCGTGCACCGCGATCGCCTCGCTGAATCCGCCGACTCGTCCAACTTTGATGTTGATGATGCCGCACGACCCAAGTTCAATGGCGGCGTGAGTATCACGCGCATTCCGGATGGCCTCATCCAGGCAAATGCGGGTCTTGAGCTGCTTTTGGAGCGCCGCGTGGAAGTAGAAGTCATCGTTCCATAACGGCTGCTCGATCATCAGCAGACCAAAGCGGTCGAACTGCTTCAGGTGTTCAATGTCGCGCAGCGTATAGGCAGAATTGGCATCGCAGCTCAACAGGATGTCGGGCCAACGCTCGCGAATGCGCTCAAAGATTTTCAGGTCCCAGCCGGGCTTGCACTTCACCTTGACGCGCTGATACCCGGCGGCAAGTTCAGTTTCTACTTTGCCGAGCAGTTGTTCTGGTGTGTCCTGAATGCCCAGTGACACACCACATGGGATCTCGGTACGCACTCCACCGAGCAACTTCCAAAGCGGCACGTTCTCGAGCTGCGCTTCGGCGTCCCACACGGCGTTCTCAATGGCCGACTTTGCCATACGATGTCCCCGGACACGAGCCAGAATCTCGGGAACGTCTTTGCCGGAATGGATCTGGCGGCCGAGGAGCGCAGGCGCCAACTCTTGCTGGATGACATACCAGGCGGTCTCAATTGATTCTTCGCTGTAGTACGGATGCTCGCCGGCAACGCACTCGCCCCATGCAGTGATGCCATCGAGCTGGACCTCCAACAGCAGAATGCGGCGCTCGGTCGTGCGCCCAAAGCTGGTCTCGAAGAAGTGCACGAGCGGCATATGCAGTTCGCGCACGGTGACGGCATCGATCTGCATCATCGCCCTGCCTCCTGGACCGCCTGAACCGGGGACGTGCTGAATTCAAAGTGCTCTTGCGGATGGCTCAGCAGGTACATTCCGTTCCCTTCCGTATCGCGTTGGTGTCCCAGCACGGCGAGACCACGAGAGAACGCACTGAGAAACTGCTCTCGATTGGCAAGCTGGACGTCATGCGCGCGATCTCGTTTACATGGGTCTGCCTTCCACAGGTAAATCAGACACGGAACCGTGATCGTCTTCTCCGCAGTGAACTTCGGGCTCTCGTTTCGTTCAACGATTTGGCGGACACGATTTGACGTGAGCCACCACTCGGCGACACAGCGATCGGTCGGCAGTCCACCTTGTAACGGCGACGACGACGTGCCGTATTGATTCACGGTATAGCGGCGAACGATCGTCCCCAGCTTCTCGATATTTAGATGAGCGTTTTTGATTTCCAGCGGATCGAAGGTCCACTCCATCAACTCAAATCCCCGTGCAATCGCCTCATCACGCTGCGCCAATTTCAGCCGTCGTCCCAAGCCGCCGTTGCGATACTGCTCGCGGACGGCGAGCATGTGTGAGTGAAGGTAAGTGTGTCCGTTGCGCGCACCCGGAATCGAGAGGGCGAACCCGACCAGCGTGTCGCCGTCAAAGGCCCCAATCACTTGCCCGCCAATCTTGCTTGCGACGACGAACATACGAACGGGGATGAGATCGGCATCGGCGAATCCCCACACTTCGCGCTGCAGATCGACACAGGCCTGAAACTCCGAGAGGCGATCGCAGTGCCGAAGCTCAACGCTGTTGGCAGCAGAATTGGCAGCCTGACTCATCGCTTCACTTCCTCCGACTCCTTGGATAGCTGCCACAGCTCTTCCATCTGATCGATGTTCATGTCCTCCAATTTCCGTCCCTGTTGGTGAGCTTGGGTTTCCATGGCTTCAAAGCGTGAACGGAACTTGCCTGTAGTGCGACGCAGCGCAGCTTCGGGATCAACCTCGAGAAAACGCGCGAGATTTACCAGGACAAAGAAGAGGTCGCCCAGCTCGCCCTCAATCCGTTCGTGCAGCGCCGCCGGAACCGGGTGCGTGCGCGATCCGGCGTGTCCACCCGCAGGCTTGATCGGCTGCGGAAGCTCCGCAATGTCTTGCCTCAGCTCGGCAACCTCTTCATCCAACTTGTCGAAGATGCCTGAGATCTCCGGCCAGTCGAAGCCGACCGAGGCCGCCTTGCGGCTGAGTTTGGTCGCTTCGAGCAAAGCTGGCATAGCTCGGGAGACGCTGCTGAGCAACGACTTGTGACGATCGTCATTCTTTGCCTTCTCAAGCTTCTTTAGCGCTTCCCAGTTGCGGACGACCTCGCTTGCGGTGTCGGCCTTTACTTCACCGAATACGTGTGGGTGCCGCCTGGTGAGTTTGTTGGAGAGCCGGTCGAGGACATCTTCGATCGAAAAGTGTTCGGCTTCCTTTGCCATCTCCGCGTAGAAGAGCACCTGCAACAGCAGATCGCCAAGTTCGCCCGGCAATTCGTCCCAGTCACGCTTCTCGATGGCTTCGAAGACCTCATACGTCTCTTCCAGCGTGTAAGGCTTGATCGAGTCGAAGGTCTGTTCCCGGTCCCAGGGACACCCACCCGGAGCTCGCAACCGAGCCATGATATTCACAGCGCGTTCAAACTTCTCACCGGTGGACATAAAGCTAATCTAAATGAGGCCTGCCGAGGTTGTCAGGATCAAGCCTGCGCTTGATATTCTTTTGCCGTGAAATCTCACACTGAATACTTGAAATTCCACACGAAGAAACCTCGCGACTACGTCCACATCACGCCGCTGGTGGAAAGCGCCGTGGCAAAGAGCGGAGTGGAGGAAGGGCATTCGTTTCGGCGATGCACATCACCGCGGCCGTTTATGTGAATGACAACGAGTCTGGCCTTATCCATGACATCGACCAATGGCTGGAGAAACTAGCGCCCGCCAATCCGAATTATCGTCATCATCAGACCGGAGAAGACAACGCCGACGCGCACCTCAAAAGCCTTCTGCTGCACCAATCGGTAACCCTACCGATCACCAAGGGGAAGCTGGATCTGGGAACGTGGCAGCGCGTGTTCTACGCGGAATTCGATGGTCAACGCGACAAGCGGGTAATCATCAAGATCATCGGCGGGTGAGTGTTGCGAGAAGGGCGACAAGAACGATGTTCCTATAGAATTTTCCACCAACATGCTTATCAAACGTCTTCTTCCGGTTGTCTGTTTGGTCCTGATCTCCGCAGCTTCCATCCCGGCTCATGCCTGGGGATGCGAGGGTCATCAGATCGTCGCGCTGATCGCGCTCAAGCATTTGCAGCCTCAGGTCGCCGCTCAGATGAACGCAATTCTTACCGCTGCCCCCATCGCTGCTGACCTCAGGCGCTACTGCCGCAATTCCGGATTGCCGCCGGCGGCCGACGCTGCAACCTGGGCAGACGATTACCGCTTGATTCAGCCGGACACGGCTCCGTATCACTTCATCGACATTCCTCTGAGTGCGGCGCGCGACAAATACGACGTTGCTCCACTTTGCCAGCAGGGCTGCGTTGTCGATGCGCTGAACAAATACACGCAGACGCTGAAAACGAGCACCGATCCCAAGGCCAGAGCTGACGCGCTCAGATTCATCATTCATTTCGTCGGCGACGTTCATCAGCCAATGCATGACTCAACAAATGGCGACCGCGGCGGAAATTGCCTTCCTGTCAGCTACGACGATGAGGCCGCTCACGTCACCAACCCGCAGCATGAGGACTATTTCCCGAATCTCCACGGTGTTTGGGACACGGAAATGATCCAAGGACTGCTGGGCGACCACGACATGACGGTTGAGCAGTTTGCCGACTATCTCAACGATCGTTATCAGCCGCGATTGCGCGCGTGGAATTCCGGACAGCCGCTGGACTGGGCCTGGGAAGGCCACGATCTGGCTCTGCACGCCTACCGTTCGCTTCCGGTAAACGTGCCGCACGACAGTGCTGTTCAGGTTCCTTCATGTGCAGACAACAACAATGTGGGAAATCGCTTGGCGGCGTTGCACATCGATCTCGGCGAGCGATACGAGAACGCAAACCGCCCAATCGTTGAAGAACAACTCACCAAAGCGGGCGTCCGATTGGCAGGATTGCTGAATACGACGTTGGCGCGTTAAACGGCGGCGGAAGAGAAGCAATGGCGTCAACCATGCCGAAAGACCAGATCTTTTTGGGCTTCAGCCGACTGGCGTAACCGGTGCCTAATGTAGAATTTCGGGTTTGGTTTTGGGCGGCTCCAATCCGCCTGTCGCACCGCCTCGTTCTTAGGGAGAGTAGATGAGTTCGGCGCCAGCCCCGAAAGATAACCCGGAGGTGACGGATTCCATGTTGATCACGAGAATCCGGGTGGGCGACGAAGACGCACTTGCAATTCTGCACGATCGGTACGCCCAGATTGTTTATTCGGTGGCGTTGCGCGTGCTCGGCGAGACTTCACAGGCGGAAGACATTTTGCAGGAGATATTTCTTCAATTGTGGCGCAATCCGCAGAGCTTCGA
>CAZLIE010000021.1:0-37361 GCA_964559345.1 uncultured Terriglobales bacterium
CGACTTGATTTCGTTGTCAGTATAGCGGCTGCGGTTGTCGCCGCCGTCGGAGATGATGAGCAGCGCCTTCTTCTCATGGTGCGCCTGCTTCATCTTATTGATCCCGAGATAGATGGCATCGAGCAGCGCGGTGCGTCCCTTGGCTGTCGCGAAGACCATCTGGTTTTGGATCTCTTCGATCTTGGTGGTGAAATCGACCAGAAGTTCAGGCTTATCGCTGAAGGTGATGAGGAAGAACTCGTCTTCAGGATTAGCGGTCTTGAAGAACTCCAGGACCGCCTGCTTGCTCTTGTCGATCTTGTTGCTCATGCTGCCGCTCATATCGAAAATCACGCCCAGCGAGAGCGGAGCGTCCTCACTCGAAAACGAGCGGATCTGTTGATTCTGACTCGCTTCTACGACGGCGAAGCTCTCTTTATCCAGTCCGGTGACGAGGCGGTTCATGGGATCAGTCACCGTCACTGGTACCAAGACCAGATTCACATCCACTTTGAGCGGCTTGATGGCGGTCTTCAGTCCAGCTCCGCCCGAGGACACATTAGGTGCGCCAATTCCGGGCGTCACAATCGCTGTCGCCGCGTCAGGCTTGGCGCGCGGCGTGATGTGTACGTCAGTGACGTCGCCTGTTCCCTGGGCAAACAGCGAAGCAGTAATGATGATCAGCGCGGCGAACGCGGCCAGCGAACGCAGCACGAGAGTTGTCGCTGTTGGGACTAGCTGGCGGGAGGGACGCCGGCAGGACTTCAGAACAAATGAGACGAATGGCCCGCTAGATCTGGCCATAACATTTACCCCTGATTGTGAGGCGATACTACCATAGCTCGGAAGACGCAATGTCTTTCTACTCTTAGATTTCGAGAGCTGCCGATTCTCCCCAATAAGATGTAGTGCTCTGGATGAAAGTTATCCGCGAGCAAGGCGTCTTTGACTGCCAGCGGTTTCCCTCACATCACTTGGTAGAATCGCCCTTCAACCTTTAGACGAGAGAGGATTCAGAGCGTTTAACCATTGCATGGCTGAAATATTCCCTTTTCCTGCTCTGCGCTACGATCCCGACAAGGTCCTGCTCAGCAACGTGGTGACCCAACCCTACGACAAGATCACTCCGGAGATGCAGGAGCGATACTACAAAGCCAGTCCTTACAATCTGGTGCGCATCATTCTCGCCCGTCCGGAGGGCGAGGAGACGGAGAGCCACAATCGCTACACCCAGGCGGCAAAGTACCTTCAGGAATGGCGCCAGGCGGGCATCATCGCCCAGGACAGCTCTCCATCTGTCTATGCCTATTCCCAGCGGTTTACCGTGCCTGGCAGCAATCAGAAGGTCGAACGCTGTGGCTTCATCGCCGCAGGGCGAGTGTACGACTACGAAGAGAAAGTCGTATTTCGCCACGAGCAGACGCTGCCCAAGGCCAAGAGCGATCGCCTGAATCTACTGCGGGCCACGCACGCCCATTTCGGACAGATATTCATGCTGTACAGCGATCCGGCGCAGACTATCGACAACCTGCTGTTTGGTGATGAACGCTATGCCTGGCTCGAGGTCACCGACGAATACGGGGTGCTGCATCGCTGGCGGCGCGTGACCGAGGCCGCAGTCCTGAACATTATTAAGACGGAGATGGCGGACCGGAAGCTGATCATTGCCGATGGCCATCATCGCTACGAGACTGCGCTGAACTTCAGCAAGGAAGCTCGCGCAGCCGGAGGCAGTCCGAAACTGATCGAGAATGCGCGCGCAGCGATGATGACTTTCGTCAACATGGATTCGCCGGGTCTTGTAATTCTGCCGACACACCGCGTCGTGTATCGGCTGCGCAACTTTGACGCAAATAATTTTGTCCGGGGCGCCGGCGAGTTCTACGAAGTAAAGCCGCTGGCTTCTGCCGCTGCTCCGGAGCTATTGAAGACGCTTGCAGAATCGGGAAAAAAGACGAATTCGTTTATCGCGACAACGAAGATCGGCGCGTTTTTACTGACTGCCAAGCCGGAAACGTCCGATCGTCTTCCCAAAGAATTTTCGCCGCGACAGCGCAAGCTGGAGGTGGTCCATCTTCATTCGATCCTCCTGGATAAGCTGCTCGGCGTAACGCCCGAGCAGGTGACCAACCAGCATCACATTCGCTACTTGCGTGACGCTGGAGAGGCACTCGCCATGGTCCAAAAAGACGCCGACGTGAATGTGGCATTCCTCATGAACCCAGTCTCGATCGAGCAGGTGCGCGAGATTGCATTCGCAGGCGAAGTGCTGCCGCAGAAGTCAACAGACTTTTATCCAAAACTTCTGAGTGGGTTGGCAATGTATTCGTTGGACGGACACGATAGGGTGGAGCGGACTGGATTTTTGAATTACTAGTGACTTCTTGCAGCACAATGCGCACCGCTCTGCTCGCGCTGTCGTTTGCCGGCTGTCTGTTGCTCTCCGCAAGCGCACGCCAAGCCCTGAGCACAGAGTCAAGAAGCGCTCCTGTGCAGAAGCCGCCCGCTCCTGCGTCCACATTTCTCGTGATGATCGATGCCGGGCATGGTGGCAGCGATGCCGGAGCTCGGATCACGCCATCGCTCGCGGAGAAGGACATCACTCTCTCACTGGCGCGGAAGCTCCGTGGAGAACTGCAGTCGCGACACGTAGAAGTCAAGCTGCTGCGAGACTCGGATTCTGACTTGACGCTCGACCAGCGCGCCGTCGCCGCAAATCTTGCCCGGCCTGCGATTTTTCTCACGTTGCATGCCGAGCCGGGAAGGATGCTGCGAATCTATACCGCGGCATTGCCCGCACCGCCAAGTGCGCCAGTCGAACGAAGTGGGTTTCTGCCGTGGCAGACTGCGCAGGCGGCGTACGCGAACGGCAGCAGAACGTTATCCACTGCCCTTGTGGACGCGCTGGCGAAGCACAACATTACCGCGCAGGTTCGTCCGGCGTTCCTCGAACCTTTGCACTCGATCGCTGCTGCGTCGGTCGCAATTGAAGTGCCGGCGAATCGCCGCGGCATTACTATCGCCGAAGATCAACTGCTGGCGGGATTGGCCGATGCGATCGCCGCGCGCCGCGGCAGTGAAGGCCCGCGGTGATCCCGCGCAATGTCCAGATCACGCTGGCGCTGCTTTTGGTGCTGATATTTACGAGCGGCCTCTACATTCTGCGCCTGAACCGCAAAACGCAAGACGAGCTGCAGCGCGCCGCCGATTCGCGTCCTTTAAGCGTGCCGAAAGCAGGGACGACACAGACGATTACGCTGGCCATCGCCTACGATGACGATGGAGTGTTTCGCAGGCGCGACGCTTCCGCCGTGCTTACGTCTGAGCTGAACGCGCGCGCCCGTGAAGTGCTCGAGAGATTGATTGCCGAATATCTCGAACGACCTTCACCGCATCCGCTGGCGCCGGGCTCGGGAGTGAATCGCGTTTATCTGGTAAATCAGAAGCTCGCGATTGTCGATCTGAACCAGGCACTCGTCGATGGGCATCGCTCCGGGATTATGATCGAGGACTTTACCCTGATGTCGTTTATTGAGACGCTGTCGGCGAACATGCCGCAAATCGAGCAGGTCAAAATTCTCGTTGATGGAAAAGAGCGGCGGACCATCGCCGGACATACCGACCTGCTGAGCACCTACAGCACTGCCGCAGTGCACCGCCTGGTTGAGCAACTGCAATGAAGATTGGCGTTTTCGATTCCGGAGTCGGCGGCCTCACCGTACTGCACGAGTTGCTCACGGCGATTCCACAGGCCGATTATCTCTACCTCGGAGACACGGCGCGCCTTCCCTATGGATCGAAATCCGCTGCGACGGTCGCGCATTACGCAGTCTCGAGTGTCGAATTCCTGGTGGAACACGGAGCGGAATTCCTGGTAATTGCGTGCAATACCGCCAGCGCGCTCGCGATTGACTCGATCCGCGCTGCGGTGCCGGTCGAGGTGCTCGGGGTCATCGAGCCAGGCGCACGGGCTGCAAGCGAACTCAGCGCGACGAAGAATGTCTGCGTGATCGGGACTGCGGCAACGGTGGCCAGTCACGCGTATCGAGGCGCACTGCGGAAGCTCGGGATTGATGCGATCGAGAAGGCTTGTCCGCTACTGGTGCCACTGGTCGAAGAAGGATGGGTGGACCATCCTGTGACCGAGCAGGTCGCTCGAATCTATCTCGACGAGCTTCACGCAGAGCAGCAACGCGCCGGGCGCAACTCAGCCGACGTGCTGGTCCTCGGTTGCACACATTATCCGCTGCTGAAACCGCTCTTCCGGCGCATTCTGCCCAATGGAATGCGCTTGGTGGATTCCGCGCAGGCCACCACGCAAGACATCTCAGCGCGGCTCGCGCTCGCTCCAAGAAACACTGCCGGCACACCGAACGTCCGATTCTTCGCAACCGATTCCGTGGAAAACTTTCGGAGGCTGGGCAGCAGATTTCTCGATATGAGAATAGAAAAAGTGGAGCTGATCAGCTTGCCGGAATGAGAAAGACAGCTTTTGGCGGTAGGCGTTCGGCCCTCTACATTCTAAACTTTGGAAGCGAGAGTTACTTTTGGTCTTGTGGTCCAAACACTTCCATCATCAAAAGTCAGAGAATAGCCGTCGTCTCTGCCCGAGTTCGTTGGAAATGCAGGCCGGGATCACGGCCGATGCCTCGATGCTCATGTGGACGCGGGCGCCCTCTCCCGCGTGTCGACTTTCTTGGTTGGGCCAACCATACCGCCTTCAAAATCCCTCCATAGAAGTTCGAGCAAAAGCGAAAACGTTCCACGTGGAACATTTTGGAATTTGAGAATTTCGATGCCACAAATCGGACACTAACGGCGCGCTTTTGCTTCGATTTCTTCCGCTTCGTGACATTCAAAGCACGCTAAACGGCACTCGGACAGCGATTCGCGGCCGCAGAACTCCTCTATTTACTTCAGATATTGCTGCGGAATCGGGTTCCCGGGGGTCTCTCCCTGCCACATGATGGTCATAATCCACCAGCGTTTGCCGTCATTTATCAACTGAAAACTGTTGATACCGCGCTGAAATGGCTGCGCGTCGGCCGCGTTGTGGCGCGATTCGTACGTGCTGAAGACGTGCGCGATGCTGCCGTAGCGGTCGATTTTGTTCGCAATACTCCGCTCGAAGAACCCTTCTTTCTCCAAAAAGGGCGCCGAACGCTCGACATAACCGTCGGGCGTGAGCACGCGGGCGCGTATTTCGGCGTCGTTGGGATGTTTGCCAACCGGAATCAGGCGCGCTCCGGGATAAAAAAGCGAGCGCATGCGGTCCCAATCGCGCTTTTTGCCCGCCGGTCCGGAGATTACGTCGTAGCAGGCGGCCAAAATCGACTCAATGGAGCCCACATCTTCGGCTCTGGCGGCCGCTGCCGGCGCGGATTGCGCCGGCAGCGGCGCAGAAGATGACGCATTCGAGCTGCTGGATGGCGCGGCTGCTTGCGAAAAACCGAACGATGCTGCCGCAACAACGCACATAAAAATGCTTTTTGAGATCTTCATAGTGCTGATTTTTGTCCTCGTGGATGGGGAAGCATTGCCGCTTGCGCTTCTGCTGCGGACTTGGAATTTACACTATTGCTGCGGCTTCGACGACTGGATGGGGAGATATACGTCAAAAATCCGGGCGGGGCACCCGCGTCCACATGACTTATCGAGCTGCTATCGGGCAGTTCCGGACCAATAACTAGCGTCACCACAGCCTGAAAATCGTCAGAATTGCCGCTGCGGCCACCGCCAGGACCGCGCCTCCGATCACTAACAGCAGGAAAATCGTCCGTCGCTCCTGCCCTGGCTTGGGAATGGAGATGCCGAGGAAGGCAATTAGCCACCAGAAAAGGTTTCTTCTGGGATCGTTAGGATCCTGAATTTGAGGCTTGGTGGAAATCCAATGCCCTCCAAACACTCAGTTTACGCTCGCCAGGAACCGCAAAATGCCGCCGAGTTGGACGATTTCGGGACGCGATCATGGTGTTCGTGCTGCGACTAAGTTCGTCGGCTGTTGGCGTACTCGACTGGACTGGGAAGTTGTTCGAGTCCGCGGCCTTGCATGATCGCCTGCATCTCGCCAAGAAATTCCTCGTGAATGAGGCCGTTTGTTGCCAGCAATTCGCGGCTGGCAGGAAGGTCGAATGCGCTGCCGTCAAAATGCGTGATGCGCCCGCCCGCTTCTTGAACCAGCAGAACTCCGGCAGCGGTGTCCCACGGATTGAGATTGAATTCCCAATAACCGTCGTATCGACCGGCGGCGACGCACGTAAGATCCAGCGCGGCGGAGCCTGCGCGGCGCACTCCATGCGATTTCAGTGTGAAATGGTGATAGAAGTGAATGTTGGGATTCAAATGGCGTTTTTTGCTGGGAAATCCCGTGCCTACGAGACTTTCTCCCAATGTCGTCACGCGCGAAACATGAATCGCTCGACCGTTCAGCGTGGCGCCAGCTCCGCGTTCCGCCGCAAACAGTTCGTCGCGCGTGGGATCAAAAACGACTCCGGCGATCAACTCGCCGTTTCGCACGAGTCCAAGCGAGACGCAGAACACTGGAAATCCATGCGAGAAATTTGTAGTTCCATCCAGCGGATCGACGTACCAAAGAAACTCGCCTGAGATTTGGGAGCGCGATCCTTCCTCGCCGATGATGCCATGCGAAGGAAAGGCTCGCCGGATACTCTCGACAATCAACTTTTCCGATGCTCGATCGGCGTCGGTTACGACATCAACCGTGCCCGCGCCCTTGTATTCGGTTTTGACGCCGCGGACAAAATACTCCATCAGCAGCGCGCCTGCGCGGCGGGCTATTTCGGATGCAGTTGAAATGTAGTCTGGATCCTGACCGTTCACAGACGCCCTCGGCGTCCGTTATCTTCCGCAATGTAGAGGATTTCGTGCTTGTAGATGAAAAGATTCGGAGCGTTCTCGCGGGTGAGCCGAACCATGTTCGCGTCGTAATACTCGATCCAACCGCGCACTTGTTCGCCGCCAGTCAGTTTTATCGTCACCGGAGTCTGCTTCTCGCCGAGCGCTTTCAGATAACTGGCCTCCATCCCGGTTTCGTCAGGAGGAGTGTTTCTCGATTTCTTCTGCAAGGCCGGAGTGACAGCGGTTCCGCGAAAGCTCATCAGCGCATTCTACGCCGAATAAAGGCGTTCCAGAAATGACGTTCTGGCTACCTCCGTAGTGCTTTACGTTACTTATCTGTCAGTTGGCCCTTCAAGAGTCCCTGCAGGTAACTCGCCATGACAGAGACGTCGAGCGTTCCATTTTCCCAAGCCACGTCGGCGGCCTTGAGCCTTAATAGGGAGTGCGGTTTTCACGTATTCGCTCAGGAACGGTTTTCGTACTGCAAGAATCCTGCCTTGCTTCATGCAAAGGAGGTAGTAGCATGCAGCTCTTGCCGTTCTTCCGTTTCCTTCCACGAAAAGATGAATCCAATTCAGCCGCCACAAGGCATACGCGGCGATCAGAGTCGGGTGGTCGGAATCGTCCAGTTCTCATGTATGAGCGAGAAAAACCTGTCCATCAGATTGGGCACTTCTTTGCAGTCTGGGGGAATGTGATCACCGCGCTTGCTGGTGCATTACCAAAGGCGAAGCTAATCCTCTGTTTCCGCAGTTCCTCTTCTGAGACAGTTGTGTTGCGTGAGGCTTCCAGCGCTCTTTGCAATTCGGGATCGGTTTTTACGTCACCAAGGAACTGTTTCCTGTCTGCCATACTTACGCCTTTCTCCCTTTATTCGTGTCGAATGGCGCTTCGAATCATTATTGCGTAGCTTAACAACGTCAATGTACTAACGCGTGGTTGCCCGTGGATTATGGAGGTTCATCCGCGCCCGTGCAGTCTCTGTTTTACCCGCAACGATATGCAAATATGACTTTTCCCTGACCGGTCTGCTCGACTGCACGTTCGGGCTTAGTCCAGCTTTGACGTGAAGTAGCCTCGCCGCGCGCGCACGATAAACTTTTCGTCGTCACCATTGTTCTTTGCAACCGCTGGGTCTTTCACCGTCACATCGATCTGGCGAAAGTCGGAGGAGGCGAGCCGTCGCACCGGATAGTAGCCGAGAAGATACTGCGTCCGCAGTTCGTCGCTGATCTGCTCAAAGGATCTATCGAGCGACGAAACGCCGGAGACGTAGTAATACTTTCCCCCGGTGTCATTGGATATCTGAATCAGCGCGTGTTCGCCGCCGGTGTTGCGTCCGGCGCTGGCTTCAACTGGCACGTCGATCAAGCTATAAACCAGCGCTTCGGACTGCTGCGCAGCGCGCAGCGCCTCTCTGTAATCGACGCTGCTGCCAACGTCTCCGCCATCGGTGATCAGCACGAGCACCTTGCGTCCTTGCCGATTCATCAATGATTTTGAGCCGAGGTAAATTGCGTCATAGAGAGCAGTGGCGCCACCGAGTCGCGCTTCCTGAATGGCGTTGTCCACTACGCGCAGCTTCGAAGTGAACGGCGTCAACTCGGTGACGCTGGTCGCGAACTGATACAGCGCAACCGCGTCCTGCGGACGAATGATGGAATGGATGAATCGGCGCGCGGCCTCGAGTTCCAGCCGAATATCTTTGCGCGTGCTCGAACTGGTGTCCACGGCAAGCACGATCGAGAGCGGCAACTCCGATTCCTTGCTGAAGAGCGCGATCTTCTGCGGAACCCCATCCTCGGCCAAGCTGAAGTCATTCTTTCTAAGACTGCCAATCGGCGCGCCTTGCTGATCGGTGACCGTAACGAAGACGTTCACCAGCTTTACGTCCACCTTGAACGTCGGCTCCTGCGCGGAAGCAGAAAACACCAACACCATGGATGCGACCGCGGTACGCCAGAAGTTCACGCGGTTTCTCCCGCTCGCAGGTCGTCGGGGAATGGTTCACCGTCGGCCCAGACCACGCCGTCGGTGAAGTGTTCCTTCTTCCAGATAGGCACTGTGCGCTTCAGCGTGTCGATCGCGAACCGGCTGGCGTCGAAGGCGGCGGCTCGATGCGCGGAGGCGATAACAATGAGGACGCTGGTCTCGCCGATCTGTAGTCGTCCTAAGCGATGAATTATGAGAACTTCGCGGATCTTGTAGTTCGCGAGAAGCCGGTCGGCCAATGCCTCCATTTGTGCCAAAGCCATCGGCTCGTAGGCTTCATAGTCGAGATAGAGCGATTGCCGGTTTCGCGTGTGATTGCGAACAATGCCTTCAAAGACAACGATGGCTCCGTCTTCGCCGCGTTTGATGCGCTCCAAAATCGATTCAGTCGGAATGCGGTCGCGAACGATCTCGCAATGACGGCTGCCGCGCGCGGTAGTTGTCGCATCCGATCCGCCGCTGACTGGAGGAAGGAGTGCGACTTCGTCGCCATCGTGCAGTAGATCGCCGGCGGATGCGTACTGCTGATTTCGGGCTATTGCCAGCGAATGGAAGAGCCCATTCTTCTCGGGCGCGAGTGAGCGGTAGTGGGTGACCAGATCGACGATCCTGGAGCCTGTAGGCAGCTCGACGGAGTCTTCGCTCCGGGCATAAATGTCCTTAAGGACGCCGAAAAACAGGACGCGTACACGCATTCTCGTTAAAGAATACGTGATGGCCGTTCGAAAAGACGACCGGAGCTACGGACGGCCGTGCGTAACGCAGTAGTGCACGCGGCGCTCAATCAATCCCATGAAACTGCCGATCTGGCGTTGCACGTCTCCAAGCGTCGAAAAGGGTCCGTGCCAGCGCTCGCCCGAAATCGGCTCCGGAATCTTTCTCCTTTTCGGCGGTTTGCGCTCTTTGCAGCCGGAGGTATGGATCGTAACTACGCGATGAGAGCCGGGACTGTCGTGATCATGTAGGAAGAGACTCATAACGCTTGCAATGCTATGGAACTCTGGCTGCAAAACAGAACGCAAATTTTGGATAGCAGCAATAGGTTTCGTGGTGGTGATGTGCCATAACGGGTGTTATCGGAACCACCTGCGGTAGCGGGCGGCGCACTCATTCCAAAGAGCTACCGTATCAGCACTCAGGGACGAAACGCATAGTTCCAGTTACTAACAACCGATAAACAGGTACGTGCATACCTTAGTGCGCGTCAGCACCAACCTCGCAGCATTGTTCCGGACGGCGAACCCCAACCTTCCTATGCTTTTTCATACCATCCTCCCATTAAACATACCGAACTCTGCATGGCTGAGGTTATAATGACTCCAAGTTCCTGTAGAGCCGGTACTTAGCCACACATCCAAGGACGGCCTCTTGGCACCTGAGTTGCTTACTCCCGAAGCAGAAGCAAAGGCAAGACGCAGGGCCAACGTGCGCCCTCTCTACCGGCAGATGACCAAGGAATCTCAACTTCGGACCGCGGCTGTGGTGCTGGCACTGTGCACTGTGGCGGTGGTCATATTCGGGGCCATCAACTTCCAAAAGGAACGCGATTACGCCGTCCCCATAGATGGCGTGTGGTGGCTGGAGAGTTCCGCCGGACTTCGCGCGGAACACGTCACACCTGCAGGCCCAGGCGAGCACGCTGGACTCAAAACTGGCGACTACCTGCTGGACGTCAACGGTCAGCCGGTACACAACACTGCCGGATTGGTCCGCAACCTTTTTCAGACCGGCACTTACTCGCGCGCGACGTACGGGGTTGAGCGCAATGGGGTGCGGCTCGAAGTCCCCGTTATCCTGGTTCCCGCGGACAAGTCACTCAACGCCGGGCTGCGGCTGATTGCGCTCATTTATCTTGGAATCGGTCTGTACGTTCTGCTGCGACGCTGGTCGGCCCCGAAGTCAACGCACTTTTATGTCTTCTGTCTGTTGTCGTGCGTGCTGTACTCGTTCCACTACACCGGCAAGCTGAACGCGTTCGACCAGATTGTGCTTTGGTCCAGCATTCTGGCGAGCGCTCTGCAACCGGCGCTGTTCCTGCACTTCGCCCTCACATTTCCACATCGGAAGGAGTGGCTGAGGCGGCATCGCTGGATGATTCCGGCGGTTTATCTTCCCGGCGTGCTGCTCATCGCCGCGTATGTAATTACGGTTTTTGTATTCGCACCGAGTGAGCGCCTGCGTTGGAACCTCGACCGGCTCGACATTATCTATCTGGCCGTCATGTTCGTGATCGCTGCAGTGGTGCTGGTCAATACTTACCGCAGTGCCACCGTCCCACTACTGCGGCAACAGATGAAGTGGGTCACGCGAGGCACGATCCTGGCGATCGGCCCTTACACACTCTTCTACGTTATCCCCTACCTGCGCGGAGTGGAACCCAGCACAACGATGAAGGTCTCGGTACTGTCGCTGGTGTTTTTGCCTCTCACGTTTGGTTATGCCATCGTGCGCTACCGCTTGATGGACGTGGACCTGATCTTTAAGCGCGGCATGACTTACACGCTCGCCACGGCGATCATTACGCTGCTCAATTTGCTCGTAATAGGATTGATTGCCGAGAAGGTTCACACACGTTTACCGAACGCGGGCGAGTGGGGATTGGTGGTTGCCGTGGTGATCACGGCCTTGTTGTTCGATCCTATTAAGCGTGCGATCCAGCATCGGATTGACCGGTTCTTCTATCGCAAGCAGTACGACTATCGGCGGACCCTGATCGAGTTCGGACGCGACCTGAACTCTGAGACGGACCTTCGCGCCATGCTGTCTGCGGTTGTGGATAGACTTTCGCACACATTGCTGGTGGACCGGGCCTCGGTGTTCCTCGCATCGGAGAGCGAAGCGGACGAGCATTTCTTCCTCGCGAAGTCGTTTGGGATCGCTCCGACAGGTGATCTGGAGCTTGGGTTCCTGGGACGATTACAAGGGCCAAGTAGTCCCGGACATTTGTTCTTCGAGAACACGCACCACGTGCTGAACGCCAGTTCGGCAGCGCAGGCGACGATCGCGCAATTGGAGCTGAACTATTACATTCCCTGTCGCGTGCAGAACCGCACCATTGCGGTGCTGGGTCTGGGTAAGACCGTTGATAGCGACTATCTCTCTAGCGAGGACGTTGAGCTACTGGAGACCTTGTCGGGCTACATCGGAATTGCGATCCAGAATGCGCGTCTCTATTCCTCGTTGCAGACCCGCATCGCCGCTTACGAGCGACTCAAAGAATTCAACGAGAACATTGTCGAATCCATCAGCGTGGGTGTGCTGGCGGTAGATCTGGCGGACCGCATTGAGTCCTGGAACTCGCAGATGGAAGTGATGTATGCGACTCCGCGCGCGCAGGCCCTCGGACGTTCACTGGGGCAGATTTTCCCGGAAGCGTTCATCGAGGAGTACTACCGCGTTCGCCAGACTGCCGGGATTCACAACCTGTACAAGTTTCGTCTCAGCACTCCGGCCGGGGAGAGCCGTGTAGCAAACATCGCGATTGCGCCGCTGGTTAAGCGGAATTTTGAAGTTGTCGGACGCATCATCATCGTCGATGACATCACTGAGCGCCTTGAGCTGGAATCACAGCTCGGCCAGGCGGAGAAGATGTCGTCCATCGGCTTGCTCGCTGCGGGCGTGGCCCACGAAGTGAATACGCCGCTGGCGGTGATCTCGTCCTACACCCAGCTTCTTGCGAAACAACTTCAGGGGGATGAGAAGCGGTCGAGCCTGCTGGAAAAGATCACCACGCAAACCTTCCGAGCGTCGGAAATCGTAAACAGCCTGCTTAATTTCTCGCGCACCAGCGGCGGCTAGTTCCGGATGATCGATTTGAATAAGACAGTGCAGGACACACTGATGCTACTCGACCATCAGCTCAAGACGAGCCGTGTGCGCATCGAGTCTGACTATTACAAAGACCTTCCGCCTGTGATGGGGAACAGCGGTAAGTTGCAGCAGGTATTTCTTAATCTATTTCTTAACGCGAAAGACGCGATGCCCGAGGGTGGCACGCTCAAGGTAAGCACTCTGAATGGCGATGGTGTGCGCGTAACAATTTCCGACACCGGCAGTGGCATTGCACCCGAGAATCTCAATCGCATCTACGATCCATTCTTTACTACAAAGACAAACGTACGAGACGGCCAACGCCGCGGCACTGGGCTGGGGCTGTCAGTCAGTTACGGAATCATTCAGGAACATGCTGGCAAGATCCAGGTGAGCAGTCGCCCGGGACAAGGCACAACGTTCGAGCTCGAATTTCCTATGATCAGGAAGGCCGTCAATGTCTGAAGCAGCCGTTTCCGCAGTATTAGCCCACCGTCACATGCATCAGCTCGAGCCGGCGCAGGGCTCCATTCTCATCATCGACGACGAAGCTGCCATTCGTGAATCGCTCGAGACCCTGCTGTCGATCGAAGGCTACAACGTCGAGACCGCAAGAAATGCCGAGGAGGGCCTCGCAATGCTGTCATCGGCGCCTCGCGATCTCGTTCTCCTCGATTTCGCGCTGCCCGATCGCAATGGAATCGAGGTGCTCGATGAAATTCGGCGCCGCGATGCAGGACTGCCCGTAATCATGATTACCGCGTACGGCACGGTCGAGAACGCAGTGAAGGCCATTCAAGCGGGCGCAACCAACTTCATCCAGAAGCCCTGGGACAACGAGAAGCTGCTGGCCGATGTGCGCGCATCGATATCGCGTCTGCGCATCGAGGAAGAAAATCGTCAGCTCAAGCGCGCCCTGAAGCAGCGCTACAGCTTCGAGAACATCGTCGGTAAGAGTGAGCCGATGCTGAAGATATTTGACCTCGTCGCGCAAGTCGCGCCTAGCCGTTCGACCGTGCTGATCCAGGGCGAGAGTGGAACCGGCAAGGAGCTAATCGCCAAAGCGATCCACGCGAATTCGCCGCGCAAAGATGGACCATTTGTTCCAGTGAACACCGGCTCCATGCCCAGCGATTTGCTGGAATCCACGCTGTTTGGCCACGTAAAGGGGGCATTCACTAGCGCGATCGCTTCGAAGAAGGGATTGTTCGAAGTCGCAAACAAAGGTACGCTCTTCCTCGATGAGATCGGGACCATGGGTCTCGACACCCAGGCCAAGATTCTGCGCGTGCTGCAAGACCGTCGATTTATGCATCTGGGCGGCGTGCAGGAAATCCAGGTGGACGTGCGGATCATTGCCGCCACAAACATCGATCTCAAGCAACTGGTGAAAGAAGGCAAATTCCGCGAAGATCTCTATTACAGGTTGAACGTCATCAGCGTGAATCTGCCGCCGCTGCGCAATCGCATGGAAGACGTGCCGCTGCTCGTTACCCACTTCTTGCAGCGTTTCTCCGAAGAGAATGGGCTTCCCACACGTCACTTCACCTCCGAAGCCATGCGCCCGATGCTCAATTATTCCTGGCCAGGCAATGTTCGCGAGCTCGAGAATGTGATCGAACGAGCCGTGGTTCTCTCGTCGAGCACTACCGTCACCATGGACCTGCTGCCCGAATCCATTCTCGGCGATGGCACAGTCCCGATGGGCGAGCAATCGCCGAACGCTTCGCTCTTCGAGATCATCGAGGAGTGTGAGCGGCGGGTGATTGTCAGCATGCTGGAAAAGTGCGCGTGGAACCAGACCGAGGCCGCTGAGCGGTTCCGCATTCCGCTTTCTACTCTCAATCAGAAGATCAAACGGCTGAATATTGAGATTCGTAAGCGCATGCGGGACTGACGAATCTGTCACTTCTCCGGTGATTGGCGACAATCCGCGAATATTTCCTGTCGCTGTCTGATGTAACTCGACGAGTACTGCGTAGCTCTCCTCTATAACGTTGTTCGCTGTTGTCACTTGCCTTTGTTACACTCGGGCCTTGCACCCACAGCTCGGACATGCCCATCACCCCGCCGGATGAACTAGTCAAAGAGAAGGTTCTGGCCGTACAGGAATATTCCCTGTTGGCCTGGCATGCGGTTGCCAATCTCTTCCACAAGCCGCTGTACGTAGGCGACATGCTCATGCAGGCGGACACCGTCGGAGTCGGCTCGCTGCCGATCGTGATGCTCACTGGCCTCTCCATCGGCGCGGTGCTCTCGCTGCAAACTTCCAGCACACTGCAACAATTTGGATCGATTTCCCTCACTGGCCAACTCGTTTCATTTTCCATGATCAAGGAAATCGGACCCGTGCTGACGAGCCTTATGCTCGCAGGTCGTGCTGCGACCGGAATGGCCAGTGAATTGGGTTCCATGAAGGTGACCGAGCAAATTGACGCGATGCGCGCGCTCGGCACCGATCCGATGAAGAAGCTGGTGACGCCGCGCGTAATCTCGACCGTAGTGATGCTTTTTTTTCTCACCATCATCTCCGATCTGATGGGTCTTCTCGGCGGGTACATCGTTGCCGTCACCCTGCTCGGCCTCAGCACGCGACAGTACTGGACCAGCACCTATCAGCAGCTTCAATTTGCGGACGTGTTTCAGGGATTATGCAAGCCGTTCTTCTTCGGCTTTATTATCGCGACGGTCGGCTGCTATTACGGCTTCTCCACTAAGGGAGGCACCCAGGGTGTAGGGCGCTCGACGACGCAGGCGATGGTCGCTGCTTCTGTACTCATCCTGATTGTGGACTTCTTCCTTACCCGTCTTCTGATCGGCGTATTTGGGCGATGAGTACACTTGTCAGCAGCGCTGATGTCACCGCCGCGTCCAACAACAACGAGGCAGTGATCGAGTTTAAGGACGTTGAGCTCGGCTTTGATCAGCACCTGGTGCTGCGCGGCGTCTCATTCCAGCTTCACCGCGGTGAAACTAAGATCCTGTTTGGCGTCGCAGGATCCGGCAAGAGTCTCATCTTGAAGCTCGCACTCGGACTGTTAAAGCCCGACGGCGGAACAATTACTGTGCTTGGTGAAGAAGTAAGTTCCATGCCTGAAGAGCAGCTATTCGCTTTGCGGCGCAAGATTGGAATGGTCTTCCAGGAAAGCGCTCTGTTTGATTCGCTCACGGTCGAGGAAAATGTGGGCTATCGTCTGATGGAGGAACATCTTCCTCCCGAAGAAGTCAAGCGGCGCGTCGAGGAGGCGCTCACCTTCGTGGAACTCGCGCACACGATGCAAAAGTTTCCCGCGGAGCTTTCAGGAGGCATGCGCCGACGCGTCGCAATTGCCCGCGCCATCATCACGCAGCCGGAAGCAATCCTCTATGATTCACCGACCGGCGGCCTCGATCCCATTACGTCCACGACGATTGTCGAGCTGCTGCTGAAACAGCGCGATGTGTATCACACATCGTCACTGATGGTGACCCACCGCCTTCAAGACGGATTCATCATGGCGACGCACCATTATGACCCACAGAAAAATCAAATGGTGCCCGTCGAGCGTTCCAGCGATACGCGCACCACATTCCTGGTGCTCCGGGATGGAAAGGTGATCTTCAACGGCACCGCGCACGATCTTCGCCATAACAACGACGAGTACATCAAGGAATACATCAGCTAGTTATTTGAAAACGGTCCTCATTCTCCTCTGCTCAGGGGTGGCGATCGTACATTTGCACCATGCTTCGAAGGCGATCGGCTATCTCGGTGGTCAGCGATTCGCCGCGTGCACGCCAGCGCCAGTTCCCTGTTGCCGTTCCGGGGATATTCATGCGGGCCTCGCTGCCGAGACCAAGCACATCCTGCAAGGGAAAGATGACCGTATCTGCGACCGACACCATCAGCGCCCGGATGAATACCCAACTGATATCGTTTGTCTCAAACGCTAGATAGGCGCGCGTGAATTCGCGCTCCTTACGGATTTCATCGTCTGTCCGGATACTCCCTACGCCCGGCTTTGACGTCCACCAACCGCAGACTGTGTCATTGTCATGGGTACCGGTGTATGCGACGCGGTTGCGCGGATAATTGTGTGGACGAAAGTCCGGGCCTTGCGGATCGGTGCCGAAGGCGAACTGCAAGATCGCCATGCCGGGAAATCCGAAACGCTCGCGAATCGCTTCCACTTCCGGCGTGATGACGCCGAGGTTCTCGGCGACAATCGGCAATCTTCCCAGCTTCTCTTCTGCAACTGCGAATAGTTCGGCTCCGGGACCTTTCTTCCATTGGCCATTAATCGCGGTTGTTTCGCCACCGGGCACTTCCCAATAGGCTTCAAAGCCGCGGAAGTGATCGACGCGAACCATGTCAAAGATCCTGAAGGCGGCGCGGAAGCGATCGATCCACCAGGAATATCGCTCAGCGGCCATTCGTTCCCACCGATAAATGGGATTGCCCCACAGTTGGCCGGTCGCACTGAAGTAATCGGGCGGGACTCCTGCGACCTTCGTGGGATTGCCGCTCTCATCGAGGTGGAAATACTCCGGATGCGCCCATACGTCTGCGCTGTCGTGCGCGACATAGATCGGCAGATCGCCCATGGTGCGGATATGCCGCTGGGCGCAGTAGCTCTTTAATTCGCGCCACTGCTCGAAAAAGGCAAGCTGGAAAAACTCCTGCCGGGCGATGTCCTCTGCTAATTCTCTGCGTGCCTGCTTTAGTGCTTGCGGCTGGCGTGAAGCGAACTCGCGCGGCCAGTGCGTCCAGGAGAGTCCTCCGAACTTGTCTTTCAACGCGCGAAAGAGCGCGTAATCTTCCAGCCAGTTGCGCTCGGCTTGTTTAAATTGAGAAAACTTTTGCTTCTCTTCGTTTGTCGCGACAGACTGGAAATTTGCAAACGCCCGATTGAGTCGGTCCAATTTGAAGCTGTTTACCTTCTCGTATTCCACTTGGTCATTAGAAAAAACTGGCAAACGCTCGACATCTCGGGCATCGAGCCATGCCCGATCCAGCAGACGGTTGAGACTGATCAACATGGGATTGCCGGCAAAGGCGGAGAAACACTGGTACGGAGAATCGCCGTAGCCGGTTGGACCGAGAGGCAGCACCTGCCAGATTGATTGACCGGACGCAGCGAGGAAATCGGCAAACTCGAAGGCTGCGGGTCCGAGATCGCCCACGCCGTAAAGGCCGGGGAGCGACGCAGGATGCAGCAGGATACCGCTCGATCGTGGAAATCTCACGGCTCGGGCCCGAGTGTCTCAAGTATTCCAACAATGGGAATGCGTGCCCAAGCTGGCCGGTTTAGCAGGTCGGACGCAATCTCAATCAGACCGCGTTCGAGCACATAGGCGTCAAGCAAGATACGCAGCTCGTCTCGACCGATGACCAACACAGCAGTTATGCCGGCCGTCTTGGAATAGCCGTTCAGATAAGCCGCCCCGACCCAGCGATACCAGAACGCGGCCCACTGATGCAGCAACGTCATCGATTCCTTTTGCGGCAGCACACCGGGAACTTGTCCGTAGAGGGCGGCGTGTGCCGCGTAATGGAAAGAGCGCAGCATACCCGCTACGTCGCGCAGCGGAGAGTACTTGATGCGCCGCTCGCCGATTGGACGGCGGGGGTCGCCCTCAAAGTCGATGAATACGAAATCGCGACCGGTGAACAACACTTGTCCGAGGTGCATGTCGCCGTGAATGCGAATGCGTGCCGTAGGAATCCGACGATCGCGGAGAGGCTTCAAACGCGCACGCAGTTCGGACTCGAGCGACAGCAGCCGATCGGCGTCCGACCGCGTTTCAGTGTCGAGCTTACTTAAATTGCTGCGCAGGCGGTTCATGCATCGCGTAGCGTGCCCGAGCATGCCGTGGTACAAGCCCTGACGGTAAAAATCCGTAAACGGCTCCGGCGCAAATGCCGGATCGTCCTGATTGCGCGAGAGCGCCACGTGCAGTTCACCGGTACGCTGTCCCAGCAAGCGCGCCGATTCGATGAACGAGCCGAGCATCTCGCAAACCAGCGGCGGTGCGTCTTCTTGATACAGATCCATTGGAGATCCGCGCTTCACTTGCGCCAAGCGAGGATCGTCCTGATTGGCTAATGCGCGCTCGAAAAACAGGCCGAGATTGTCGAGGGTGAAATTCCATCCGTTCGCCTGATGCGCGACGTACGATTCGAGAATCGCGGTGGTAACCGGCTCGGCGAATCCCACGCGATATTCGAGGGCTCCGGCCAGTTGAGGAGCGTTGGGAAATTCCTCTGACGTGAGCCACCGCAGGATCTCCTGTTCCGGATTCGCGCCGGGTTCGAGCCGGCGATAGAGCTTCATCATGAACCGCTCGCCGAAGAAGATGCTGGTGTTGTTCTGCGGCGAGGGCCGTGGCACTGAGGGTTCAAGGTTGGGGCGGTCGCTTCCCCAAATTTTCCGGAAGATTCGAGTGTGCGATCCCATCAACTCGCCGGCGATGGTGGGAAGTCTGCGTCGACGCGAGATCGCGCCCAGTAAGGCGTCTGGAAAGAGCCGGTCACGAAGTGCGCTGTAGAGGAGACCCTCTGTGCCATCGTCCGATTGCAGATGGGCCAGAATGAACTCCGGCAATTTTTTCTCGACCTCTTCCATTTGGGAACTGCGCGCAACCGAGAGCGGAAGTTGATACATCTCAGGTTCCCCTTCATCAAACTCGACCCGCAGCAACAGCAGATAGGAAGAAGTCTCCGGCAGATGCAGAAAATCTGCGATGTCCACGGTCCGCAGCCGTCGATCGCGAGCGAGAAACCACGCCCGTGTCTTGAGAAAAGATGGCAGCAGGCGAACTAACGCGGCGCGGAACGAGTCCGTAAAAACCTCTTCCCAAGAGTCCACACGAATAGGGCGTTCGCGTTGCTCGCCGCTGCGTGTGCCAGCGGTTTCAGGAACCACCTCCGGCATCTCGATGACAAACCAGTAGAACGCATTCGGCCCGAGTGTGAGGAAGTAGGGACGCTCAGTGACACTAGGAAACTCCGTGCCTCCAAACATCTCGACGAGCCTCGCGCCTTGGAACGTTCGCAGGTCGAGTTCCAGCGGCTGTATGAACCGGGAAAGATTAGCGACCACGAGAATCCGTTCAGCGTCGTACTGCCGTATGAAGGCCAGCACACGGCGATTTTCCGGATAGAGGAATTCGAGTGTTCCACGCCCGAAGGCTTTCGAGCGCTTCCGTTGGGCGAGTATGCGCTTCGTCCACCAGAGCAGCGAATTCGGACTGTTCTGCTGCGCTTCCACATTCAAAGCCTCGTATTGATATTCAGGATCGATGATCACCGGCAGATAGAGCTTCTGCGGATTGGCGTGCGAGAAGCCGGCGTTGCGGTCAGCGCTCCACTGCATCGGCGTGCGGACACCATTGCGATCGCCCAGGTAGAAGTTGTCGCCCATCCCGATCTCATCGCCGTAATAAATGACCGGCGTGCCGGGGAGTGAAAGCAGCAGCGCGTTCATCAACTCAATCTTGCGCCGATCATTGCCGAGCAGCGGCGCCAGGCGTCGCCGAATGCCGAGATTGATTCTCATCGGACGGTCCTCGGCATACATGCGATACATGTAGTCGCGCTCCTCGTCGGTAACCATTTCCAACGTGAGCTCGTCATGATTGCGCAGAAACAGCGCCCATTGGCAGTTTGCCGGAATTTCCGGAGTCAACTGGAGAATGTCGATGATCGGATAGCGGTCTTCCATTCGCAGCGCCATGAAAAGTCTCGGCATCAGGGGAAAGTGGAAGGCCATGTGACATTCATCGCCGTTGCCGAAGTACGCGATGGCATCTTCAGGCCACTGATTGGCTTCGGCAAGGATGAGCCGTTCCTTGTACTTCGAATCGATATGGCTGCGAATTTCCTTCAGGAACTCGTGCGTCTCAGGCAGGTTCTCGCAATTCGTCCCCTCGCGTTCGAAAAGGTAAGGAACTGCGTCAAGACGCAGGCCGTCAACTCCCATATCGAGCCAGAAATCCATCGCCTGCAGCATGGCCTTCTGCACCGGAGGGTAGTCGTAGTTGAGATCGGGCTGATGAGCGTAGAAGCGATGCCAGTAGTAAGCCTTGGCAATCGGGTCCCAGCTCCAGTTGGACGACTCGAAATCCTTGAATATGATTCGCGCTTCTTTGTACTTCTCCGGCGTATCGCTCCAGACGTAGAAATTACGCCAGTGCGTGCCTGGTTTGGCCCGACGGGAGCGCTGGAACCAGGCATGTTGATCGGAGGTATGGTTTAACACCAGCTCGGTGATGACGCGCAAGCCGCGCCGATGGGCCTCTTTTAGGAAGGCTTCGAAATCGCGCAGAGTGCCATATGCGGGATGGACGGCGGTGTAATCGGAGATGTCGTAACCATCGTCCTTCCACGGCGATGGACAAAATGGCAGTACCCAGATCGCGGTGACGCCGAGGTCTTGAATGTAATCGAGCTTTTGCGTCAGGCCGGGGAAGTCTCCCATGCCATCGTCCACCGAATCGTAAAATGAGCGGACGTGCACCTCGTAGAGGATGGCGTCTTTGTACCAAAGCGGGTCGCTAACGAGGGTGGCTGTTTCGCGTCTTACAGCTACGGATTCACGCTTCAAGGCCGTGGTTCCTAACTCTCGCGGCATCGAACGCTCCTGGATTTTAGCCATTAAGGGAAAGTTGGATGCGACAACAGTCCCGAATTATGCATTGCCGCCGAACCGGTGGTGGTTCTCGACAGGTTCAGCCGACGGGATTAGCATTGTCTTTCCCCTACTTCGTGGCCGCATAAAGGATACGTGCGCCGACTCGAACATTTCCACAGGCCCCGCAGAGCTGAATAAACTGGAAGAAGGTTGGTTTCCCCGCAGAAGAGGATCTCTGAACCGAATGACTTTGCTGAAACAATCGCACCGTGCATCGCGTGCCGCCACTCTAACATTCGCGATATGTGCTGGAGTCGCGATTGCCGGGTGCAGCAAGCAGCAGGCACACCAGGGACCGCCGCCTGCAATGCCGGTGAAGGTCGAAAACATCGCCACGCAGCCGGTAGTCGATTCGGCCGAATACGTCGCTACGCTGAAATCGCGCGACTCGGCCAACATCAGTCCGCAGGTTGAGGGTTCAGTCACGCAGATTTACGTCCACTCCGGCGAGCTTGTCAGACCCGGCCAGCCGCTGATGCAGATCGATCCTGTAAAGCAAGAGGCGACTGTCCGCAATCAACAGGCCGCGACCGCCGCCCAGGAGGCGAACCTCAAGTACGCACAACAGCAGTACGATCGCGACTCCCAGCTTGCCGCCGCCGGGGTTATCAGCAGACAACAGCTAGATCAGTCACGGGCGAGCCTCGACGCGGCCAAGGCGCAACTTAACGCGCTGCAGGCGGGCGTCAACGAGCAGGAGGCGCAGCTTCATTATTACAAGGTCGTGGCCCCCATGGCGGGTATCGTCGGTGACATTCCGGTTCGGGTTGGTGATCGCGTGACCAACACGACCATGCTCACGACGGTGGACAAACCGGGCAATCTTGAAGCCTATGTGCAGGTCCCAATCGAGCGCGCACGCGACCTGAAGATGGGCAAAGAAGTCCAGATTCTGGACGAGCAGGGCAAGAGCCTGGCGACGGGTAAGATCACGTTCATCTCGCCGCAGGTTGACAGCCAGACGCAGACGATCCTGGTGAAGGCCACGGTGCCGAATGACAACGGTCTGCTGCGGACGGCACAAATCGTACACGCCCGCGTGGTTTGGGGGACACATCAGGGGATCGAAGTTCCGGTACTCGCCGTGTCGCGCGTCAGCGGTCAATTCTTTGTCTTCGTCGCTGGAGACAAAGATGGCAAGAGTGTTGCTCAGCAACGTCAAATAAAGATCGGCGCCTTGGACGGCAACAAGTACGTAGTGTTGGATGGCTTGAAACCGGGCGACAAAGTGATTGTCTCCGACACGCAAATGCTCGCGGACGGCATGCCGGTAAATGCGCAGCCGGTCCAGGGAAGTTGAAGGTAATCCATGTTTGTCGATTTCTTCATTAAGCGTCCTATCTTCGCCACTGTCTGCGCTCTGCTGATCATTCTGGGTGGAGCAGTTTCGATCCCGACGCTTCCGATCTCGCTCTTCCCAAACCTCGCGCCGCCGACGGTCCAAGTGTCGTCGTTCTACAACGGAGCAAGCGCCCAGGTTGTCGAGAGTTCCGTCACGACGCCGCTCGAACAGCAGATCAATGGCGTCGAGGGAATGAAGTACATGACCTCGACCAGCGGCAATAACGGCAGTAGCGGCATCACCGTCGTCTTCGATCTGAATCGTGACGTCGATCTCGCCGCCGTGGATGTGCAAAACCGGGTAAACCAGGCCCTCGGGCGCATGCCGAACGAAGTGAAGACCACCGGCGTAAGCGTGGTGAAGGCGACGAACAACTTCGTATTTGGCGCCGGCGTCTGGGCGGAAGGCAATCGGTACGACAGTCTCTTTATCAGCAACTATCTTGATCTGTATGTCCGCGACGCCCTCAAGCGCATCAAGGGCGTCGGCGAGGTGTTCATCTTCGGCGAACGCAAGTATGCGATGCGACTGTGGCTCGATCCGGTACGAATGGCCGCACGGCAACTGACTGCGAGCGAAGTCGTCAATGCCTTGAACGAGCAGAACGTACAGGTTGCGGCTGGCTCGGTCGGCCAGGCTCCCGCACCGGCAAACCAGCAATACGAAATCAGCGTTCGCGCAGTGGGCCGCCTCACCACGCCTGAAGATTTCGACAACATCGTTCTCAAGACAACGCCCAGCGGCACCATCGTCCGGCTGAAGGACGTCGGACGCGCCGAGTTGGGTGCCGAGAATTACGATTCGGGTCTGGAATTCAACGGGCATCCGGCGATCGGACTTGGAGTCACTCAGCTCAGCAATGCGAACGCAATTGAGGTGCACCAGAAGGCAGTTACGGAACTCGAACGCCTCTCCAAGAGCTTCCCTCCAGGCATGGTGTACAAGATCGCCTTTGACACCACGGACGTCGTGTCTGCCTCGATCCGCGACGTACTCACTACCCTAATCGAAGCCATCGTGCTAGTGGTCGTGGTCATCTTCGTTTTCCTGCAGGATTGGAGATCGACGGTGATTCCGGCAGTCACGATTCCAGTCTCGCTGGTCGGTACATTCATCTTTGTAAAGGCGTTGGGATTTTCGATCAACACGCTGACTCTGTTCGGCATCACGCTTGCGACCGGACTAGTCGTCGACGACGCAATCGTCGTTATTGAAAACGTGCAGCGTCACATCTCTGAAGGCATTACCGAGCCGCACAACGCAGCGTCAGTCGCGATGAGCGAGGTTTCCGGAGCTGTGGTCGCGACCTCGCTCGTACTCGTCTCCGTGTTTGTGCCGGTAGCATTCTTCCCTGGGACCACCGGAATCATGTTCCGGCAGTTTGCGTTGACGATCGCATTTTCCGTCGCGATTTCCGCCTTCAATGCACTCACGCTCACGCCCGCACTGTCAGCGCTGATGCTGGGACGCCACACGGGCGAATCAAAGCGCGGCCTCTTTGGCCAGTTCAATCGCGGGATTCACAAACTCACCAACTGCTACGGACAAACCTTGAAACGGCTTGTCCCCGTGAAGTGGCTTGTGCTGGTGGTCTTTCTTGCCGGCCTGGCATTCACGTACTGGTACTACCAACGCGTGCCGCGTGGATTCGTGCCGCAGGAAGATCAGGGATACTTCATCACTATCGTGCAATGCCCGCCGGGAGCTTCCATCGAGTATACCGAGAATATCTCCAGGCAGGTCGCTGCGGTAATGAACCAGCAGAAGGAGATTATTGGAACGTTTGCCGTCTCCGGTTTCAGCTTTGCCGGCTCCGCTCCCAACCGTGCAATGGTGTTTGGTACATTCGCTCCGCTGAGCCAGCGTGAAGGGGATGAGCATTCCGCCGATGCGGTAATCAACCGACTGCGTGGACCTCTGATGGGAATCTCCGGAGCGATCGTGGTGCCGTTTGCTCCGCCTCCGGTCAACGGTCTGGGGAACTTTGGCGGTTTCCAGTACATTCTTCAGGACCAGGGCGGACATACGCCCGAACAGTTGGCAGGCGTCGCTTACAAAATGATCGGAGCCGGCAGGCAGGGCTCGGGACTGGCTGGCCTGTTCACCAGCTTTAGCGCCACCGATCCGCAGTTCCTAGTCAGTGTTGATCGCGAGAAGGCCAAGAGCCTTGGTGTACCCCTGACGCAGATCACGAATACGCTGCAGGTGTACATGGCCTCGGCCTATGTGAACGACTTCGACTTCAACGACCGCGCGTATCGCGTGTACGTGCAGGCGAACGAGCAGTCACGCATGTCGCCCGACAAGATGAAGCAATTCTATGTACGTTCGGACCGCGGAGGCATGGTGCCGCTGGAGGACGTTGTCAAAATCGAGCAGACGACGACGCCCCCGGTAATCAGCCACTACAACCTGTTCCGGTCGGTGGAAATCGACGGCTCTGCGGCTCCGGGACGCAGTTCGGGAGATGCCATCGCCGCCATGGAAGACCTCTCGCGAAAGATCCTGCCGCACGGGTACACGTTTGCGTGGACGGGATTGTCGCTGGAAGAGATCGAATCCGGCAGCCAGGTAGTGCTGTTGTTTGCTTTGGGGCTGCTGGTGGTTTACCTCACGCTGGCAGCGCAGTACGAGAGCTGGTCTCTGCCGTTCCTGGTCATTCTGGCGGTGCCCATGGCCATTTTGGGAGCTGTGATGGCGCAATCTTTGCGTGGTCTAATCAATGATATTTACTGCCAGGTTGGACTTGTGATGCTGATTGGATTGTCGAGCAAGAACGCCATCCTAATCGTCGAATTCGCCGAGCAGCTTCGCGAGCGCGGACTATCCGTAGTAGAAGCGGCGGTCGAAGCAGCCCGCATCCGCTTGCGTCCAATTTTGATGACGTCTCTGGCGTTCATTCTGGGCGTGTTGCCGCTGGTGCTAGCAACAGGTGCCGGAAAGAACGGCCGCCAATCAGTAGGCACTACCGTCTTTGGCGGAATGCTCGCGGCGACCACGCTGAACCTGCTCTTTATTCCAATTCTGTACATCGCTCTGAAGAGCATTCAACACGGCGAAGAAGGGAAAGCCGATTTGGAAGAGCCTGCCGTGGACGAGCGCCTGGCGGTCTAACCGTATCGACAAAGTTCCTCATTGTCATGTTCGTTGCCAAAAACGCACTGCGGAAGAAGGAGCTGCTGACTGCTGCCCCATGAAAGCAACCAAGCTTTCATGTCCTCGTGTTTTACATAATGGCCGGATTCGACTTGCTCGTTCGCTGTCTCAGCTCCGCTATCCGGCTCCGCTTCGTCTGCCACATACGATGGACAGACTATTACACTCAGTTGGGGAGCAACTTCAAGCAGAGCGCGGCGGCCAAAAACAAAAACGGCTGCCTTTCGGCAACCGTTTTTTAGCAAGGTGACTCTTCCTTAATTGTTGCTGTACAGAAGAACGCCTTCGTGCTTCTCTTCGCCGACTGGGCGATAGAAGAGCTTGTCGCCGTCGAGGAAGACTTCGATGAAGGCAGGACGAGTGTTGATCGTTCCCTGAATCATCGCTTCCGATAGGGGATCTTCGATATAGCGTTGCAGCGCTCGCCGCAATGGACGCGCACCGTAACTCCGATCGCCCAGCGTCTTTTCCAGCACCCACTTCTTGGCTTCGTCGGTAACTGAAATTGTGATCGCTTTCTGTGCCAAGTTGGCATTGAGCTGCTGAACCATCAATTCCACAATCTGGATGAGATCAGCGTCCGTCAACGCGTTGAACAGTATGATCTCGTCGATACGATTCAAGAATTCGGGGTTGAAGGTGCGCTTCACTTCGTTCTTGACCATGTCTTCGACCTTACTTGAGACCACGTCCTCTTTCTCCGATTGGAAGCCGAGTCCCGTGCGCTTCATCAGGTGACGAGCACCGATGTTCGACGTCATCACCAGGATCGAGTTCTTGAAATCGACCGTGTTGCCGAGACCGTCCGTGAGCTGCCCATCTTCAAAGACCTGCAGCAGGATGTTGAATACATCGGGATGCGCTTTTTCGATTTCATCCAGCAGCACTACCGAATATGGAGCACGCTTCACACGTTCCGTAAGCTGTCCACCTTCTTCGTAGCCGACGTATCCCGGAGGTGATCCGATCAACTTCGAGACCGAATGCTTCTCCATGAATTCCGACATATCAAAGCGGATCAGCGACTTGTCGCTACCGAACAGGAACTGCGCCAGCGTGCGCGCCACTTCTGTCTTGCCGACGCCGGTTGGCCCGAGGAACAGGAACGAACCGATCGGACGATGCGGACTCTTTAGACCTGCGCGCGAACGACGTATCGCACGTGCCAGAGCCGAGATCGCTTTTTCTTGCGAAATCACGCGGCGATGCAGCTCTTCTTCAATCCGGAGCAGCTTTTGCGTCTCTTCCTCCTTGATGGAAGTGATCGGGACGCCCGTCCAGCGCGATACGACATCTTCAATGTCTTCGCGGGTCACAACTCCGGTGGACGACTCATCGAGATGGTACTTCTCCCGAAGACCACGAAGATTCTCGCGTTCTTTGCGTTCCTCGTCGGAGTAGAAGCGGGCCTTCTCAAACTCGTGACTCGCGATGGCATTCTCCATGCGGTGCACTATGAACTTGATCCGCTTCTGAACGTCCGTGATCTCATCGGGCAGTGAAGTCTGACGCAGCTTTACGCGAGCTCCTGCTTCGTCGATTAGGTCGATGGCCTTGTCCGGAAGAAAACGGTCCGGTATATAGCGATTCGAGTGCGAGACGGAGAACTCAATCGATTCTTCCGTGTAGCTTACGGCATGGAACTTCTCGTAGCGTTCCTTGATGCCATTAATGATCTTCACGGCGTCGCCTTCAGTCGGTGGCGGCACCTTCACGGATTGGAAGCGGCGCTCGAGAGAGCGGTCCTTCTCGATGGATTTCCGGTACTCGCCTGGAGTGGTCGCGCCGATGCACTGAATCTCGCCACGCGACAACGCCGGCTTCAGGATGTTAGCGGCATCGAGAGACCCTTCCGCCGAGCCAGCCCCGACCAGCGTATGAAGTTCGTCAATAAAGATAATGGCGTTCTGGTTCTCCATCAGTTCTTTCATGATGGTCTTCAGACGCTCTTCAAACTGCCCGCGGTATTTCGTACCCGCGACGATTAATGACAGATCAAGCGCCAGAATGCGCTTTTCCGCGAGGAACGACGGTACGTCGCCATCGGCGATGCGCTGTGCCAAACCTTCGACTATGGCGGTCTTGCCCACACCCGGTTCGCCGATCAGCACAGGGTTGTTCTTCGTGCGACGGCACAGGATCTGGATGACTCGCTCCACTTCCTGATCGCGCCCCACCAACGGATCAAGCTGGTTGTCCATCGCTGCCTGCGTAAGATCGCGGGAAAACTCGCTCAGCAGCGACGACTCACGCGAGCGCTGCGGTTGTGTTTTTTCCTGTGTGCTGCGGGCCAGCTCCTCACGGATGGCGCTCAGGCGAAGTCCTCGCTCATGCAGAATCTCGGCTGCGAAGCACTTCTCTTCTCTGAGAAGTCCCAGCAGCAGGTGCTCAGTTCCAATGTGTTTATGTGAAAGTCGTTCAGCTTCTTCTGCCGCATAGGCCAATACGCGCTTGCATTCGTTGCTCAGCGGAAGATCAACCGAAGTTGAAACCTTCTCGCGAATCGTCGTGTGTCCTTCAATCTGTTTCCTAATCGATTCGACAGAGGCATGCGAACGCAGGAAGCGGTTCGTCAGTGCCTTGTCTTCGCGCAGGAGCCCTAACAGCAGATGCTCGGTCTCAATATACGGAGAGCCAAATTGACTGGCCTCGTACCGAGCGAAGAAGATTACTCTCCGCGCTTTTTCTGTGTAACGCTCAAACATGTTCCCCCTCTTGAAAGGTCCCTTACATCAACCTTGGATCGTCCGCCCTCCTGGCCGATCCCCTCTACTTCTCACCTCGCGCCGACCGCCTCAACTGGCCGTCTGGCTCTTCGGGAAGAACGTACTCCTATTCAACCCGCTCTGCCGAGTATCGTTTTGAGTACCAGCAGAGAATACTGCACTCTGTCCTTTTCATATCACCCTTTCGGGTGGAAGCTCCTCGATTCGTCCCCGGTGCAAGCGAAGCACTCTGCCACAGCGCTTTGCAAAGTGCAGGTTGTGGGTGACGATTATGGAAGTGAGTTGATGTTGAGTGTGCAGTCGCTCGATTAACTCGAATACTCGATCGGCGGTGCCACTGTCGAGATCGCCCGTCGGCTCGTCGGCCAAAAGCAGCTTTGGGACGGTCACTAGCGCTCTCGCTAATGCCACGCGCTGCTGTTCCCCGCCAGATAGCTCGCCCGGACGATGATGCATGCGTTCTCCCAGTTCAACCTCGCGCAGCCAATCTGCTGCGTGTCCCAAAGCCTGCTTCGGATTCTCTCCTCGAGCCAGCAAGGGCATCGCAACATTCTCCAGCGCATTGAACTCCGGCAACAGATAGTGGAACTGCCATACAAAACCGATCTCACGGTTCCTAAATTCCGCCGCCGCTCGATCTGTGAGCAATTTCAGCGAAGTTTCTCCGAAATATACGTCACCGTCAGAAGGCCTATCAAGCACACCCAGCACATGCAATAACGAACTCTTGCCTGTGCCGGACTCCCCGACTATCGCCAGCATCTCTCCCTTCCCCACACGGAAGGACAAATTTTCAAAGACCACCAGTTGGCTCTCGCCTGACCGGTAAACCTTCTTCAAATTCTCGACTCGAAGAAGTACAGCTTGCTCCGTTAGATGCAAGAGGGCTCCTGAAAGGAGCAACGTATCAGCACGCCACCTGCATGGATGGCGGCTCGGATGCGATTCCTCGGCCCTGTCACGAACAAGCTTGCCGTTACCTCAATTAGACCACTGCTGGCAAGCCCCAGTGTCATTACTGAAGATGTGCCGGCGGTTACTGCGCAGAATCTTGCAACTTCTATGCTTTTTCGTAGAGCTGCGGGTATAAAGCGGAAGTTAAGGTAACAGCAAGGCCGTCCGAACCCGTGCATGCTGCCAAGCCTAGGCTTACTCATATCGCAGCGCCTCCGCCGGTAATATCCGCGCTGCTGCCCAGGACGGATACACGGTCGCGAGCAAGGAAATGACCACAGCAGTGGCGGCCACTACGATCCCATGCACAGCTTTGGGTGCGAATGGCACATAGTCGATGGAGTACACCTCGGCCGAGAGGGCGATCCAGTGGTAATGGCCTCCTCCCCATGAAAGTACATACCCGACCACCAGACCGATGCCAGTCCCAATGATCCCGATCAGAAGGCCCTGATAGATGAATATCCGCCTAACCTGGCCTTTGCGCGTGCCCATCGACATCAGCACGGCGATGTCTTTGGTCTTTTCCATCACCATCATGGTGAGGGAAATGAGGATGTTCAGCGCGGCGACAAAGACAATCAAACCAATGGTGATGAACGTCACCACTCCTTCGAGCCGGAGCGCCCGAAACAGGGATCGGTTCTGCTCTTCCCAATTGGTAGTCATGAAGCCTGGACCAGCTACTCTCTCGATCTCTGCCCCAATCTCCCGAGCTTTGTAGATGTCATCGACCTTCATCTCTACGACCGATATCACGTCGCCGTAGCCGAAAAGGGACTGTGCATCTTGCAGCCGGATCAAACCCCAGGCGCTGTCGTAATCGAAAAAGCCAGACTTGAACAGCCCAGTCACCTTGAACCGCTTGTATTTCGGTACGAGGCCGTACGGAGTGAGCTCGCCTTGAGGGCTGGTGACGAGGACTACCGAGCCGGTGGTCGCCCCGAGATCATCGGCGAGATCCTGCCCGAGGACGATGGGCGGATAAGCTTGTCCGCCATTTTGCGCCACGGGGTCGGCGCTCGCCCTCAGAGCGTCGGCCGATCCGTACTTCACGTCACCCAGAAGCTCGCTGACCTTTGACTCATATTCAGGTACAACGCCCTTCAGTTGGAGTCCTTTGGCCCTGGCTCCGCGCGAGACGAGCACCTGCTCATACAGCGCGGGAGCGGCTGCCACCACGTGCGGCTGATGTTGCACGTTGTCGAGCAGAGAGCGCCAATTCGCAATTCCGTCCGATTGCGCCCGCTCCAGTCCGACATGCGCCGTCGATCCGAGCAGGCGATTTTGGAGATCCTGGCGGAAACCGTTGTTGATTGCGAGCGCAATCACGAGCGAAGCGACTCCGGCAGCGACGCCGATAATCGATATCGCGGTGACCACTCCGATGACCGCCTGCCTGCGCTTGGCCCTGAGATATCGCGCGGCGATGAAGAGCTCGAATGTCACTCAATGCGAGAATACCAGCCAACTGCGCCAGTTTTCTAGCAGGTAGAGTGCCGGAGAAGGTCATGAGCGCCGAAGTCGCTTCGTCTTGCACGTGGATTGCGTCGAGGCTAAAAAGGGAGCAGCCACCTTCGTGCCTGCCGCGAGTAGCGCCATTCAGGAAGATTTCGTAGTGGTACTCAAGAGCGCAGTGCTCGGCGTTTACACTTAACCATCGGCTCGGTGAAGCCTCGCGCCAAGGTATGCAATGCTGCAACGCCTGAAGAGGGGCCTCATTCCATCTTTAGCAGCATTCGCGGGAGAGGAAAGATTGTGACGATATTCGTGACTGGCGGGGCCGGATACATTGGCGCAACCACTGTAGATGCCTTGCTGACCGCCGGTTTTGACGTCGTCGTCTATGACAACCTCAGCAAGGGACATCAGGAGGCGGTCCCGGCTCGAGCGAAATTCATACGCGGTGACGTTGCCGATCGTGAACGCCTCGATTCCCTCTTTCGCGAGCATCGCCCCGATGCGGTGATGCATTTCGCGGCCTCAATCGAGGCTGGCGAGTCCATGCAAGCTCCTGAAAAGTATTTCAGGAACAACTCAGCTTCCACGCTGACGCTTCTCGAGTCGATGCTCACGAACGGCATAAATAAGTTCATCTTCTCCTCGACTGCCGCTCTGTACGGAGAACCCGAGCGCATCCCGATCGTGGAAACGGACAGCCTTAAGCCCACCAATGCCTATGGCGAATCGAAATTGTTGGTCGAGAAGATGCTGGAATGGTTCAACCGCATTCACGGGTTCCGCTATGCGAGCCTGCGGTATTTCAATGCTGCCGGGTCCAACGGCAATTCAGGGGAAGCTCACTCGCCTGAGTCACACCTGATCCCGATCATCCTCGAGACTGCGCTGGGAAATCGCGAGCAGGTGAAGATATACGGGACCGATTACCCCACTGAGGACGGAACCTGCGTTCGCGATTACATCCATGTGGGCGACCTTGCAGATGCCCACGTTCTCGCCCTGGAAGGCTTGCGAACACGCGACCGTCTCATCTACAACCTTGGAAACGGGAAGGGCTTCAGCGTTCGCGAGGTCATCGACATGGCGCGCCGAATCACAGGCAAGGAAATCATCGCGGCGCAGAGCGCTCGACGTCCGGGCGATCCGGCCGTCCTCGTCGCCAGCTCCGAGAAGATTCGACAGGAACTCGGCTGGAAGCCCCGGTTTCCCGGCCTGTATGACATTGTGGCCAGCGCCTGGGAATGGATGCGGAAGCACCCCAGCGGCTATTCGCGGCAGACATCAACCACCTACGTGGCCTCTTGATCGAACCTCAACAGCTCAAAGACGACTTTCAAGAGACCTACGGCAGAGCGCCTGAGCTGTTTCGCGCGCCCGGCCGCGTAAACCTGATTGGCGAACACACCGATTACAACGATGGCTTCGTGATGCCAGCCGCAATCGGCTTCTACACTTGGGCGGCGATAGCTGCGCGAACCGACAACATACTGAACGTCCGATCGACGGCCTTTGCTGATGTTCTTTCGGCCGACATAAATCAGACGCTTGCGCCTCGGCATCTCTGGTTCGACTATGTCGTCGGAGTTGTGGATCAGCTCAAGCGCGCGGGGATCAAGCTGAAGGGCGCGGACCTGCTGATCAGCGGAGATGTTCCGCTGGGCGCGGGACTGAGTTCGTCGGCAGCCATCGAGGTGGCGACCGCCGTTGCCCTGAGTTCGATTAGCGGTGAAAATCTCGACCGCAAATCACTCGCGCTACTATGCCAGCGGGCTGAGAACGAGTTTGTCGGCATGCGCTCCGGGATCATGGACCAGTTCATTTCCGCGAATGGCCGGAGAGATCATGCTCTGCTGCTCGACTGTCGCCGCCTCGATTTCAAACCCCTGCCCTTGCCGAACAAAGCGAAAATCGTAATCTGCAACACGATGGTTAAACACCAGCACGCCTCGGGAGAGTACAACCAGCGCAGAAAGGAATGTGAAGAGGGTGTCAGAATTCTTTCGCAGTTCCTGCCCGGAATTCGGGCGCTGCGGGACGTCTCGTTGGAAGATCTCGGTAAATATCAGGATCGGCTTACCGATCGCATTCGGCGCCGCTGCCGTCACGTCATCACTGAAAATGCTCGCGTGCTTCGTGCCGTGGAGATGTTGGAGCAAGATGATCTCGATGGATTTGAAGAACTGATGTACGAGTCGCATGCGAGCTTGCGCGACGATTACGAAGTAAGCTGCCGTGAATTGGACATCATGGTTGAGATCGCGAGCAAGCTCGCCGGAGTGTATGGTGCACGCATGACCGGCGGCGGATTTGGAGGGTGCGCCGTTGCCCTGGTCCGATCTGAGCAGGCGGATAGTTTCAGGCAACAGATGGCCGCCGGCTATCAGCAGCAGACGGGAATCCGGCCTGAGATTTATATCTCCGAGGCTGCGGACGGAGCGGCGCGGGTCTGCTGACCATATGCTGGATCTGAAGAAAACTCCTCACCGGCGCTGGAACCCGCTCCTCGGAGAATGGGTGCTGGTTTCGCCGCATCGGAACGAGCGTCCGTGGCAGGGACAGGTCGAACGGCGCGCTCAGGAACAGAAGCCGCAGTACGATTCGAACTGCTATCTCTGTCCCGGCAATCCGCGCGCCGGCGGACACAAGAATCCGCAATATACGAGCACCTTCGTCTTCGACAATGATTTTGCTGCCTTGCTGCCGAACACTTCTCCCGGCGACCTGGACAAATCTGCCCTGTTCATCGCCCGATCGGAACGGGGCATATGCCGCGTGATCTGCTTTTCACCCCGCCACGATCTCACACTCTCAAACATGGCGCTCGACGACATCGTGCGCGTGGTGGAAGTGTGGGCAGAGCAATACAACGAACTCGGAAATGCCGGCTGGATCAACTACGTCCAGATCTTTGAGAACCGTGGCGAGATGATGGGCGCGAGCAATCCTCATCCTCATTGCCAGGTGTGGGCGAACGAGAGTGTTCCCAATTATCCGCTCAATGAGCAATCGCATCTGATCGATTTCTTGAAGACACACAAGACTTGCCTGTTGTGTGAGTACCAAAAGCTCGAAGAGGTTGAAGGCGAGAGGATCGTCTGCGCGAACGGCTCATTTAGCGTCGTGGTGCCATTCTGGGCAGTATGGCCTTTCGAAGTGCTCGTGATCTCGAGACCTCACTTCACTGGCATGGATCAATTCGACGAGAACATTCGCCGTGATCTCGCTGACATTCTCCGGCGCGTGACCTCACGCTATGACAACCTGTTCGGCGTCTCATTTCCTTATTCAATGGGATTTCATCAGCGGCCGACGGACGGGAAAGAGCACCCCGAGTGGCACTTCCATGCGCACTTCTATCCTCCATTGCTACGCTCGGCGACAATCCGAAAATTTATGGTGGGATACGAAATGCTAGGCGGTCCTCAACGCGACATCACACCTGAACTTGCAGCAGAGCGATTGCGCTCTGCGTCAGAAGAACCCCTCCGCTAGTCATGCCTTCGATCCATCGTGAGCAATTTGGAGTGATCGACGGCGCGCCTGTCTTCCTCTACACATTCGGCGACGACAAACTCACTGCACGAATCACGAACTATGGCGGGATCATCGTGTCGCTGATTGCGCCTGATCGCGAAGGCAGACACGCAGACATGGTTCTCGGATTCGACCGCCTGGAGCAGTATCTTGAGAACCGGTCGTACTTCGGAGCGCTCATTGGTCGCTATGCCAATCGCATCGCTAATGGCCGGTTCGACTTGGAGGGACGCGAGTATCGTGTGGCAAAGAACAATGGCAACAACACGCTGCATGGCGGACCGAAAGGATTCAACAAGCGGCTTTGGGCGCCGAAGGAGACGAGCAAGAGTCTGATTCTGACTTACGTCAGCAAAGATGGTGAACACGGATTTCCAGGAAATTTACGCGTCAGAGCCGAATACTCGGTCAAAGCCGGGGAGTTGACGATCAGGTATTCCGCCGGAACGGATAGCCCCACGGTTCTCAACCTCACGAACCATTCCTATTTCAATCTCTCTGGTGAAGGCAGCGGCAGCGTACTCGATCACGAGTTACAGATCAACGCGGACGCATTCACGCCAACTTCGGCAGATCAGATTCCGACCGGCGAAGTTCGCAGTGTCGACGGCACGCCATTCGATTTCCGCCAACCGACTGTGATCGGTGCCCGCATCGACGACGATGACGAGCAACTCCGATTCGGCAAAGGCTACGATCACAACTGGGTGCTCCGTCGCGACAGTGCAGGATCAATTCCTGCAGCCGTGGCCAGCGATCGAAAGTCAGGACGGCATCTCCAGATCCGCACCACCGAGCCGGGGCTGCAGTTTTATAGCGGCAATCTACTCGACGACGTTTCCGGCAAGAGTGACCATAAATATCAGCGACGCTCCGCCTTTTGCCTCGAGACGCAACACTTCCCCAATTCTCCCAACACGCCACAATTTCCAGCGACAGTGCTGCGCCCCGGCGAAGAATTCGAATCTGTGACGGCTTATAAGTTTTCCACAGAATAGTGGGTCACTGATTAACGGTTCGCAAGAAGCTGTCTCGCAAAAAGAGCCACCCAAGAATGGCGGCCCATGAGAATTGTCATCACGAACTCCGCCGCGGGCTTGAGATGACCAGACAGGTTTACGTGTTCACAACATTACGCGTTCTGCAGTACGTGCTCGCGCTCTTCCGCGTCATGGCGGACTTCCGCCTCATCGTGAGGAAGCGCGATGGCCAGCGCTTCCTCGATGCTGTTGACATAGTGAACATCCACGCCGTCCAACTGCTGCGGCGTGAGGTCCTCTTCGACGTTGTGCCGGTTCTCGGCCGGAAGGATTACGTCGTGCACTCCTGCGCGCTTTGCGGCTAGGAATTTCTCCTTGATGCCGCCGACCGGAAGCACATTGCCGCTCAGGGTGATCTCCCCGGTCATCGCCAGCAGCGGACGCACTTGCTTGCCGGTGAGCAATGACACCAGCGCCGTCGCCATGGTCACGCCCGCCGACGGTCCGTCCTTGGGAACGGCGCCTGCCGGTACGTGGATGTGAATGTCGAGTTCTTTCAGGAACTCTTCGTCCAATCCAAGCGACTTCGCGTTCGAGCGCACCCAGGTGAGCGCTGCCTGCATGGACTCCTGCATTACCTGGCCGAGTTGGCCGGTCATGCTGAAGCTGCCCTTGCCTTTCATCTTGTTGGCTTCGATGAAGAGCACGTCACCACCGGCCGGTGTCCACGCGAGTCCCACCGCCACGCCCGGACGCTTGGTGCGTTCGGCAATTTCGGTATCCACGCGGACCTTGATGCCGCCGAGAAACTCGTGCACGATCTCGTTGCTCAAGACGAGCTTGTCGGTCTTGCCTTCGGCGATGCGGCGGGCCTGCTTGCGGCACAAGGTTCCAATGTTGCGTTCCAGATTGCGGACGCCCGCTTCGCGCGTGTAGTGCCGGATAATGTGGCGCACCACATCTTCAGGAAACTCGATCTGATCCGGCTTGATGCCGTTCTCTTCAATCTGCCGCGGGATCAGGTAGCGATAGGCGATGTGAACTTTCTCGTCCTCGATATATCCCTGCAGCTCGATGATTTCCATACGATCGCGCAACGGCTCGGGAATCGGATCGAGCATGTTCGCGGTGCAGATGAACAGCACCTTGGATAAGTCGAACGGAACATCCAGGTAGTTGTCGCGGAAGGTGAAGTTCTGCTCAGGGTCGAGCACTTCGAGAAGCGCCGAAGCAGGATCGCCGCGGAAATCGCGTCCGAGCTTATCGACCTCGTCCATCATGAAAACGGGATCGTTCGTCTCAGCGCGCCGCAGGTTCTGGATGATCTGTCCGGGCAGAGCCCCGATGTACGTCCTGCGATGTCCGCGAAGCTCTGCCTCATCGTGCATGCCGCCTAAAGAGATGCGAGCGAACTTGCGGCCTAGGGAACGCGCAATGCTGCGGCCCAGCGAGGTCTTACCGACGCCCGGAGGCCCAACAAAGCAGAGGATCGGCCCTTTCATCCCCGGCCTGAGTCTGCGAACCGAGAGGTAATCGAGAATTCTGTCTTTGACCTTCTGCAGATCGTAGTGGTCTTCGTCCAGAATCTCTTTGGCTTTGCTGATATCAACGTCTGTGCCCGACGACTTGCTCCACGGCAGCACCGCGAGCCACTCGATGTAGCTGCGGGTGAGCGAGTAGTCGGCCGCCATCGGCGACATGCGGCTCAGACGCGCCAATTCCTTGAGCGCCTCTTTCTTCACGTCTTCCGGCATGCCCGCGGCTTCGATCTTTTTCCTGAGTTCTTCCGTGTCGCGCTGGGTCTCGTCCTGCTCGCCAAGCTCCTTCTGGATCGCCTTCATCTGCTCGCGCAAGTAATACTCGCGCTGCGACTGCTGCACCTGGTCCTGGACTTCGG
>CAZLIE010000022.1:0-37035 GCA_964559345.1 uncultured Terriglobales bacterium
AGCACATCGTCCAGCAGATTTGTTACGCCGAATTATTGGGCGGATTCCAGAACGGGAGTTGCTTATCAAGTTCAAGTCCAGGTTCCTCCCTCCCAAGTCACATCCATCCAGAACCTGGAACAGATTCCGGTGACGCCCGGCTCGTCATCGCATCCGCTGCTAGGGGACGTGGCTCGAGTCTCCTACGGAACCATCGTCGGAGAGTATCACCGTCTAAATGGTCAGAGGATGGTGACGCTCACTGCCAATGTTGCCGGACAGGATCTGGGACACATCGCAAATGAAGTACAAGCCGCGATCGCGCGCGCGGGGAAACCTCCGCAAGCGACGACAGTGCAGGTACGCGGACAACTGCAACCGATGCAGGACACTTTGAAGAATCTTGGGGGCGGATTGTTGCTAGCTGTGCTGGTGATTTATTTACTGCTCGCCGCGAATTTCGAATCGGTGCGGTTGCCATTCGTAGTTGTTTCAACAGTTCCAGCCGTCATCTGCGGAGTGATTTTCATCCTTCTGATTACCGGCACGACCTTGAATATTCAATCGTTCATGGGTGCGATTATGGCCATCGGTGTGGCCGTCGCGAACGCCATCCTCTTGGTTGTCTTTGCTGAAAGGTATCGACGCGAAGGTGCGTCGGCCAAGGATGCTGCCATTGAAGCGGCTCGAACACGTATGAGGCCTATTCTGATGACAGCAATGGCTATGACCTTTGGCATGATCCCAATGGCTCTTGGTATCGGGGAAGGCGGGCAGCAGACTGCGCCACTTGGAAGGGCGGTCATCGGTGGTCTTGTCATTGCTACGGCTGCGACACTGCTCGTGCTTCCTTCCGTCTTCTCTCTTGTGCAGCAGCGAGCGCACTCCGGATCACCGTCACTCGATCCCGACGATCCAGACAGCAGACACGCAGAGGAACGCAAATGAATCGCACGTCTCGAAGACGATCTGCACTGAACGCGCGCTTCATATTCGTTCTTCTTGGAGTTGCTTTGTCCATTTCATGCGGATCGGACAATGGCTCCTCGCAATCGGCATCTGCTCAGCAGAGAGCGCCGGCGCAAAACAGTCAATCAGGATTGAGCGGAATGCCGACGGTGGACGTAACCAAGGTTGTTTCGCAACAACTCTCGCTGACTGTCCGAATGCCAGGGGAATTCACTCCTTACGAGTCTGTTGCGGTCTTTCCAAAAGTTACGGCGTTTGTACGCTGGATTGGCGTTGACCGTGGTTCCCGAGTAAGAGCCGGCCAAGAGGTTGTGCGTCTCGAAGCGCCTGAACTCGCAGCACAAAAGCAGGAAGCTCAATCAAAGTTACAGGAGGCTGAGGCACAGCGCGCAGAAGCGGAAGCCAAATTCGCCTCCGATCAAAGCACGTTCCAAAGACTCAAGTCCGCTGCTGCGACACCGGGCGTAGTTGCAGGAAACGACGTCGATGTAGCTCAGCAAAGTGTGGAAGCAGATCGTGCTCGCTTGCGCGCTACGGAGCGGAATACGGAGGCAGCTAGGGCTGCGCTGAATTCTGTTTCCGAAATTCAGTCGTATTTATCAGTGAAAGCGTCCTTCGATGGTGTGGTAGCTGAAAGAAATGTTCATCCCGGAGCCCTAGTCGGCCCCAATGGTAATGAACCGATGTTGCGCATTGAGAAGGTATCTCGTCTGCGCCTGGTATTGCCTGTTCCAGAGAATTACGTATCCGGGACTGTCACAGGTGCCAAGGTGCCCTTCACAGTACCTGCCTTTCCTGGCGAGAAATTCACCGGCATCATCGCCCGCGTTTCCGATTCTCTCGATGTAAAGACCCGCACCATGCCGGTTGAGCTAGATGTGATGAATTCGTCGGGCCATCTCGCACCAGGCATGTATCCCGAAGTCGCATGGCCAGTGCGACGCCCGAGGCCGACATTATTCGTGCCGGCCTCTTCGATAGCGCACACGAATGAAAAGACCTTTGTTGTGCGAATTCGTGACGGCAAAGCTGAGTGGGTGGATGTGCAGACAGGGCTGAATTCGGGAAAGTTGATCGAAGTTTTCGGTCAGTTGCACGAAGGCGATCTTGTAACCACCCGCGGAACCGACGAACTCAAGCCAGGAACATCAGTACGCGTGCAGGAGAGTTCCGACAAGAAGACATAAAGAGCAACGATTGCAAGTCTCAAGCGGAGGTTCGATGCAGAAACATCGGTTACTGGCGGTTTTCATGGCTGTGCTCGGATTTATCGGAGTGGCTCAAAGATGTTATGCGGCCGCGTTAAAGAAGCTGGCGGAATTCGATTTGCCGGGGCCAGCAGGAAAACGTTTCGATTATTTGACTATCGACGCTGATGACCGTTATCTGATTTCCGCACATCTGGCGGCGGGACAGACATACGTAATTGATCTGCGAACGAACAACGTTGTTGCCACTGTGACGGATACGCCGGGAGCAGAAGGCGTCGAATACGTTCCCGAAACAAAAAAGTTCTATACCTCGAACGCTGGCGATAACACCATCGGAGTTGTCGATTTGCGCCAGATGAAAGTTATCAAGAAATTGCGGACAGAGCGGAAGCCTGACGGCAGCGCCTATGCTGGACCGTTTCACAAACTCTATGTTTCTGATGAGCGGGGCAAAGCTGAAGCCATTGTGGACGTCAGAAAAGATGAAATTGTGAAAACACTGCATTTCGACAGCGAAACAGGCATGCCCCAGTATGACTCGGTTGCGCGCAAGGTGTACGTGAACTTACAGGACCAGAACATCTTCGCCGTAATTGATCCAGCAACCGACGAAGTGGTTGGGCGCTATCCGGTTGGTCGATGTAAAGGCAATCATGGTATGGCGCTGGATCCGGAGCATCACCGCGCATTCTTATCCTGCGAAGAAAACAATCTGATGACGGTCTTCGACCTCGACAAACATCAGCCGATCGCATTTCTTCCGGTCGCCGATGGGCCCGACGTTATCAAATTCGATCCTGGTCTTGGCCGAATCTATGCCGCTTGCTACAGCGGAGCAATTTCAGTTTTTCACCAGGACGATCCAAGTCACTATCGGAAGATCGCGGATTTCAAAGTGCAACATGCGGTGCACAGTCTCGCTGTAGATCCCGAGACACACCGGGTCTACACGCCCGAACAAGAAGAGGATGGAAAAGCTGTTGCCCGGATGGTTGTCTATGAGGCAGTACGCTAATTTCATCGAAGCCGCCGGGAACCGCTCCTGGCTGAAGGCTAGCGGCGAAAGGCCGAGAGCATGCTTTACTTCGGCGATCCTCAGTAGGAACCAATCACCCGATGTCTCTCACTCATACCTCAGCGCCACTACCGGATCGACTTTGGTCGCCCGTCGTGCCGGAATGAATCCTGCGAGTGCCGCGACCGCTCCCAAAATGGCAATCACCCAAACCAGCGAAACAGGATCGGTACTCTTGAGTCCGAAAAGGAAGCTGTGCAACACCCGCGCGCTGACGAGCGATAACGGAATACCAATCGCGAGCCCTAATACCACGAGCATCATGCCTTCACGCATCACGAGTTGCAGTACGTCAGTGCGTTGCGCGCCCAGAGCGATGCGCACGCCGATCTCCCGCGTGCGCCCTGCGATGGTGTACGAGATGATTCCGTAGAGTCCCACGCACGCCAGCAGCAGAGCGAGTCCGCCGAAGAATGTTGAGAGCTCGGCAAGAGCGATCTGGTCAGCGGCGCTTTCGGTAACCAGATTGTCCAGCGTATTTGCGATAGTGATTGGCAAATGCGGATCGATCGCTTTGATCCCGTGTTGAACGTCCGTCACGATTCCCGCGGGCGTGCCGCGAGCCTGGACTTCCATCACTATCTGATTGGGATCGGGCGTCTGCTGAAATGCGTCGTAAAAGCGCGGCTTAGCCGACTGCCGCAACGAATTGCCGTGATCCTGAGCATCGTGGGAAACACCGACAATTGTCAGCGGTTTACCGGTCCAGTCGGGATCATCTACGAGGAACTGCCTGCCAATCGGATTTTCGCCGTGGAAGAAATACTTCACGAATGCCTGATTGACTACCGCGACCCGGGTGGAAGTCTGCGTGTCCTGCTCCTCGATGCCGCGACCCATCAGGATGGGAATGCCCACTGCTCCAAAATAGTCAGGCCCGACATGGTCTTCCAACGACAGCCGGTCGTAATCGCTACTGGACTTGAACCCCGGAACGATGACGTTGTCGCCTGTCTCGCTGTTCGCGAATAGTCCATTTTTGGAATATGACACCGCGCGAACTGCGGGCATGCTTTCTAAGCGCGCCACAAGCTGCTGGGCCAGCGGCTTAATCTTTTGGTTGTTATATCCAACTGATCTTGGATCCAGCCGGGCAATTACCAAATGGTCCCGCTTATAGCCAAAGTTCTGCGTCATTAATTTCTGCAGGCTTCGTACCAGTAATCCGGCGGCAAAAAGAACGAGCAGCGACAGCGCGATCTGCGCCGTCACTAGACTCTTTCCCCATCCGAAACGCGAGCCCGATTGGGGCGTTGCCGCCGCTGTTTCCTTCAGCGTGTGAAAGACCTGTACCTTTAACGTGCGTAGCGCAGGCGCGAGTCCGAAGAGAATTCCGGTGAGCAGCGATACCCCAATCGCAAAGCCCAGCACTCGCGCGTCGGGAGACACAGGAAGTGACGTCTGGGAATCGAACAGGCGAAGCAGCAGGCGTACTCCCCACACCGCGAGCAACGATCCTGCGCTTCCTCCCATCAGTGCCAAAACGATACTTTCAGTCAATAATTGCCGCAGCAATCGACTCCGGCTGGCGCCAATGGCGAGGCGCACCGCGATCTCCTTGCTACGAACTGAAGCTCGGGCAAGCAACAGATTGGCGACGTTGACGCAGGCGATCAACAGAACCAATCCGACGATCCCCATCGTGAGCAGCAGCGGTGTGCCATAGTCGCCGCGGAGCTCCGAAAAGCCGCCGCCCCCGGAACTAACCTTGAGTTTCTTGCTGCGCACATATTTCAAGTCATCAGCATTGAGCGCAGCGCCAAAAGGACCCTGCAGGGCTCCTTGAAGAATGACATTAAGTTCGGCCTCTGCTTGTGCGGCGGTGATTCCGGGCTTGAGCCGCCCAATCAGCGAGAGCCACGAAGCGTCTTCCTTGGTGAGCCAGTGGCGCCCGCGAATTATTTCCGGCTGCATGCTTATTGGGACGAACAACGCTATCTGCTCGCCGACGATGTCTCCCTCAAAGCCAAGAGGCGTGACGCCAATTACAGTAAACGGATAGCCATTCAGGCGAATGTCTTTGCCAATAATCGATGGTGAGAGCGCGAACTTGCGTCGCCAGTATCCATATCCGAGTACCACAACCGGATTTGCATTCTCGCCGGTATCGTCAGAGGTCGAAATCAGACGACCGGCAACAGGCTCGAGACCGAGCACCGAGAAGTAATTTCCGCTCACCATGCGAACGGTGACTTTGTCGCTTCCTGTGCTGTCGCCCTGGCCGGTATCCACCTCGGTATGATGATCGCTCGATGCGCTAGATAGGCCACTGAATACGGAATTGTGATCGCGAAGTTCTTTGTAGAGGGGATACGAGAAAACGTCAGTCTGCGGAGTGCCGGTCGAGCGCTGATTGGCAACAGTCGGATCACCCACGATAATCAGCTCTTGCGGGCTCTTTACAGGCAACATCTTCAGCATGAGCGCATTTACCAAAGTGAAGATCGCGGTATTGGCCCCAATGCCAAGCGCAAGCGTGAGCACGGCCACACTCGTGAATGCCGGGCTCTTGACCAGCATGCGAAAGCCATAGCGGATGTCTTGGAGGAGAGTTCCCATAATTTCCTTTTTTGTCATTCCGTCTATAACCACGACGGCTCTGGCAAGGGTTAAGTTGGCACGCCGATCCTGTGAGCACGGGCCTTGCAGTTGATGGCCGCACTTTTCCCTTATTGGGAAGGGGTTGCTTTTGATGTTGGTACTGGCATTCGCTTAAGACCAGGTCGCTCGTCGTTGCTTTTTGAATCGCGTCGATGGAACCGACTCTGCCTGGTTCCATCCACCCGCGTATTCGGTCACCTACCGCGACCATGATTCCTTAATGCAAACTCCCAACCTTAGGCTTTAGCCTTGCGGAGATACCAGTTAGGAGGCGGGGCGCTCGCACAAGCCGGCGGTCCTATGCCCACCACAAGGCTGCCATGACCACTCTTCGGTGTAGCTGTTACTAGCTGTCACAAGCTGCCCGCCGAGCGCGGTCACTCGTAGCGCAAAGCCACGATGGGATCAATTCGCGTTGCTCGTCGCGCGGGCAAATAGCTGGCCAGCAGAGCAATTGCTGCAAGCAAAGATCCAAATGCAATAAACGTAAATGGATCATGCGTGCTCACGCCAAAAACTAATCCGCGGAGCGCGCGCGTTGCGGCCAGTGCCCCGGCCAAGCCAATAGCGATACCCAAGATCACAAGGCGCAGGGAGTTCCAGAGCACCATGCGCTGAACCTCTGCGCTTTGCGCTCCTAAGGCAATACGTACTCCAATTTCATGAGTGCGCTGCGTCACCCAATAGGAAATCACTCCGTACACTCCTACACTCGCCAGCACCAGCGCCAGCCCTCCGAACACGCCCAGCAGGACCATATTGAAGCGCGGTTGTGCGACGAAGCGGTCCACGTAATGACTCATGGTCAACGCGTCATAAACAGCTAGGCTGGGATCGAGCTGAACGACAATGCGACGTAAACTGCCGATCATCGCCGCTGGGTCTCTCTGCGTTTGCACAATCACAAAAGCCCCGCGCACGGGTACCTGCCAGAACGGGACATAGATTTGGCCTGTGATGTCGTCTTGAAGGGAGTGGCTGACTCCCGCGACCACGCCTATGATTTCGCGAGTCGGCGGATTGTCGGTGTCTCCCACAATACGGATTTGCCGGCCAATAGGATTCTCATCGCGGAAATACATCCGCGCCAGCTTCTCATCGATAATTGCGACAGGAAGCGAGGCCAGCTTGTCGCGTTCCGTGAAGCCTCTCCCGCTGAGCAGTGCAATTCCCAAAGTGGAAAAGTACTGCGGGCTGGCGATGGCGGTATTGGCGTGCGGTGCCGGCGACATGGGCTGGTCAAGAATCATGAATGACGCCGCAGAATCGGTGAGCAACGGCAGAATAGATCCGATGGCCGCCTGCTTTACACCAGGCAGCGCGGAAGTTCGTTGCAGTAACTGCTGATAAAAGGCGATGCGCTGTTCCGGTCGGCGGTACTGCTCGGCCCGCAACTGGATCGACGCTGTCAACCGATTGTTCGGATCAAATCCGGGATCGCGCTGCATGATTCCAATAAAACTGCGAATCATCAGCCCAGCGCTCACAAGCAAAACCAGCGCCAGCGCAAATTCTGAAACTACCAGCGCCTCTTTAAACAGTTGATTCCCTTCGCCAGTGCTCGATCCGCGGCCGCCCTGTTTCAGCAATTCACCAAGCCGCGAGTGCGGCAAAGCCAGCGCCGGGAAAATGCCAAAAAGGATTCCGGTGATCAGGACTAGACCGAAGGTGAAGGCAAGGACCTGCCGGTCAATGCCGAAAGGAGCAAATGTGGGAAGCTCAATCGGCACCAACGAAAATAGAGCGCCGATGCCCCAGTATCCCAGCACTAACCCTACGGCGCCACCCAACGAAGCGAGCAACAGGCTTTCCGTCAACACCTGGCGGACAAGCCGCATTCGTGTGGCGCCGAGTGATGTGCGAATCGCGACTTCCTTCTGTCTAACCGCCGATCGCGCCAGCAGCAGGTTCGCGATGTTTGCGCAGGCAATCAGCACAACCAGCCCGACTGCCGCCAATAGCACGATCAACGCGCCGCGAACCGTGCCCTGCACGACCTGGGTCATTGGTTCGGCCAGCGCCGAAAAACCAGAAGGCCGCAGTTCAGGAAACTGCAACAGGACCTGTTCACCCAACTGACGCATCTCCGCATCCGCTTTTTGCGGAGTGACGCCTGGTTTCAGGCGCGCGACCACGCTCAGATATTCGCGATTGTTGGTCGCGGCTTTGCTATCCCATGCCATTGGTACCCAAAGCTCCAAGCCGATGGGAATCTGAAACCTGTTCGGCATAACGCCAATCACTTCATAAGGTGTGCCGTCGAGACGAATCTCTTTGCCAACAATGTTGCGATCTGCGCCGAAACGGCGCTGCCACAAACCATAGCTGAGCACTGCGACATGTGATTTGCCTGCCTGGTCCTCCTCTTCTGTGTACGTGCGGCCCAGAAGCGGCTTGACACCTAGTGTCGGGAACAGGCTGGCGGTAGCAAGCAGTGTTTTTACGCGCTCCGGCTCTCCGTTCCCCGTTAGGTTCTGCGGCGCGCTGAACCCGGTATAAGCGCCCATGCTGCTGAAGCTACGGGCATTCTGGCGATAAATGGAATATGCGTGCGGCGAGACAGTCCCCAGATCGATGCCCAGTTTGGGATAAGAGTGGAACAGCATCATCAGCCGGTCCGGTTGATCGTAGGGCAGCGGTCGCAGCATCACGGCATTCACCACGCTGAAGATGACTGTGTTTGCGCTGACTCCCAGCCCCAGCGTCAACACGGCCACAGCAGTGAAACCCGGAGATTTGCGCAGTGTACGTGCGCCGTACCGGAGATCTTGCAGAAGAGAGTGCATTCGCCTGCTTTACGTGCAACTAGGCTGCCGCCCTTTTATTCCAAAATCATTGAATTCGCAAGGAGTTGGTGCTGGCTTTATTGCAGCTCTTGCGCGGAAACGGGATTCACTGTTCGGAAATGAAGATTGAGACCATTTTCAGAAAATCGACAGCTCTCCCGGTTCTATGAGAGGCCATGTCTAGCGCGCTGTCTCTACCTTAGCCATGCGGGCGACGGCGTTGCGAGAGTACCTTGAGAAACCAGCAGCTCGAGACCAGGAACGCCCCCCGCCGATAGACCTCTGATTATCCTCAGCACATCCCATGGGGCTCCGGGATACGCGCAGTTGCAAAGCAGACTTGCCTTGTTATCCTCAAACAGTAAGCAGGTTGTTGCGTCCACGTGGTTCAGGCCGACCTGAAGAGAAGAGTCGGATAATGCAGGTCTGCATGGCAAGTCGATGCAGTGCGGACTGTCTCTTACTTCACGCGCAGCGCTATCAAAGGCGAAATCAGACTTGCTCGGAGCGCCGGAATTACGCGAGCGTTCACGCTATCGAAGTTAGTGTTTCGTGATCGGATTCTCCCGCTCAGTTTCGTAATCGATTCAGTAGCCTGTCCAACGTGAATCGGTCAGTCTCCCAGAACGCCAGTAAGAATGCTGCAGAGGCTGCCGAGAAGACCGAATAGTCGAATGGCGTCATGATGCCAAGATCTGTGACCATGCCTATAGCAAATGACAAAAGGAAAGGAGAAGACCGTAGAGGACGGAGGCCACTCGTATTTTGAAGCCTGCGATAAGCAATGTCCCAAAGAGTGTCTCCGCGACGGTAGCTGCCCATGCGAACGACACCGTCAATGAACTGGGGAACGGAGATGTCACCGCGCCCGTGTACTCCACGAAATCAGCGAAATCTCCCCAAGATAGGTTCTTTGCTCCTGAGGCGCGATTCGGTGTCTCGGGAGTGAATGATGATTTCGGCTTCCAATTCGGGTGCGGGATAGCCCATCTAAAGCAGGAAGCAGCGCCCACGCAGGGCATCAGTCAATTTGAGCTGCGCATTTGAGGTAAACACAACGGCAGGTCTCTTGATCGCCCGAATAGTTCCCAATTGCGGAATTGAAATTTTAAAATCGGACAGGATCTCCAATTGGAACGCCTCAAATGCCGGGCCGGTCTTATCGACTTCCTCTACGAGCAGAACCGCCTTGGTTTCTGATTGCAGTGCTCTCAAGATTGGGCCGGAAATCAGAAAGTCAGGGCTGTAAAGCTGGCGCTTCAGTTCGGTCCATGCCTGCCGCTGTTGCGCGGCTTGGCGCAACCGACTATGGGTTCTAATCGCCGGGTTATGCTTCACCCACTAACTGTTTGCCGTTTTCTCTTCCAACACTCCGCGAATCGTGCGGCTTAGACTTGTCGCGCCATAGGGCTTCTGAAGCACCCACGCTCCTCTTTCTGCCAGAGAACTTACGGCCGCCGTCTCCGCCGTATAGCCTGTCGTGAAAACCACTCGCAAACCTGGTCTCATGCGAGCCATCTGCAAATAGGCGTCAGGACCGCTCATGCCAGGCATTACTACGTCGAGGACAACAACATCTACTTTGTCAGCGTTACTGAAGTAGAGCTCGACGGCTTCGATGCCGTTGGAGGCGAGGATCAGCTGATATCCCAGCGCTCCCAGCGTTTCCTGTGCTAATTCGCGAAGGCCATCGTTGTCTTCCGCCAATAGAAGTGTTTCATTACCTCGTTGTGGTAGCTCCTGGGTTCCTCTGTTGAGCTGTTCCGCAGTGCCGCTCGCGCTCCGCAAGTAAACACGAAAGGTTGTTCCTCTACCCGGCTCGCTGTATACGTTGATGAACCCATTGTGCTGCTTGACGATGCCAAAGACGGTCGCTAATCCCAAGCCGGTTCCTTTGCCGGCCTCCTTGGTGGTGAAGAAAGGTTCGAAGATGTGCTCGATGGTTGCCGCATCCATTCCCGTTCCCGTATCGGAAACAGCCAGCACGATATAGGGGCCCGGCTTTGCTTCGGGATGCAGGCGGCCGTATTCTTCGTCGATGGCAACATTCTGAGTTTCGACGATCAGTCGGCCCCCGTTTGGCATGGCATCTCGCGCATTCAGGCACAGGTTCATGAGTACTTGGTCGATTTGGACTGGATCGGCCAATGTGGCATGCAAGTCTGGAGCCGGAACCAAGCGAACCTCTATGTCTTCTCCGATGACTCTACGCAGGAGACTGGTCCCCTCTGCAATCAGAGAATTCAGGTCAATCCTCCGCGGTTCGAGAACTTGTTTTCGCGCAAACGCCAGCAATTGAGAGGTCAGACCGGTTGCCCGTTGGGCTTGGCCGAGGATCTTTTGTAGGCGTTGGTGACTACGGCTTCCTAGTTGCGTCTCCCTGTACTCCAGTTCCGCCCAGCCCGAGATCGCCATGAGGACATGGAGCAACAGCGTCGACTTCCCGTAGAACCTCGATAATCGCTGGGCTATCGCCAATGATCCCGTCTATTTCGCGCGCGCGCAGCAAGTCCGCCTCGATGTAGTTCCGTTCACTGAGCACCCGCGCGCGGGAGTGATTCACGTCCTGGAAGCGTAGGGTGTTGTACAGTGCCCCCGCGACCAGAGCTGCCACTTGCTCCAGGAAGTCGAGATCGTCCTCCTTTGTCGGCGGAGGAGTGCTGCTCATGAGAAAGAGCACGCCGATGACCTGCCCCTCATGAAGAAGCGGCAGACAGCGTCCGGTCTGGACATGTTCGGCGCGGGTGATCTCCTGCATCCATGGAGTCGTACGATAGACGCGGCACAGTTGGGGAAGCTCGCCGATATTAAAAGATACCGGTTTGCCCGACCGGTAAACCTCCCCCTGCAGCGATCCTTCGATGGGAATGGTGAGACCCTCGCGTAAATAGGCATTCTCGGGGCTAAGATGAACCCTCAACTGCGAGCTGGAGTCGGGAAGCAGAATGGTCGCCCATTGCCATCCCGTCAACTCGCGGACTGCAGCCAGCACGGCGTCGAAAAACTCCCGTATGTCCAGCTTTGAAGCAAAACGACGGTTTAGATCGACTAGTATGCGCAGACGGTCGCGCTCCTGCTGGATTGCATCGGCAAGCTGCTTGCGTTCCGTAATGTCCTCTACGAGCCCGACACAAAATTTCGATTTCCCCGAATCCAACAAAGAGCCATTCACCCGCACCCATGCCAATTTCCCATCCTTTCGGACATAGCGTTTTTCCACCTCGAAATGTCGTCGTTTGCCGCTCAATACCTCCTGGATTATTTCGTTGCAGCCCTTGCGGTCGTCCTGATGCGTGAATTCCAGGAACGACATACCCCTCAATTCATCAAGTGAGTAACGCACAATCTGCGCAAACGCCGCATTCACGTCCACAACCCGCAATGAAGCGTCTGTCACAGCCACTCCTACTTTTGAATTGTCAAACACTCCTCGCCAACGCTGCTCGCTGTTGCGCAGCGCTTCTTCAGCCTCTTTTTGGTCTTGAATGTCGGTACTGCTGCCGAGCCACCTGAGAATATGACCTTGCTCGTCACGAAGGGGGAGACTACGGCACAAAAACCATCGGAAGCTCCCGTCGGCCATTCGATGGCGGTGGCGCATCTCATAGTAAGGTTTCCCAGTGCGCGTGAACTCGTCCCAGGCTTGCAGCACGCCGGCCTTTTCTTCAGGGTGCAGCATTCGGTGCCAGCCGTCGCCCTGAATTTCTTTAAGCGTGAGTCCCAGTTCTTTGCGCCAGCGGGCATTGCAAAAATCCATCTTGCCGTCGGCCGACAGGCTCCAGATTTGCTGTGGAATAACATCGATGAGTTGGCGAAGCCAGCGCTTTCCTTCACTCAGTGCTTCTTTGGAGGACCGCTTCTGCGAGAGATCAACGATAACGCCCTCTAGCTCTCGGGTCTCGCTTTGGGAATCGCGCAATTGGCCGAGTTCTCGGACCCAAAGCGCTCGCCCGTCATGTGCCATCAGGCGGTACTCAATGTCGTAGGGCTGTCCCTTCTCTGCGGCTTTTGATCGGGCTTCAACGGCAAATTCTCTATCTTCGGCATAGAGATGGTCGCGCCAGAATGTCGGGTCCTCGATCCAGAGCTCGACCGGATAACCGAGCAGAGTTTCGGCGTAACGACTCACGAAGGAGAACTGGGATGTCTCTGGGTCACCCCGCCAGAAGATCGCCTGCAGGGAATCAATAAATTCGCGATATGACGAGCGCTCTTCGTCAACTTCGTCGGCAGAGTAGTCCGACTTGAGGCCATGAGCAGAATCAATCGGAATGGACCCCGGGATGCTCGTATTTCTCGGCATTGTTTGCTCCCGGCGCTGGTAGAACTTGCCAACCCGGCGACCGCAAAAGGAGGGTTTGAACATCGTCGCGCATGTATCCGATGCTCAGGTAATTAGATGTTCAACTTCCGCAAGGGTTTCAGGGCGGGTTCGGGCTGTCTTCGCAGAGCGGTGCCGCATGCGACGGCATATCGTAACGCGCCGATATCTCGTCGTCACTCAGATCCGGGATCGACTGGATTGCCGAAACCGCAGCCGAGCTCTTTAGCCTCCCAACCTGTTCTGCAAGAACCGCTTACAACGTGGCCGATGGTCTCCGGAAACATTGGCGAAGCATTTGCCATAAGGATGTTGCCATCCAGACTCGTGTCCGCAAAATTCCGAATTCCGCTGGCGGACCAGCTGGATGGCAACAAGGAGTGGCGAGGTTCCAGGCAAATGAACGCTCCGCAGTGCGAACTGCAGATCGCTCACTGGAACCCAGTGAGGATGAGCCCCCAGACTTCGAGACATATCTTCCGCCTAAGCGGAATTTTCTTTGTGTACCTGCTGTCGGCCAGCGTAATGCCGCCCGCCTCATTCACCACGGCTGGCGCCCCAGCTTTGCGCCTGTCAGCCGGCATCTCCATGGCCGCGCTGTTGCTGTTCGGACGAGAGATGTGGCCCGCAATCTTTGCAGGGAGTCTCGGCGCATGCATGATCCGCGGACATGCCCCAATTCCCTCAATGGGAATTGCCCTCACAAGTACGATCGAGCCCCTCATAGGCTCATTCTTGTTGACCTGGGCAGGCATCCCGCGCCCCTCCTTCTGGCGACTGCGTGAAGTGCGCAGTTTCATTGCTGCGGGCGCCCTCGCAGGACCCGTAGTCGCGACCTCTTTTTGGATTGCGTTTCAGCGGGCCGCTCTCGGGATCCCCCTGCGGGATCTTCTTCACTCACCCTCCACCTGGCTGCGCGGTGATGCTGTTTCGATTCTTTTGGTAGTGCCGTTGATCCTTGCCTGGAAAGAGCCTTCCGATCGCAAGCTCGGGATCAAGTCTCTCGCGTGGGCGACCGGAGCGCTCGCAGCCTTGGCAGCAATGGACGGACTTGTCTTCAGCGTCTTGCCCTCCAACTCCATGCACGCCTACATCGTTGGCTACATCGTCTTTCCATCACTCATGTTGATTGCGCTGCAATTCGGACCTCACGGCGCAACGCTCGGGCTTTTGGCAACGGGGATCATTGCGACATCGAACACTGTTGCTGGCAGAGGTCCTTTTGCTGCGAAGGCCGAGCCGACCCTGGCGCTCTATTTCTTTGAAGGCGTATTGACGATTACGACATTGATCATTGCCGCAGCCATATCCGAGCATCGTCAGACGGAGTCAACTCTCCAAAGCAGTAAAGAGCGACTCCGGGTTAGTGAGGAGTGTTATCGCGATCTTTTCGAGAATGCCCAGGATTTCATCGCTACGCTGGACTTAAATGGTCGCTTTACCTCCGCCAATAACGCCGTTCTGCGCGTCAGTGGTTACACCCGGGACGAGTTCCTGAAAATGAGTATCGACGATGTAGTCGCCGAGCAGTCGCGGGAGCTTGCCTGGTCGGCGTTTCGCCGGATTCTTGAGGGGGACAGACCTCAGAGCCCCACGTTACTGCACGTGGCGCGCAAAGACAGAAGTACAATCCCGGTCGAAATCAGCTCGCGGTGTTTGTCCCAGAACGGAAAAACGGTTGGGCTCCAGGCCATTGGACGCGACGTGAGTTGGCGGAAACGGCTGGAAGAGGAGCTGCTGCGATCGCAAAAGATGGAGGCGGTTGGCCGGTTAGCGGGAGGCGTCGCGCACGATTTCAACAATCTTCTCGGCGTCATCATTGGTTATAGCGATCTCGCGCTGCAGGAGTTGCATCCCGACGATCCCTTGCGGCGCAACTTAAGCGAGATCCGCAGGGCCGGCAAGCGAGCGGCCGAGGTGACCCAGCAATTGCTCGCGTTCAGTCGCAAACAGGTGCTTGCTCCCAAGGTCATCGATCTGAACTCAGTCGTTGGCGAGACCACCACAATGTTCCGTCGTCTGCTCGGCGAAGACATTGAAGTGATCACCCATCTGAGCCCCAGGGCAGTGCCGGTTGAGACCGATCCTGCACAAATGCAACAGGTAATTGTCAATGTCGCACTCAATGCCCGCGATGCCATGCCTCGCGGAGGGAAGCTGTTCATCGAGACGTCTTCGGTCGTGCTCGATCGCGCGCAGGGATGGACTGTTTTCGAACAGCTGATAGACCGTGGTGTGCTGGTCGTGCCCGGGCGATACGCTTTGCTCGCCGTTACGGATACCGGTACAGGAATGGATCAACAGACCAAAGCTAAAATCTTCGAACCTTTCTTTACTACCAAACCGACGGGTGAAGGTACCGGGTTGGGTCTGTCGACCGTATACGGCTTTGTAAAGCAGAGCGGCGGATACATTTGGGTCTACAGCGAAGTCGGCGAAGGGACGGCCTTCAAGATCTACCTGCCGGCGGTAGAAGCTGACGTCCAGCCGATAGAGTCCGAAGAAGTCGTCTCTGTGCCGAGAGGGACGGAAACGATCCTTCTGGTTGAAGACGAACAATCTCTGCGTAAGTTAAATCAACAACTCATGGAAGCGCTCGGGTATACCGTCTTACCCGCTGCCAATAGCGCGGAGGCATTGGAGAAAAGCAAACAAAATCGCGGTCGGATCGACTTGCTCCTGACAGATGTCGTTATGCCTGGCATGAGTGGTCGGGAGCTGGCCGAGCGGCTTTCCGTCATGCGCCGCGATATCAGAGTTCTCTACATGTCGGGATACACCGATAACGTAATCGTTCAGCACGGGATTCTGGACGGGGCAATTGCCTTCTTGCAGAAGCCCTTTACTCAAGAAGCGCTGGCGCGAAAAATCCGGGAAGTACTCGGGTCTCCCGAAAGCCGGCCGGAGAGGACATGACGCCCTTCACACCCGTCGGCATTCTTGTCATCGATGATGACAAACAGCACCTCGGATTCGTCGCTGCTGCTTTGACCGACGAAAGGGTGCGCGTTTACACCGCAGAAGACGGCGAGAGTGGCTGGAAATTGTTTTTAAACAACCGGCCGCACGCAGTTCTGCTTGACCTCAAGCTTCCAGATGTGAAGGGAATGGACCTGCTGGCACGTATCGTGGATACGGATCCCGGCGTTGAAGTTGTGCTCATGACTGGACATTACTCAACCGAGTCCGCGGTGGAGGCGATCCGCAAAGGCGCGAGCGATTACCTCAACAAACCTCTGGACCTGCAGAAACTGCGACAGCGCGTCCATGAGATTGTAGCCAATCGTCAGAGACGCCGGCATGCGGAATGGCTCGATCAGGGAGTGGTCGAGACCTTCACGTTTGAAGGCATCGTAGGACGCAGTCCTCTGATCCTGGAACTCTTTAGCAGAATCCGTCGCGTTGCACCACATTTCCAGACAGCCCTCGTGACCGGCCCGACCGGAACTGGCAAAGAACTGGTTGCTCGCGCTCTTCACCGCTTTGGTCGAGATGCCTCAAGGCCTCTAGTCGTGTGTAACTGCTCAGCCATCACTGAAACTCTCATAGAGAGCGAGCTGTTTGGTTATGTGCGCGGCGCGTTTACGGGGGCAACCAGCGACAAAGTCGGGTTATTCGAGTATGCAGACGGCGGGACGCTGTTTCTGGATGAAATAGGAGAACTCTCGTTGTCCGCACAGGCCAAGCTGTTGCGTGTTCTACAGCAGAAGGAAATTCAGCGTGTGGGCTCTCCCGAGGTAAGAAAGGTAGATGTACGGGTCGTAGCAGCGACCAATCGAGATTTGCGAAAGATGATGACAGAAAGACTCTTTCGGGAAGACCTTTTTTTCCGGCTGTCCATGATTGAGATCCGCCTCCCAAAGCTGCACGAAAGGAAGGAGGACCTGATTCTTCTCCAGCGTCATTTCTTGCAAAAATTCAATGCGGAGAGGAACCGTAATATCCGGGGCCTGACATTGCGTGCCCAGCAATGTCTAGCACGGTACGATTGGCCAGGCAATGTCAGAGAGCTCGAAAATGCGATCGGACAGGCTTACATGTTGACGGATTCAGACGTTATTGATGTCGATGATCTTCCTGAATATCTGCACCGTCCATTGCGTAGGAGTGCGCCCGAGGAAGGAATGATGTCACTGAAAGCGCTCCAGCGTCTGCACGTGAGCAGGGTCATGAAGCGGGTCGCAGGTAACAAGGCGCAGGCAGCGGAGATACTGGGCATTAGCCGGAGTACTCTCTACGAACTACTCCGGGAAGAGACCTCGTAATCCCGGAATTGCGAGCAGGTACCGTGAAAGTCCGGACCAGCGAGCAAAGATCAACTAAGAAAAAGAGCTCGGCGCGATGCCAGGCTCTGCTACTGAATTTTCACAAGCTCCTCTTCTTCGGCTTTTTTTCCTGTGCATTAGCGGCAGGCAATCGCACTGCCGGCACCGGAAGCTGGTTGGTTTACACAAGACTCAGTTCGCAATACGAATGACACAGCAGGCGGCGGACGCTGAAGGATTGAGAAAAACATTAAGCAGCTTGCCATATTTGTAAGGGAGCTAACGGGTTGAGGAATCAGTGAACCATCGGTTGAACCGCTGAGGAACCCACGGTGGGGCCGCGTGGATGGATCACGCAGTTGCAGCCTTGGTTTCAGGCCGATGGTTCCGACCGTGTATCAAGCTGCTCAGGAAGGAATTCTGTCATCAGGAAGCGGACCGGGTGCAAAGGATGACCTCCTTCGAGTCTGGTGTCCGACAGCGCCGGAAGAATCTTCCGGACTAGCTATCGGAGGATGAACCTGCGGCTTCGTACCGAGAAGTCGGTTTTTCGGGAGCAGTGATATTGCGTCCGGGTGACGGTTTCCTCGGAAGTTGCCACCGGAAAATTCCAATTGGCACGAACGCGAGTCGCGCTTCTCCCTTCGATGTCACTGGATAAAATCACCAACATTTCTCCAGCGACTGTTTTGCTGGTCCAAGGCATTCATTGCACCTCTACTCACCTGATAGGACTCTCGAATTCTCCTAATCGCGTAATCATAGGACCGCCTATATATCCTCAAACCTCAAATTCAAGCTGTCTAACCGACATTCTGACGCTGTGTAGCTTTCCCGAAAATTTGCGCGAAGCCTCGCCTGCTCCTATGTTGCTGCTCGCGATTGCGCGGTAAGCGCATCGCCAAGCAGGAGTTCCAAAAATGCATTTTCCCGTTTTGAGAATGCAAGGCTCGCAGCCCGCCGCCGCATTCCTGTTCCTCGTCCTCGTGCTCGATTCCGCCTCGGTGGCGCTCTACGGACAAAATCTCGGCGCCACCCCGCAGGTCAACAAAGCTGTCCAGGGACAGACGGCGACCCAGCCCGAAGGCGCCTTCCTCAACCTGGTCAACTGGATCGGCAACGTGATCGCCCCGGTGGGGGCCGCGCTGTGCGTGGTCATGGCCATCATCGCTTATACCAACGGTCGCGGTGTCGCGCGCTGGGCGGTCTCGGCCGCCGGTCTCCTGATGATCTCCGGGCTTACTCGCCTCATTGAGTTCTGGATCCAGCAGGGCCAGGCAGGAGTTCAGTAGAAGGGCAGGCCGCTCGCGAGGACCACTCATGACCATGCCGCAGATACTCGCCGGATTGTTGCAGTTGCTGTTTGACATCGCGGTACCCGCCGCGATGTGCACGATGACGCTTGCGGGAATAGCTTTGCGCCAGGAAGGCGGCGTGAACTTTGAAAGCGGCGGGCGTTTTCAGCGCTGGATGCTGTGGTCGGTTCTCTTGCTCACGCTGCCGCAGTTCTTGTCCTGGTTTGCCGCTCATGGAATCGCGGTTCCGCCGCAGACCGGGAACGCGCTCGGTCCATGGCTCGCGAATCTCGAGCAGGCTTTCACCGGCTTTGTCTCAGACGTCCTCGTCGCGAGACTTCTGCCCGTCTTCGCCGCCTTTCTTGTGCTCAAGGCGGTTCTTGATTCGGCGCAGGGAGCAAGCCCGCTCAGCTCCATCGTTCCCGCGCTCTTTCTGCTTTCGATCTCGGGCACCATCGGGCTGATGCGCTCCTGGAACAGCGGGACCGAACTTGCCAGCGCCGACATGCTGGTCTCGCTCTGGAACTATCTGGCCGGAACCATACTGCCCGAGACCGCCGGGCTCGCCGTCGTTGCCGCGGTCATCAGTTATGCCCGCAGGCAGCCGTTCGTTCCCTTTGTCTTTTCCGCCCTGGCTTTCCTCAGCGTCTCAGCGCTCTGGAAATTAGTGCAGGCGATGGTCGCGTGAATTTTAGTTCGACGGTGAATTCCATGTTCGAGAACGGTGTATTGAATCTGACCAACTGGGCGGCCAATGTGATCATGCCGACCTTAGCCGGCTTTCTCTTTGCCGTGGCCGTCTATCGCTTCGGCAAGGCCCAACCCTATTCCCATCTTTCCTGGGCGGGCTTTGCCGCGCTGATGTGCTCCGGGCTCCTGCGCGCCCTCGAAGGTTTTGCTCAGCAGGCCGGCCCCGCCGACCCGGACCGCTACTGGATCTCGATCCTCACCCTCGTCAACTGGACCGCCAACGTGATGCTTCCGCTCTATGGCGTGCTGCAGGTGGTGATGACCGTCTTGCATTTTGGCGGGGTGCTCGAGCGCATGACGATCGGCGACGCCTGGTCGAGAAATGTGCTCGCCGCGATGATGTGCTTCGGCCTGTCGGGACTCCTGCGCCTCGCCGAGTTCTGGATCCAAAACGGAGGCGCAGGAGTGAGATAAGGAGAGCGTTATGGCGCTTGAAGTCACACCCGTAAACCGCAACCTGCACACGCGCGCAACTTTTCTGGCGCTCGAATTTGAAGACCTGTTTGTCGTGCTCGGCCTCGCGGCCGTGATGAACCTCGTGAGCCGGTTCGCCTCGGGCGCCGCAGCGGCCGTCCTGCAATATGGGGTGCCGCTCGCCGTGGTCCCGCTGCTGATGATCTTCAAATACGGAAAACCGCGCGGCTACCTGCGCGATTTGATTGCCTGGCACCTCAAGCCGAGAGCTTATTGCGCCGGAGGGCACGATCGCCGGATACGCACTCCTTACATAAAGGAGGAAGAGAGCGAATGCCTCTGACCTGGGCACAAAAGGAAAAGCAACTGGAGGAGCCGCCGCTCTGCGAGCAGCTCCCGGTTCGCGATTACCTCGACAACATTATGGTGCGCACCAGCGGCGAGCTGGTTGCCGGCTACGAGCTTCGCGGCCTCGCCTCTTATTTTGCCAGCGATGAGGAGCGTGAGCGCAGCAGGATGATGCTCTGCGCATTGCTCAAATCCATTCCCGAGCAGAGCATGCGCCTCGAGTTGCGCGCGGAGACTGTCGAAGATACCGGAGACTTGCTCGAAAGATATGCCGTGCCGCGCAGGATCCGAGAGACTGCGGCGTCCATCCTTGACCGTGCGCGCCTCGAGGCTTGGCAAGCGCGGAGCGCGGCCGGGTTCTATCAGCGGCTTCTGCTGCACGTTTATTTCATTTGGGATTGGCGCCTGCACGGCCGCATTACCGGAAAATTGAGACCCGCGGGCCCGTCCTGGAGCCTGTCTGCGCGCTCAGCGATTGAGCGCACCCGGCGCGAGCACGAGGAGCTGCTGGCCGAGTTTGAGAGCGTGCTTGCCGGCGCGGAAGCTTCAATGGACGCCGTAGATCTCGGGCCGCGGCGGCTCACGCATGAAGAACTGTTTCAGGAGACCGGGCGCGCTTTGTCGCCGCTTGAGTCCGGTGCTGGCCGCTATTTCCCCGGCGAAGACTGGCTCGAATACCGCAGCGCGCGCGAGCAGCTGACCAACGTCAGCATCGTCGATGAAACCGATTCCTATCTCAACCTCGGAGGGCTGCTCTATTCCATCGTCGGCTTGAAAGATCTGCCCGATGCCACCTTCCCCGGGATCCTGCGCGAGCTCGCCTCGCTCGATTTTCCTTTCGTCGTCAATGCGCAGCTCACCATCCCCGATCAAAGCAAAGTCTTGAAAGGTTACAAGAGCCGCCTGAGAAAGATGCAGGCGGCGCAGCGGGATACCCACGGCGGATTGCGCGTCAACGTCGAGGCGCAGATCGCCGAGTCGCAGCTCCTCAAAGTTCAGCAGGAGATCATTTCAAGCTCGGTGAAGACCGCGAAGCTCAGCCTGGTGATCTCGACTCGAACCTCCAAGCCCGCGCTCACGCGCGAGGAGTTTGAATCCGCGGAACGGCTGATCAGCGACCGCCGCCAGCAGCTGCTCTATGCGATCGGCCGCATGAACGGCGCCAAGGCGATCACGGAAACTCTAGCCAAGCGCCGGCTGTTTCTCTCATCGCTACCGGGAATGGGCGAAGCCGACCGCCGCGAGCAGGACATGCTGACCACCAACGCGGCCGACCTGCTTCCGCTTGAGGTTCCGTGGCAGGGCACGCCGCGCTCGCCGCTCTTTCTGTTTGAGACCCCTTATCGCCAACTCATTCCGTTTTCACCCTTCGATCCTGGCCTGAGCGACGCCAACCTTCTGATCATGGCCAAGAGCGGAGGAGGGAAGACCTTCATGGTGCAGCAGCTGCTGGCGATGGCCGCCCGCGCCAATCCCCTCGTCTCGATTTTGGAACGCGGCGACTCCTACCAGCCGCTGGTTGAGTTGATGGGTGGGCGCATGATCACCATGTCACTTGACGGCAACCAGACCATCAATCCCTGGGAGCTTCCCCAAGGCGAGACCGAGCCCGGCAAAGACCAGATCGCGTTTCTCAAAAATCTTACCCGGCACATGCTGGGAGAGGTTCCCAGCAGCGACCCGGAGCTGCTCGACCATCTGATCACCGACGCCATTGCGAGAACCTACAAGCGCGCCGCGATTCGCACGTCCACTCCTATTCCCAGCTTCTCGGACCTGCGCGATGAGCTGGCGCAATGGCGCGATCAGGACAGGAACCAGCGGGTGATGGAGGAAGCGCGGCTGGCGGCGGTGAAGCTGCGCGCATGGACCGGGGAAAAGGGAATTTATGCCCGTCTCTTTGATCGTCCGACGACGATCGCGCTCGACAGTCCCTGGTTGTTTTTCAATGTCGAGCAGCTGGCCGATGACCCGCGCCTTGAGACGGCGATGAGCCTGCTGATCGCGCACGCTACCGCCCAGCGCGCCTCGGGCAAGAGCGCGCGAGCCAGCATTACTGTGCTCGATGAATGCTGGTTCTTGCTCGACTCCGCCGTGCTTGCGCCCGAAGTCGTGCAGCTGTTTCGCACCGCGCGCAAGCGCAACGCCAGCGTATGGGGAATCAGCCAGACGGCTGAGGACTTCGTCGGCTCGGAATCGAAGCCCCGCCCGCACGGCGCCGGCATCGTCAAGAATTCGACCACCAAGATCGTCGGGCAGCAGCCCGGAGACACGCGCGCCTTGCGCGAGCACCTCTATCTCAACCAGACCGCGATCAACCACATTAAACGCCTCAGCGCTCCGCGCAAAGGACACAGCGGCGAGGCGCTGATCGTGATTGGCGAAAAGGCCGAGACCACGCACGCCGTCCGCATCGTGCCCACCCCGCTCGATTACTGGATCGCCACGACTTTTCCGCGCGAACGGCAGTACCGCTCCTGGTGGCTCGCGAACCACTCTCACCTTTCCTTGATAGACGCCTATCAGGGGCTCGCTAGAAAGTTCCCCTTTGGACTCGCCGATGTCGAGGCGCTTCCCGAGGAGGAAGCCCGAGAGTTGCGGAAGGCGGTGGCTGCGCGATGAGAAGGACATTTCAAAAATCAGCCATTGCTCTCGGGCTTGCGCTTCTGCTGCTACTCGCGCCGCTCAAAGCCCATGCCGGTGTCGCCGACATCCTGTCGCTTCTCACCACCATCACCGGTACTCTGCGCAACGAGATCGGGCAGGTGTTGAGCGGGATTCGCCAAGTCGAAAGCGACATCCGTGTCTTTGAGCAGCAGGCGATTTGGCCAGTCACTCTCATCAATGAGGCGAAGGCCTCGGTCAACCAAGTACGCTCGGAGTACTCGGCCCTCGCCGGGCAGGTCCACGCGATCGAGGTGGCAAGCGCAACGCTAGCAAACCCGGTCCGCCTCGAAGCTCTTCTCCGCGGCTCCTCTTCGCAAGACATGAACCAGCTGACCTCGGCTTATGCCGACGTCTTTCTTGCTCTTCCGCAACAGTCGCAGGCGACGAACGCGCAAAGAAATCTGATCGATGTCGATGACGCCTTCGCACTCGGCGCCATGAAGGCGGCGGCGCTCTCAGACCGCCAGATCGCGACCCAAGTTGGATTGGCCGAACGCCTGGAGCAGGAGGCCGGAGCCTCGGCGCCGGGCAGCGCGACGATTCTCGCGGCCGAAGCCCAGGTGGCCAGCCTGGAAAACCAGGCGATGCTGCAAAAGATGCTTGCCGAGGAGCTGCGGCAGGAAGCTGCCGCCCTCGCTCACCAGAACGCCCTGCGCAAGCAGAGCGCGGATGACAACAGCGCACTTCGCAACAACCTGCTGCACATTCTCGGCAGGCGCTAGAGGAAATTATGTTGAACATTCCCTGCTTTCGCAGTGTTGCCCGTCGGCTTGGCAGCGTCTCGCGTTTCAAGTTCGCGGTCGTGGCTACATTTTCGGGAGCGCTGCTGATGACGCCCTTGCGCGCGAGCGGCCAATTCGGCCTCGATCCGTGCTGCGCCATCATCTCCGCTGGACTCAATAGCATTTCGGGACTACTGAAGAATGCAGTCGCGCTGCCGCTCGGACAGATTCAGCAGATCCGCCGGCAGGCCGCCGATTTTGAAAAGCAGGTGATCTATCCGACCGTCGCCATCAATCAGGCCCGTCAGGCCGCTGCCGATCTCGGCCAAGCGATCGAACAACTCGCGCAGATCTCGCGCACTCCCGTTAACAGCGCGACGCTCGCGGCACCGCAGCAGTTGGAGCGTGCGTTGCTCTCGCGTGATCCGCAAGCCATCGCCAATCTGGGGCAGAGCTATACGGCGGTGTACGGAAACACAATCACGGCCTCCGACGCTCCCCAGCCGATTCGGTATCTCGTCGACATGAGCGACGCCGAAGCTCAGGCCGCGCTCAAAAGAGCGATCGAGATCGACGCGCTCGCCGAGATCGAACTAGCGACGGCGCAGCAGATCAGCGCACAGATTCAAAATTCGGCTCCCGGCAGCGCCCCGATCCTTGAGGCGCAGGCAGCGGCCTGGGTCGTTCGCGCCAACGCTTACACGCAATCGGCGTTGGCGGAATTAGTGCGCCTTCGTTCGATCGAGCTCGCCGGCTCGGGCGCCGCGCTCAAGCTGAGTGCCGCCGATCTGGAGCGCCTGCGTACCGGCACGACTCAGGCGCTTCAACACAGTGCAAGGTGAATTGCGAATGTTCTATTTTCAGCAGCTGCTCGAGCAGGGAATCGGCGGCATCGATCACACCGCCATGATTGCCGCCCTGACCGGCATCGCCTACAGCATCCTGCTGATCAGCTTCCTGATTGGCCTCTATCAGGCGGCGATGCGCGGCGGGGACCTGCAGGCGCTCGCCGTTGGCGCGATCAAATACCTCGCAGTCGCCATCGTCCTGGCCAACTGGAGCGCCGTCTTCCACGACGTAAATGGCGGGTTCAATCAGGTGGCCGAGTTCATCGGCAACAGCTCCGGGGCGAGCGACATGTTCCTCGCCTGGATGGACCAGCTCAAAGCTCAATTCAGCACCACCGGCTTTAGCGCGTTGCTGCCGGCAATTTCAGCCAGTATGGCGGCGATCGTCACCGCCCTCCTCTGCCTGGCCGCCTACCTTATTTATGCGGTGATGGTGGTCCTGTTTGCCTTCTTTTACGTGCTCTATGGGTGCCTGCTCTACGTGCTCGGCCCCATCGTTCTTGCTTTTCTCCCCATCGCCGGCATTGGCCAACTCGCACGCAATTACGCAATCAACCTCATGATCTGGAATGCATGGGGAGTTCTCTACGCCACCTTCGGGGCATTGATCACCGCCATTCAATTCAACCGCGTCGATCAAGTCATGAATCAGGGATTCCTGCTTGGCTTCTTTCAGGGCAGCGCGGACTCTGTCCTGCTCGGGCTGGTCAGCGTCTTGTATGCGCTCGCCCTCGGCCTGATTCCACTCATCGCAAAGCGCCTGATTTCAGGGGACGTTGGCTCAAGCTCCTATTCGCTGGTGCGTGCGGGCGCCGCTGCGGCAGGCGCCTTGTTCTCGGGAATCGGTGGCTTTGCTGCGGGTTCGGCTTCCGGCGCCGGGTCGGTTCTCGCGAGTTCTGCCGCGCCGACTTCAGCTGGGACGGCGCCTGCGCTTTCGGCTGCGAACATCGCTTCCTCTTCTCTGCCGCCCCCCGTACCGAGTTTCGCCGAGAGTATCCGCGGCGGAATGCGCAGCGCGGTTGAGAATGTAATGCCGCCGAGCCCCTCGGTGGCAAGAGCCGAAAGCCAAGTGCAGCCGAGCGCGGGCGGCTCGGTCAGCTCCAGTCGATCCTCATCGAACGCGAAGAATTCTGTCGGCGGCTTCCGCCCGTCCGGGGTGACGGAGGTATTTGCATTTCATGCGGGCCGGTATGCAGGCCGCATGTTGAGAGGAAGCAGTTGAAGAACGGCTCATCGACAAAGCAACCGACGAAGACTCGATGAACACAGGAGAAACCACGATGTGGCTTAAAAAACCCGACGCCAAAGAGAAACATGCCTTGCCCGACCATTTGCGCTACAGCCGCTATTACGAACACGACGGCGCACTCCGTGCCTACGCCAATCGCGCAATGCTCCTCGCCATGCTGTGCATACCGACCGTGTTTTTGTCCGTTGCTTTTGCCGCTTATGTGCGCCTCGAGCCGCCGACGGTAATCCGCGTGGACTCGAGCGGAGTGGCGCTGCCGGTGAACCACAAAGCGGGGTTCGCTTCTTCAATCGTCGCCAACTCGCAGGCTGGAAATGAGGACCTTGAGGAGTTCGAGAGAAAGGCATATGTGCGTTTGTTTCTCGAACGCTACCTCAACTTTTCTCCCGCGACGGTGAAGCAGAGCTGGTCCGAGGGTCTCAATATGATGACCTCCAATCTCCGCCACAATGCCCTCACCGCGATCGACAGGGAGAACACTGCGGCAAGAATCGCTGACGATCAGATCACCTCCGTCTTTCACCTCCGCTCCATCGAGGCTGCGAAAGACGATCCTTTGAGTTTCACCGCGTTCGGAATCAAAGACATTCATCGCGTGCGTGACCACCAGGAGACGAGCGACCACCTGGTCGCCGAGATCCATGTTCGTCTGATCGCGGAGAGACGCTCGGAGCAAAACCCCAGTGGGTTGCTGGTGGCCGATTACCGCGAACGGCTGATCGAGGGCGAGCGGCGAGATGCGGTGTTAGAAAACATCTCGCTCGGGCCCGCGAACTGAGGGGGTTTCCAGATTCGAGAAAAAATGTTTGCAGAAAGGAACCACCCGATGACTCAAGCGGGAATGACTCGACCCGAAACTGCGGAAGCCGGACCCTCGAGGCGCGGACGTCCACGCACCGGTGCCGGTGAGCGCGTGCGCTACTTTCTCCCAAATCTGGAAGCTCGGCGGAAAAGCCGGAGCTCGGCCAGGAAGTCGCGAGCGAAGGCGAAGCGCTGGTCGAGGCCTTCAAGTCCGGCCAGCTGTTCTATGGCCTGATCGCCTGGAAGGCGGTCCCCAAGATGGAGGGCAATGAAGCAAGGATCGTGAAGCAATCCGCGTCCCGCACTTGAACTGGCGGGAGCGCGAAGTTGGCACAGCTTTCAAAACGGGCGCCAAGAACTCACCGAAGAGTTTTGCCGCCCTTTGAAGACCCTACGCAACTTCGTAGGGAAATGTGCTGACCGGCTCGAAGTTGAGGAGCCTGGCCGGAGGAACACGCAACCTGGCGGCCAGATCCAGACGGAGAGTTTGCGGTCAGCAAAAATCTCCTCGGCTCGGGCTCCGGCTGCCCCCAACCCCAGCTAAGGAGAAAAAATCGTATGAACAGGTCTAACGGCAAATCGAACCACTTTTCGATCGAGCAGGTCGTAACCCTTGACATCGATTCGACCGGAGCCGTCATCCAGCGGCTCACCAGCCTTGAGATGACGCTTGAGAACACGCTTCTCCACGCGCTCTATCCGGGCATCAAGGTTGCCGTCGTGAACGTGCCTGGCGAGCCTCTGGACGCCTATGAGGAGTCGCAGGTCGAAAACGCGATGGCCAACCTCACGTTTAAAAACACAACTTACAAACTTGTAGGGGCGAGCGGGTCGTCCAAGGACGGCAAGTTTTATTTTGTCGACCAGGACCACAGCCAGCCCATTGCCGAACGCTTTCAGCACTGGCCTCAGGCAGCGATCGTCTACTTCGGAATCCTGGTCTCGACCTGCAAGGTCGTCATCGAGGAGCCGGAGCTTTCGGTGCTGGTAGTCGAAGATCATGTTCTCGGGACCAACGACTGCCGCGGCTGGATACGGAGATCTCTATTCGACAGACTCCAGCTGCCGCCGGGGTGCTTTTATCAGTTCCGCCTCGCCTTTGAAAAGACGCAGGCCAAGGGTTCCTTCAAGATCATGGAAGAGGATGCGGCGCAGCTGCTCGGCGCCGACATCGTGCTTCCCGAGAGCTCGGTCAAACCCGGGCTCAAGGCGCCCATGACGATTTACTCGGTCTTTGGCAAAGGACGCAGGTTCCGCGGGCCGGTGGTGCTGGGGATCCGCGACCTCTCGCGCAAGCTTGAGTTCGATTCCAGCTACACCCTCGTCGAACATGCGCCCGATGACTCCATCCAGCTTGAGATCCTGCCCACCGCTTTAGGCCAGGTACGCGCGCTGAATGAGTCGATCAGCCAGGGCCGTTATCAGGAACTGCTTGAGATCCTCGGCCTCGACGACCCGGAGAAGAACCAGGACGAAGAGGTCAGGACGGTGGAAGGCGTGTTGCTTGCCGATACCAGCGGCAATATCGTCCGCTATCCCCACATCAACAACCAGCTCAACCGCCTGCTCGCTCGCTGGGCGTTCAAGGCGGCAACCGGTGGTGGCTTCCGTTTGCCGGCATTCGCTCTGGCCGACGATGGATACCTCGTCGCGCACGACGGACTCCTCTACGCGGGATCGGACTGGATCCCGGAGCAGCAGGCGCTCGTCGGGCTCCAATCAAAGCGTGGTCTTTGCGTGCGCTACCCCATTCGCATGTACGAGGACCTGTTGCCCCTTGAACACATGAGCCGGGCCGAAGCCGTGGCCCAGCTCACGCACGAACTTGAACAACAGGGTTGTCGCGCCGCAGAGGAAGTTGCCGGCGAGGCCGCCCAAAAGCAGCTGTTTCTCGAGGGCACCTGCATCCTGCACTCGGAATCAGCCAAGAAGAACGGCGGGGATTTTGATTTCGACTGGATCTGCATCGTCGAAGAGGATCGCTTTCCGCGCTTTGTCAGGAAGCGCTTTGCTCTCACCAGTCAGTTCCACCAGCAGAAGACCAAGCTGCGCAAGGTCAAAAGCCCGTGGTGGAACCTGGAGCACGTGGCCATCAAGGCGCGCGGAAATCAGATCGGGATGATCACCGATCTGAAGACCTCGTGCCTGGCCGCGGGCAGGACCGACCTTGCCTACCAGCTCGTCACCGAACTGCAGAAGGCGCTCGACAGTCTCAAGCACGAAGTCGAGCCCGATCCACAGGTCATCGCCGACATCCGTCAACAGGTAACTCCGGCCTCCTGGCTCAAGTACAAGAACGAGCACCGGATCTCGGACTTGCCGCTCCACCTCGATGTGGAGGAGAGCGACCGCATCGGGCGTCTCTACAACCATGTACGCAAGGAGATCGAGGACCTGCTCACCAGCAAGTTGCCGATCGAGGAATTCAAAGGACTGGTGTCGGGAGAAGCTGTGACCCGGCCGATGTTCGATGAGTGCCGCTACGTCAACAGTGTCTATGCCGGCATCGTAGGCCGGATCTCCGAACGTCAGGACCGGCTCAAAGCCGATCTCGACCTCGCCCAATCCGAATGGGAGGCGGTGCGCAGCCACTCTGACAAGCAGCTGCGCAAGAGCAAACTCCTGGCCCGCCGCAAAGCCCAGGCCGCTCATTACCAGGGCGAAGAGCGCGCCCGGCAGGAGATGAAATCCATCATCTCCTACGTGCGCGTCTGGGCGGCGAGCAAACGGGAAAATCGCATGGGATGGTGTCAGGCCCTCAATCGAGTGGTCTGCCAGGGCCAGGGCAGCGGCTCCATCCTCTTCCATGCCTTTCCTCAGGAGCTCATCGTCAAGCTGGCGGAACGTACCGGAGGCAGGGCCGCGAGGGTGGCGGCCCCGGAGCTCGACGGTATGGCCATCTCGACGGACACGGAAGGACGAAGCTTTCTGGTCGAGAAGATCGAAGGCGGAGAGAAGGCAACATTCCTTTTCCAGTACAAGGAAGGGCGCTTTGTCTTCGAGTAAACCATGCATTTAGCTCGAATGGAACTGGGCGATCCGGTTCCGTTCCATTTCAAGGAAAACTTCTATGAAGCCAGCCGCGCTGCTGTTGCTGATGTTGAGTTCGCCCGCTTTCTCCGCCGAGACCAACGCTTTGGCTAAGGCCAGGGTCGCTCGCGCCGCGAACGCCGAGGTTCTTTACGTGGCCACTGCGCTCGATCACCTCACGGTTCTCGAATTCGGGGAGGCGGTCACCATGGTCGCCGCCGGCAGCCCTTCCTTTCAGATCGAGCGGCAGGATGACAAGGTCCTGGTCAAACCTTTGCGCGCCGGTGTATCGACCAATCTTCTCGTCTGGACCGAATCGCGCAGATTGATCTACGAACTCGAAGCTCCCGGAGAGGTGGCCAATATGAACTTTGCCGTGGACAGCCGGGCCGAGACCGCCAAGCTGGCGGCCAGCGTCCCCGCACCCGCGGAAGAGAGCGTCGAGGCGATTATGGGAAAGGCTTTTCTTGCGGCGCTGCCGGTCGAGTGCGACGGCGTGCGTCCGGCACGCGATGGTGTCAGCGTCCGGATCGAGCACCTGCTGCTGTCAAAGAAAAACATGTATCTCCACTATTCCGTCATGAACCGGGGCCCTCGTGCGTATTTGCTCAGGGCTCCTCGCGTGGACCGGGTGCTGCTTGCCTCGACCAGCCTCTCCCCGCCAGGGAGGAGACGAGCCCAGGTCAGTGTCGACGACATGAAGAAGATAAGGAAATCGGTGCACATTGCTCTTGAGGCAGCCAGCGTTCAGATGACCGCCACTGAAGTAAGGGCCGGTGAGCGGGCCGAGGGTGTCATTGCTTTGCCCCGGCCGCTGGCAGACGGCAGTGTCCTGGAGCTGACCTTCCCGCCCGACGGAAAGCACCAGATCGAGGCGGGGGTGGTGCTCTGAGGATGGTGCTGTGAGATGGAGGGTCCTCGATATCTTGGCCCGGAGGAGATGCGTGGTCTGCTGCGCGAGGCGTTCGCGGGCGACCCGGAGAAGAGTCTGCTCCAGGCGCTCGTCCGCAGCATGTCCGATCCGGCGGCCCCGACAGAGGCGGGCGCGTCCGAGGGGAGAGCGTTGCCGCGTCTCCATCCTCTGCTGGTCACCTACGCGATCCTGACGCTGATGGTTCTTGCGATTTTTCTGGTCTTCACCTTCGTGCAATTTTGAGCGATGAGAAATTACAACAGCTACGAATCCGGCCGCGAGTTTCGGCGCTCTAACGAGGACGACGGCGTTGTCGTCCTGCTCGCGATCGCGGCAACTTTGCTGGCGGGCGCCGGCTACCTGCTCATCGACCGCTTTCACCTGCGGGCCCGGCAGATCACAGAAGTCTGTCTTTACTTCGTTTCATTGGCGGGCGGCGCGGCCAGCACGCTCCACTATGCACTCAACCAGAAAACAAAGATTGCAACCCGCTGGCCGCACCCTCCAGCGTTCATACCCATGCTGCGTGACCGCCGCTATGTAGAGCGCGCAGCAACCGAGGAAGCCATCGTCGCCGGCTATGACGCGGGCGGTCGACCGTGGTTTTGGCCCGATCGGCAGCGCCGTATGCAGGCCATCCTCGTCGGCCAGTCCGGTTCCGGCAAGACGACTCTGCTGTTCAACATCGCCAGCCAGGACATCCATCGAACCAGTCAAGGCCGCCATCTGCCACTCATTATCTTTGACGGAAAAGGAGACCGGCAGTTTTTGGATGATGTGCTGAGCGAGGTCTCGGCCGCCGGCCGTCTGGAACAGTTCCGTCTCATCGACCCGTTTCGTCCGGAGATCTCCGCCCGCTTTAACCCGCTATTTGATCGCGGAGGCTCCCACCAGGAGAAAGTAAATTGCTTTTTCGAGTCCTTCCTTTTGCGCCAGGATTTCTTTCGCGCCCATCAGGCGACTTACTTGAGCGACATTTGCCGGGTCCTTCAATGCGCCGGTGCGGTCTACAACGTCCCCGACATTTTGGTCATGGCCCGCGACGAGCTGGTGATGAAGGAGCAGATCGCGAAGGCGAGACGGCTTCTTGAGACCGATTCATCTGTCTCTGCCCACAGCCGGCGCAATTTCGATATGTCGGCGCGCAATCTTCTGCAGTCGCTCGAGGATCGGGAGCGCGTTCCCAAAATCCAGGGACTGCTAAACGAGCTCATGAGTTTTACCGAGGATGACCTCTCGGCGATTACCAACGCATACGAGGATCTGTTGACGCTGGAGGAAGTGATCGAGCAGCGGCTGATTCTGTTTGTCTCGCTCAATACCAACAAGAACAGCCGGGCGGTTACCGCGCTGGGCCGGATGCTGCTCCAGAACCTGCAGTTGATGGTTGGCGAGCGTTACCTCAAAGGACGCGCCGGTGGGGGCGAGTCTCTTCCCATGGTCAGCGTGATCCTCGACGAGTTCGCGCCATTTGCACATCCGAATTTTTCCTCGCTGCTGCAGACCGCCAGGGGCGGCAATATCAGTTGTTTATTTTCCGTGCAGTCGATTCCGCAACTGCGCACTGTGAGCCGGAACTTTGCCGACGAGGTCTCTTCGGCCCCCAACACTGTCATGCTGATGCGCACGCGCGATGAGGAGACGGCGCGGTTCTTCCTGAATGCTTCGGCCCGGATCACCGGCGAGCGCAAGACGGTAACGGTCGAAAAGAGAGGAGTCTTTGAGCAGCAATATAGGGAGATCGGCTTCGGCAGCATCACCGAGATGGAGCGCACCCGCGCCGTCGACTATCAGATCAAGAACCTTCCCGCGGGACAGATGCAGGTTCTCACGACCGACAATTCCGCCGGCACTCTGCATCTTCACCTGCATGTGCGCCGGGTGAAACCATGTCGGCTGGCGTGTTTTGAGCCGATCTTGTATCCCCGACCGGCACAGCTTAGCTCATCTTCCGCCGGCGCCGACCTGCGTTTCCGTAATCCCGAACTGGCGAGGCGCATGGGACGGATCTTTTCTAAAAACCGGAGGAGCTGGTGATGAGAGAGGCACTTGTCGCGTTGTTTCTCGCGGCCATCTGCCCCGGACTTCTTCTCCGGGCGCAATCAAGCGCGTCGGCCGGCGCGGGAAAGCCAGCGCCGCAGGCCAAGAGGGAATTTGTCGACTTCGTTCTGAAGGAGATCAACCCGCGCGAGACCGACTACGGAGCACACTTCGAAGCCGTGCGCCGGTTGTGGGTCCAACAGATCCTTAGCGAACCATTTTTTTGTGCACTGCTGGCCGCCATTGGCCTGCTGGCCGTAGCCTTCGCCATCATTGCTCACCAGCACGACGAGAAGATGCGGCGCGAGCTGATCGCGGCGACGCTGCTCGCCCGCTATCACAATGGCTGGGTGGATGCGCGCGCCCGCGCCGAAGACGCGATTGCGCGTTATGACGCACTGGTAAACGCGGCCAATCGGACCCGAGAGAACACCGTCGAGGAGCAGGTTCGCAGCCGAGCGGAATGGATGACGGAGCAAGATACGAACAATCGGGGCACGCCCTCACCCGCAGAGATGTTCCTGTCGAGCGGCTATCACCCGACTTCGGCTCCGAAAAACAAAGCGGCTGCGCGCCCGGTGCGCGAGCCCGAGCCAGATATGGCAGCTCAACTCAGCACTCTGCAGCAGCAACTGAACGCCGCGACGGACAGGGAACGATCGCTCGAAAGGGAGCTCGAGAACAAGAACGCGAAAGCATACCCCGCGAAGACGAAAGTAAAACCCGTGAGCAGGCCGGAAGCTTTCCGGAGAGAGACGCATGCACCGCGACAGGAGTAAACAGGCTGACACAATCTGCGTCCTGAACCCCTCCCGGCGGAACCCGGAAAGGGCTCTCTGCCCGTGCGCTTCGCGCGAGGAATGGGAGCAGCTGCTCGATTCGAATCACCCGGACATGCGCGATCTGCTGGTCGAGCTTGCCTGCTTTGCCGATCTCTGGCGCTACTTCGAAGAGCACGAACAGAGGCTGGGGCCGAAGGTGGTCCGTGACATCGCCGGCCTGCACAAACTTCGACTGGCTGAGCGGATCGCTCAACTCAAAAGGATCAATCGCAAGCTCATGCGGCGGGTCAACGATGCTGGTAAGAGTTTTGAGTTTCGGCAGTAACTGGTGGCAGCGCTCGCGCCAAATCTCCGAACCGAGCTGCTGGGCCACCTACAACTCGACGGGCGTGCGCTGCGGCAACAAGATTCGCCGTCACTGGACCGTGCCCGGAATTTTGCGCCTGAACGGCGTGAGTAATTTCGATCCCACTCGCCCGATGCGGGTGGTTGGTCAGACCTTCCTCGCCTCCGACCTGACTTATGCCTGTGGCGGTAACCGCATGCTCCTTCGCAGCCTCGTCTCGAATACGTCCCACCCTGAGTTCTTTCTCGTATCCATCACCACCAGCTTTCACGGGCGGATCGATTACGCGTCTCCGGTCTGGAAATCCGTCTTCAGCAAGATCGTAGGGATCAGTCAATTGCGCGATATGCAGGAGACTTTGTTGCTGATGCGGGCGGCGGACTGGATTCAGACCAGCCTCGGCTTCTGGCAGCTTCATGTACCTCCCTCCGGGTACGAGTCGGCCAGCTTAATCTGCCTGGCCCCTGCCGTAGTTGGGCACAAGGAGCATTCATGAGATATGCCAAAGGCACCCTCGTGATCGGCTCCGATTGCGACATTCCGCTCCTGCGCGAGGTGCGTAATATGCGCTTCATCAGCCACGGCCAGCTTTACGAGCTGCTAAAGAATGAAGGCTTCGCCTCGCTCCGCGCTACCTTCAACTGGCGGGTGCGCAGGTTGCTCGATGCCGGATATATCTCTCGCGTTCAGGGTGTCGCGTGGCGGGGTTCGCCGGTTTATTCCATTACGCCGCACGGCCTTCTTGAGCTTGAGAGTCGCGGCGAATTTTCGATTGCCCTTCATTCCGGTACGCGTCACATGCCTCATCCCCGGCAGGTCTTTCATGCGCTTGAGTTGAACGCAATTCGTCTGGCGCTCGCGCGCAATCGCCTGCTGGCCGGATGGCAATCGGAGATCGAAATTACTTCGTGCAATCTGGTTTCGGCTGCACCATTTCAGAAGGACTATGACGCCGTCGTCAAGGTCCGGTCGGGAAATGACACCCTCGAATTCGCCCTTGAATACGAGCGTTCGCTCAAAGCACGCAAGGAATATGCCCGCATCAGAGCGGCGCTTGAATGCGAGCGCCGGATTGGCTGTGTCCTTTATTTAACCTCCAGTCCCGATCTGATGGTGGCGCTGGTCTACCAATTAGCTCCACTGTCGAAGCCTTTGGCCTTCGCCACTGCGCGTTCTTTTCGTGAGCATTTGCTGGCCACCCCTGTCAGCGTCGATGGCGGAAACTCAATGCTCACCCTCGACTATTTTCTGCGCAGCGCCTCGTCTTCATGGTGTTTCTAGATAGTCGATTTCTTCATGTTGCTCGCCACGAATGCAAAATGAAATGCTCGCCTGTGTGTGGCGGGGCATTCTTGCATTCTGCTGTAAGAAAACTTTAAGCGGCGGTTGCCCGGCGGATTTCAAACGGATCCGTAATTGTTTGGCTGCCGAGTTCTGCCAGCATCTGCAGTTCGTCGTATCTGTGGATCTTCCGCTCGCGCATCAAGTCTTCGATTTCCGGGCGGCTCGTGTCCGGGAATCCTCTCGACGAAGGACCCCCATAATTGCCTACTCCCATGCTCCTCCTGCGAGTCCGGTAGACCGGGAAGAGGAGCCAAGCGAGCGAGCTTGAACGCTGGTAGATACTAAAAATAAAAAAACTGCTCATCTCCCATTTTCATTCTCTTCAGTTCAGCTACGTGGTCGGGTCGTCTGCAGAGGGCTCATTCAGCTTGGCAGCCTCCTTGACCGCGGATTCAATCCGGCCCACTTCTTCGTCGGTCAGCTCAGAAAAGAGTTCTCGTCTGTTTTTGGAAAGCTTGCCCTTGTTCTGGTGGATATGCCGCACAAGGAGGGAAGCTCGCTGATTCGGCATGTCAACGATGCTGAGCACTGATTTCACGGCAGCATCAAAGAACTTCAAAAAATGCAGCTCGTGTTTTAAGTCGATGCGAATCGTATCCTCGATGCATTCGAATAGATATTCCGTTTGAATGGTAGCGTCGAAATAGCGGTAAAGGTCTGCGGTTTCGTTGAGGACGGTAAGTCTTTGCTCGCCATCCATTTTGTACTGAATGAAAGGGTGAATGGATGCAGAAAAGGCTTCGAGGGCACGGTCGTAAGAACTCATGTCTCGGAGCATAGCGGCCGATACTGGGAAAAGGACGCCTTGGGGTGTGAAATTCATTTTGGAAAGAAGGCTGTGCACGAGGAAGCGGTGGATCCGACCGTTGCCATCTACGAATGGGTGTATGAAAACAAATCCGAAGGCTGCGGCTGCGGCTGCACATACAGGATGAACATGTTGTTCGGGATCGAAGAGTCGAGCTGTCATTCCCATCCAGGCGTCCATTAGTCCTGGAACGTCCTCAGGTCGGGGACACACAAAATGTACTTCTTGTGAGTAGTCTGGAAGGGTCTCGCCGATATAGACCTGAATATCCCGCCAGTCCTTCTGTGCGTACCGCGGATCTACGATTGCATTCTGGAGTTGAATGAAGGGCGGCTTTGTGGTCGCGTCGAATTTGTCTGCACGCATGAGAGCGGCAACGAATCGTTCCGTGCGATCTTTGCTTGGAGTCTCGCCTTCGATGGCAAAGGATGATTTGGTTTCCTTAGTGAACAGATAATGGACCGCGCGGTTTAGGATGGCCGGTTCGAAAGAGGAGACGAGTTTTTGCGCCAGCTCGGGGAGATTCTTTGCGAAGCCTTGGTCGAGCTTCTCTGTCCGGCGCAGGAGAGGGCTGTAATTTTTATTTCCGATAAGGTTGTCGAAGATACGTTGTCGTCGGATGCGATTGATGGGTCCGGGAATGTGTAAGTCTGGATCTAGAAGATGAACGTAGGGACCAGATTTGAGATCGGGCACATCGATGGTGTGGCTGGTGAGCAGCTCGTACAGGTACCAAGCTCTGCGAGCGAATATGCCATTGGGTTCGCTTTGAATCCAGCGCTCGAGAATTAATTTGTCTAAGCGAGTGAAGGCAGCTTTGTAGATGCCGAGGTGAATTGGTTCATACTTGAGAGCAAAGCGGAGCTGTCCAATGATTCCCTCGTCCGGTTTGTACGAGGAAGGGTATTGTTCCAAGATCTGGCTGTCTGAGATTTTGGTTCGTCGGGTGCTACCAGCCAAAACTGAACGAACCGTAGGGCGAGGAACCTGCAATCCAAGTTGGTCGATAACCGCGTTCAGACCGAGCGGGATCTCTTTGGGGCTCGCATTCACGAATAAACACTCCAATCGTCAAAAAAATGTTCCAATAAGCTGATAATACGATAAAAACGCTCCAATGGGATATGTATAACGTAAAAGCTTCACTCCAGCACTTGAAATAGGTTTCCAATCAAGCACTGAAGTCAGAAATATCCCCCAATATGTCCCCAGAATGGATGACGAAACCTTAATAGAGTGTTCTGTTTCCGGATTGAGAACACCCCGTTCTTGTCCGCAGCCGAGCATTAATACCCGTCGATCTCCTTAGCCCGCAGGTTCTCTCCCCCGCACAGAAGGCAGAGTGCGCGGTCGCACGCGGTCAAAGACTCTGCTTCTGAATACGGGCTGCGCGCTTCAGCATGCCGCTGGTGATCGAGTTGAAGAGGCCCTTGGGAATCGGGCAGGCAGATCTTCCTTAGTTTTTTCTACT
>CAZLIE010000023.1:0-36882 GCA_964559345.1 uncultured Terriglobales bacterium
AAGGCCGCCCGCACCGCCGGCCCCCCCAGGTCGGCGAGCAAGCCGCGGAAGGCCTGCGGGTCACTCGACTTGCAATCCGCCGATCAGCTCTTTCACATCACGCACGCGGTGCTCAATGCACCAGGAATGCAGTTCAGAGACGATGCGCTCGGTCGCGCACGGATCGAAATAGCTGGCGGTTCCGACCTCTACGGCCGCCGCCCCCGCTAGCAGAAACTCGACTGCGTCACTGCCGCTGGTGATCCCGCCCATTCCAATTACGGGAATATCGACGGCGCGTGCCGCTTCATACACCATCCTGAGCGCGATGGGCTTGATGGCCGGTCCGGACAGGCCCGCAGTGACATTTGAAATGCGCGTCTTGCGAGTGTCTGGATCGATTGCCAGAGCCACGAAGGTATTGATCAGCGACAGCGCGTCGGCGCCCGCGTCGGCCGCCACCCTTGCCATCAGTGGGATGCTGGTCACGTTCGGCGAAAGTTTCACGATCAGCGGCCTGCGTGAGATCTTCTTGCATCGTGCGACGACCTCTTCCAGCAGGTGAGTATCACTCCCAAAACTGACGCCGCCTTGCTTCGTGTTCGGACACGAGACATTCAGCTCGTACGCAGCGATACTCTCGCCTTCGTTGAGCATGCGAATCACCGTCTCGTAGTCTTCCTGCGCATAGCCAAACACATTGGCGATGACCACGATGTTCTTTTTGCGCGCCAGCACCGGCAGCTTGTCTTTCAAGAAAGCCTCAGCGCCGATGTTCTGCAGCCCAATGGCGTTCAACATTCCGGCGGCGGTCTCGAACATGCGCGGAGGAGGATTGCCGGCCATCGGCTCGCGAGAGAGTCCCTTGACGACGAAGCCGCCGAGCTTGTCGAGCGCCACGATGTCCTCGAATTCGACTCCGTACCCGAACGTTCCGCTGGCGGCGATGATGGGATTTTTGAAATCGATGCCGCAGAAGCTGACGCTCAGGTCAGGTCCTCTGCGCGGCTGAGCGGAAGAAGGAGCCATTCTTGTCACCATTATTATCACGGAGCCGCGCAGTCACACGCGGGAACCTAACTCTGCCGTGGTGTTACTTGGGAGCATTCATGGTTCAATCAGGCGTTTTTCTGTAGATTAGTTCTCTTATGCTCGATCTCAATTACGTGCGCGAACATCTTGCGGAAGTCGAACAGGCACTGCGCAATCGCGGCATGGACCCTGCGGAACTACTCGGCGGATTTCGCGATCTGGACGCGCGCCGTCGTCAAGCGATTACCGAAGCTGAGACTCTTAGGGCCCGGCGGAACCGCGCTTCGGAAGAGGTGGGGAAACTCAAGCGCAGCGGTCAGGATGCAACCCCGCTGATGGAAGAAACCAAGTCGTTACGCGAGGAAGGCGAGAAACAGGAGAAACTCGCAGCGAATCTCGAAGCCGAACTGCGCAGCCTCATGTCGCAGATTCCGAACGTCCCGCATTCGTCTGTGCCCGTTGGGAAGAGCGAGCATGATAATGTCGAGGTCCGCCGGTGGGGCACGCCTCCTAAATTTAGTTTTAAACCAAAATCGCATTGGGAAATCGGAGCCCAGCTCGGAATTCTCGATCTCGATCGTGCGGCCAAGTTATCGGGCGCGCGCTTTGCCGTCTATTGGGACCTCGGCGCCAAATTGGAACGCGCACTCGCCAATTTCATGCTGGATCTGCACACGAGAGAACACGGCTATACCGAAGTGTTACCGCCATACATGGTGAATTCGGCATCTCTCTACGGCACTGGGAATTTGCCTAAATTCGCTGGCGATCTCTTCAAGTGCGAGAACCACGATCTGTGGCTGATTCCAACCGCCGAGGTGCCGCTGACCAACCTGTATCGCGATGAAACCCTCGACGAGGAGCAGCTTCCGATTTCCGTGACTGCTTATACTCCGTGCTTCCGCAGCGAGGCAGGATCGTATGGCAAAGATGTTCGGGGCATTATCCGCCAGCATCAGTTCCAGAAAGTGGAACTGGTGAAGTTCTCGCATCCCGATCGCTCCTACGCAGATCACGAGAAGCTTACCCGGGACGCAGAGACCATCCTGCAGCGCCTCGGCCTTCACTACCGCGTGGTTGCTCTCTCCACTGGCGACATGGGGTTCGGATCCGCCAAAACCTACGACATTGAAGTCTGGCTACCGGGACAGGAATTGTTTCGCGAGATTTCCTCGTGTTCGAACTTCGACAGCTTCCAGGCGCGGCGCGCGAATATTCGCTTCCGCTCCGCCGGAAAGAAGAAGAGTGAGTTCGTCCACACACTGAACGGGAGTGGACTCGCGGTCGGGCGCACCTGGCTAGCAATCCTGGAAAATTATCAGAGGGAAGACGGCACGGTAACGGTCCCGGAAATCTTACGGCCATACCTTGGCGCGGACGTGATTTCGCGCCGTAAGCTCTGAGCTATTCCCGGTGCAGATTGCGGCTCAGCCGTTCTACTGCGCTCTGCTGCGGTTGTACGGGCTGCTTCACCAGCGCGTGCAGTTTCTCCGGAAGCTGGAGCATGTCGGTGCCCTTCACGATAAGGCTATCCGCTCCTGAGGGCCGCCACTGCGATCCGGGCACCGGAAACGCCGTAAGAATTACGATTTTTGGCCTTGGATTGAGTTGAGCGGCCGCGCGAACCACGTCGTACCCGGAAGTCGCGGTTTCCATTCGCATGTCGGTGATCACCAGATCGAACGAAGCACTCTGCAGGGTTGTCTTCGCTTCGTAGGCCGAAGACGCGGTCTCGACCTGAAAGTCGGCGACTTCAAGCGCAGTCCTGAGAAGCATTCGGATTGAAGCCTCATCATCTACCAGCAACACACGAAGCATCTCTGCGCTTAAGCTCCGTTTCCGTTCCTGGAACCGTCGGAGTAATTGGCCTGCCCCGAGATGGCATCAGCCGTAGCTTCGCGTAACGCGATATTAATGCGATCGACTGCTTCGTTGGCCACGAGCACGGCCTCTCTGTCACCCGTCTTTTGCAACGCGAGGCAGAGAGGAAAGACGGCATTGCGCACGTGGTGATTGAGCTCGGCGACAATGGCGGTTCGGGCCATCGCGCTGGCAAAGTGGACTTCTTCCTGCCGCAACTGGATTGCGAGGCACACGATGATGGCGGTAAGGCCCGCAATGAGGTCCCCCAACATCGCTTCGGTAAGCAGGGCAGGATCATGGGGAATCATCGCGAAGTGTATGCCCGAGGCGACGCCGCCGACCAGAAGTCCGCAGAGAACTGCGACCAGTATCTTGCTCCGGTTTGTGCGGTACTTCACGGCCACAAGTTCTCTCTTGCATGCAACAAGCAATGCGGGATGAACAGTTTACAGGGTAAGATGAGGCTCCCTTGCCGGGGCGCAATGACTCCGTTTGCTGCGACAGTTTAGCATGCACCCTCTCAGGCGAGCCATGCAATCGAGAGTAGCTGGCTGGCAGGAATGTGCTCACATTGCGTGGACTATTGGCAGGTTCTACACTTGCTTCGAGGACCGCAAATGAGTCTCGGCGAAACGATCAAGAGTTACATCTGGTGGACGCATCCGCGGGGCGGCTTCCATTATGACGTCATGGTCACAGTCATCCTCGCATTCATCTTCCTGACTCCGTCCTCGGTGTTTAAGGACAAACCACAGAATCGCCGACCCAATCCAGGTCAGATCGTCGTTACTTCGGATGGAAAAGACGCTTTCATCTACGAATTGAACGCATCCGCTGTCAGTCATGGGGAATCAGACGTTCGAGGTGCCTTGAAGAGAACAATCGAGTCGGTAGCCGGTCCAATTGAGATCACCAGCTACGAGGAACAACGAGATAACTCCGGCAAAGTGACAGGCTATCGCGTTCGGGCACACCGTCAGTAATTACTGTTCCCCGCAAACCCGTTGTCAAGAGAGGTCGAATGGCTGTCGGTAATTTTCGCGTCAAATGGACATCAGCGGTTCTCCTCGCCTGTGCGGTGGTGTGTGTTTCGGCTCATTTATCCGCTCAGCGTGGCGCTGCGGCAGCGCAGACTCCTTCCACGCTCGAAGCAGTCCTGAACCAAATGGACGCGGCAGCCGCTCAGTTTCACAACGCTGAGGCTGATTTTGTGTGGGACCAATACCAGAAGGTAGTGAACGAGACCGACACACAGAGAGGCAAAATTTATTTTCGGCGCACTGGCAAAGACATGCAGATGGCCTTGGACATTCAGTCTCCGCAGAAGAAGTACGTTCTGTTCTCCGGAGGTAAGCTCCGTTTTTATCAGCCGAACATCAATCAGGTGAATGAGTATGACGCCGGCCAGAACCGAGGCGAGATTGAGACTTTCCTTGTGCTTGGATTCGGTGGCCGCGGCCACGATCTGCTGCAGCAATTCGACGTGAAGTTCGACGGCAATGAAGACGTGGACGGCGTCAAAACAGCGAAACTGGAATTGACGCCGAAGGTGTCCCGCGTCAAGAACATGTTCGAAAAGATCATCATCTGGATCGATGCCCCACGCGGCGTTTCCCTTAAACAGCAGGCGTTTGAACCATCGGGCGACTACCGCATTGCGCACTACACCAATATCAAGATCAATACCAAGATTTCCGACGATGTTTTCAAGCTGCACACCAGCGGTCACGTCAAAACCGTCAAAGGCACGTAAACACCGGTTTGCATTAGAGTTACCCGCGAAAAAGAAGGCTTCCACCAGAGTAGATGGTTGGGTATAGTGGGCAACGAATCGCGGCAACAGACGTTCTTAATTACCAGCAGCTTTGGACTATCCCGACATAGACATATAAGGACTTATAGTGGCCAGAGTCTTCACCATACCGGTAGTGCCCGATCTTAAGCGACGCCGCGCTCCCCGCGTGAGCGACAGACGTTACATCGAGGGACAGAAGCTTCTAGTCGAGGCAATGAAGTACCTGGTACAGACCGATCCGGACGCGAATCGCGACGCAATCGGGCTGCTTTCGGAACACTTCCGTACACAATTCAGAATGTCCGACCGCCCGGCGACGGATTAACCCAGATCCGCGAAACGCCAATAACCCGGCCCATTAAGTGTGTGGGCTGGTTCTGCCGCCTTCCTGTGAGTGCAACACCGGCCAGCATCATCAGTGCGGGAAAGCACTCGAGCGTGTATCGAGGCTCAGGGTTCGACAGCGTCGCCAGCAGGATCGAGCGGCAGATGATGAACGTCCACAAGATCGCCGCCCCGGGCAGATTGCGCCGGACAGCAAACAAGGCCGCAACCACATAGAAGAGATTGATCGCCGCCAGTCCCATGGATGCGAGCGATTCCTGCCAGGGATCGAAAGTCCACCAGTCGAGCTGCAAGTTCAACATCTCAGTTCGAGGACGTAGCCACATATCCGCAACTCGAGCCAGCGGCAGCAGAATGTAATATCGAATCGGATGCGCGCGCAGGCGTCGTTGGGCCAGCTCGGCAAACTGCTGATCCATCTCCGGGGTAAGCGTGAGCGTCCGATCGTACTCGGACAACAGTGCCTGAGTCCGCTGACGCTCTCCCGAATCGTCATAAGCGCGGTCAGGAATGTCTTTCACATCGACGCTTTCTCCTCCTCCTTCGGTTGCGATATTCCACTCCACGTTCATTACCGAAATGAAGTCAATCACCCAAGTCTTAGACCAGCGATTGAAGCCTTTTGGGACGTACTCTTCTGGAAGCTGCGCGTAGAATGGAGCGAGTGGTTCGAAGCGATGCAATGTCTTCCAGTTGCGAGCCGTCCAGGGAAGCAGCGGCATGAGTGAGACAAGAGTAAGAACTGCTGTCGCGAACACGTAATCGCCCCGCGACGATCTCACCGCGATCCAGAGCAGATAAATGCCAATGGCGAGCAGTAGCACTCCCCCGTCGGGACGCAAGTAAATGCTTGCAGCAATGCCCAGCCCGCTGAGGATCCAATCGCGAATCGCGTATGAGTGACTTACGTCCCACGGCGGCGCGGCTGACATCTTCTGTACTGCACGCATGGCGAAGACGAGTGCGACCGCAGCACCAAAAACTGCAAGCGCTTCAGGTAGCGGCGTTGCGGTGTAGTTGGCCGTGAATGGACATAAGACCGCGAGCGCGAATGTCCATTTGGCCGCTCGCGCCGAATACAGCTCAGCAGCCGCGGCCGCCAGAATGAAGCAGGTCAGCAGGTCGATCACGAGCTGCACGTGAACGACGGCGCCATAGTGTTCTAATCCAAACAGCTTGAAGCATACCGGAAGGAAGGCCGGATAGCCGGGCATGCGGATGTCCACCGGCCTGATCGAGCTCCCGGCGGTGAGGCCATAGCTACCGTGCAACAGCCAGTTCTTCGCAAGATCGCCATATACCAGCGAATCTCCCTCAAAGAGGAAGTGCCACCTCAGCATGTATTCGCGGAGTAGTATCCCCAGCAGCGTGAAAGCGGCGAAGAACAGCTTATGTCGGCGAATAAGCGCAATCATTGAATGAGCTGCCCGGCCAACGCTCGCACGAGCAGTTCCGTAGCTTAGCAGCTCGGGGCCTGAAACCTTTGGTGCCGTTGACGCTGCGAACAGGGCCCCTTACGATTGAAATCGCCCCTCCATTCATGGCTAATCCTGTCTTCTACGATCCGCAACTGAAGCGTTGGAGAAGTCTGCGGCTGATGCTGCACATATTCGGCGTCCTGGTCACAGTTGTGATCGCCATATTCCTGTACACCGCTTACCGCCGTGAGAGCCTCGGAAAGATGGTCTGGCCAGAAACCCGCCGCAGCTACCGCCCAGTTCGCGATGTTCGTCGGCACGCGGGTCCGGCCCGTGGCAGCCACCGCAAAACAGGTAAGCCGCCATCAGAAGTTCCGCTCAACGAAGACGAGGGCATTCGCGCCGCCTTCTACGTCACTTGGGACAAAGGCAGCTATTCGTCACTCAAAGAGTATCTGCATCAGATCGACCTTTTATTCCCGGAATGGCTGCATGTCCTCACTCCGGACGGCCGGATGCAGGGCATCGATCCACTTACCAATCAGACGTTTGACGTGGTGCGCGGAAACGCAATCCATCGCGTGGACAACGAAGTCATGCCGCTGATCCGCAACGAAAAGGCTGATACCGAAGTCTTTCCGCTGGTCAACAACTTCGATCCTGTTTCCGGAAAATGGCAGCCGTCGATCAGCGACTTCTTCGACAGCCCGCAAGGTCGCGCGAACTTTCGTCGAGAGCTTCTCCTTTTTCTCGCCTCAGACAAGAAATTTCGCGGCGTCTCCATCGACTTTGAAGACTTCCCTGGCTCCGCTCAGCCCGGCTTCAACACGCTGATTGGGGAGCTAGCGGCCGGTCTCCACACGCAGGGATACAAGATGTACATCAACGTCCCTGCCGATGACGATGATTTCAATTACAAGTATCTCGCCGACAACTCTGACGGCCTCATCCTGATGGATTATGACGAACACCAGAGCGAGAGCAAGGCTGGTCCCGTCGCTAGCCAGCAGTTCTTCACCACTAACATCCAAAAAGCATTAAAGCTCGTTTCGCGCGACAAGCTGATCGTCGGCATCGGCAACTATGGATATGAATGGGGCAACAAGCCGATCGAGTGTCCTGAAGGAAACCACGCGACAGTCTGCAATCTCTCTGTTCAGGACGCATGGATACGTTCGCAGGATTCGGAAGCTCCCGTCGAGCTCGAGCCTGATTCCCTGAATCCGCATTTCGCTTATGACGAAGAGAATGGCACCAACCATCAGGTCTGGTTTCTCGATGGCATCACTGCCATTAACCAAATGCGGGCAGCGCGCGGGCTCGGCATTCGTACGTTTGCGCTCTGGCGACTCGGTTCGGAAGACCGCTCGCTTTGGGAGATTTGGGACAAGCCGCGCGCCAGTGATCCAGTCGCGAAGTTGGCCGATGTCCCGCCCGGTCCCGACATCTCGATCGAAGGTGAAGGCGAGATCTTGCGGATTACGCAAAAGCCAAGCCCTGGAAAACGGACGGTAACGGTCGAAAAGCGTTCAGGGCTGGTGAACTCAGAGCAATTTTCCAAGCTGCCCAATCCGTATGAGCTGACCGCGTACGGCAGCAAACCGAAGCAGGTGGCGATCACCTTTGACGATGGGCCCGATCCAACCTACACACCACAGATCCTCGACGTTCTGAAGCGCAAGGGTGCGAAAGCGACATTCTTTCTCATCGGCATTCCAGCAGAAAATAATCCGGGCCTGCTCAAACGCATTTATGACGAAGGCCATGAGATCGGTAACCATACACTCACCCATCCCGATATCAGCGAGATCTCCAATTGGCGCTTTCAAACCGAGATCAACGTTACCGAGCGACTCTTCGCCGCCAAACTTGGAGTAATGCCCTTGTTCTTCCGGCCTCCGTATTCCATCGATCAGGAGCCGGACACTGCCGAAGAGGTGAAGCCTCTCGAGCAGGTGCAGGAGATGGGTTACATCACCGTCGGTGACAAGATCGATCCCAACGATTGGGAGATGAATCCCCGTCCCAGCGCAGAGGAAATTACGCAGAGAGTGCTGCAGCAACTCGATCGCGGCAACATCATTCTGCTGCACGATGGGGGTGGCGATCGCTCACAGACTGTGAAAGCGCTGCCCATGATCATCGACGGAGTTCGCGAGAGAGGCTACCAGATTGTTTCCGTCGCGCAGCTTCTCGGCGATAGCCCCGCGCAGGTGATGCCGCCGCTCGTCTCCCTTCGCGAGCACGTCGCCGCGAGCGTGGACGACCTCGCCTTCTGGATGTTCAGCATCATCCTCATCGGGGTGCAGAACATCTTCTTTTTAGGCGATATCCTGATGAGTGGCCGTCTTCTCATCATTGGAGCTTTGGCAGTGATCGACCGCATGCGTGGTTCATCCAGCCGCGAACTCGACACCAGTTTCCAGCCTCCGGTCGCGGTGCTGGTGCCTGCGTATAACGAAGAGAAAGTCATCGAACGCACCGTCCGTTCCGTACTGGCCTCGACGTATCCGAAACTGCGCATCATCATCATCGACGATGGCTCGCGCGATCGCACACTCAAGATCGCACGAACGAAATTCCAGCCAGAGATGGCTTCGGGAAAAGTGACGGTACTTACAAAGCCTAACTCCGGCAAGGCCGAATCCCTGAACTTCGGTCTGCAGCACGTCACCGAGGACTTTTTCGTAGGGATCGATGCCGACACCGTCATCGCGCGCGAGGCGATTGGACGTCTCATTCCGCACTTCACCGACGAGCGCATCGGCGCCGTCGCCGGCAACGCCAAGGTCGGTAACCGGATAAATATCTGGACCCGCTGGCAGGCGCTCGAGTACATCACCAGCCAGAACTTCGAGCGCCGCGCCCTCGATCTTCTTGGCGCCGTCACCGTAGTGCCCGGAGCTTTGGGGGCTTGGCGCACTGATCTGGTGCGCAAGGCCGGCGGATATCACGTGAACACCGTTGCCGAAGACGCCGATCTCACAATGAATATTCTGCGTCTCAGCTATCGCGTGATCTATGAAGACCGGGCGTTGGCATATACCGAAGCGCCCGTGAACGTCCGCGGACTCATGCGGCAGCGCTTCCGCTGGTCGTTCGGAATTCTGCAAGCAGTTTGGAAGCACCGGGGCGCCTTCCTACGCCAAGGCGGCTTCGGCTGGTTTGCGCTTCCAAACATCGTAATTTTCCAGATTCTGTTGCCACTAGTTTCTCCGTTCATTGACCTGATGTTCGTCGTCAGCGCTCTTTGGTATCTCGTGGATCGACACTTTCATCCATACGCCGCCAACCCAGCCAGCTTTTACAAACTGGTGATCTATTTCTTGAGTTTTCTTGTGATCGACTTCATGGCATCGTCGCTGGCATTCGCTTTGGAACGTCGCGATCCACGCCAGCATGAAGACTATTGGCTGCTCGCCGACATCTGGATCCAGCGCTTCACGTATCGCCAGGTGTTCTCCGTCGTCCTCTTTAAGACACTCAAGCGGGCGATCGATGGCCGTCACTTCTCCTGGGACAAATTAGAACGCACCGCTGCCATGTCGCACGGCATGGATTGATGCGGTTTTCCTGCAATCAAAAAGGTCCCGAGGCGGGGCGATTTTCCTTCAAGCTGCTTCACAAATTGACAAGATGATAGCGGGCCCCCTGTAGCGCAATGCCCGTGGACCCTCTGCTCGCTCCGAGATCGATGCGCACCACCGTTCCCTCACAGGTAACTCCCATCTCACGGCCCGACACCAGTACGTTGAAATCGATGCGAATAGTCATCCCGAGTTCTGGAGTCATGTCGGCGTAGAAATACGCGCCCGCGGCGCTCACATCCCGCAATCTGGCAGGCAAAGGAGAGTATCCGAGCACGACGCTACTGACCTTCGCTAACACGGTGAGAGGAACGCGGGCTGAACGGCGCTTGTCAAGGTCGAATCTGTTGGGATTGCTTTCCTGCACGAACCTAACTCCTGATCGACGCTCACACGATGAACGTCTTTTTTGATATAGCCAGCAACCCGGTTTCGGAGTAGCTAATCGAAGTAAACTGAAAAAAGATTGCGGTAGTCGGTGAACTATTTTAAGTAGAATGTTTACTACTTTGCAAACTCGTACGGGCAAAGCAGCAGCACAGGCGTTTCGCCTATGACTTTGGATTCCCGCGAACTGCTACGCGAGTTTGGCTATCGGTGCCGAAAGCATCCATGAAAGACCAAAAAAAACGTTCAAGTGAGGAACGGCTGCTGGATGCGGCAAAGTCTCTGTTCGCCGAACAGGGTTACGAAGCCACCACGGTTTCGCAGATCACGAAGGCAGCGGGGACCAGCTATTCGCAGTTCCTGAAGTATTTCTCAGGCAAAGAAGAATTGCGAGCGCAGATTCTCGATCACCTCTGGTCTCAACTTAATTCTGCTATCGTTCTGGCAATCACTAGCGCTCCTTCGGGATCGGAAAGACTCATGTTGGCTCTGAACATGTTCGTCAACTTCGTCGAAAACGATCCGACTTTTCGAGCGATCTTCCTGCTGGAGACGGTCGTGATCCGCGGCCGGAATGGCATTTCGGTCAACGGAGGATATGGGGAGTTCATCCGCATGATTGACAACACATTCGACGCCATGAAGACTGCAGGTGAATTGCTGCCGGGCACGGACGCGCATGCATTGCGTTCAGCGCTGATCGGTTCGGTGGAGGGAATGCTTCGCGATCGCCTGCTCGCGGAGAAGGGCAGCAATGCAGCCAAGTTCTCTCAGGAGCAGGTCAGATCAGTACTCTCGAACTTTCTAGGCGCGCATCTCGATGTGAAGAGGCAAAGTGCGGCCGCTGGTTCGGCTGAGCGGAGGGCAAAATCCATTTCCGAGATCGTGTCCGGAGACGACGATTGGATCCGCTACTACCTCGCGCTTGCCGACAAGGCACTCGGTCCGGCTGAGATGGCATGACGTCCCGCAACCGGCTGCAGCGTCGCAATAAAGCCTGAAGTTTCGATCAGTCGCACAGGCACGCCCTCGACATCGCTAGGCAATGCGGCGCGAGATGCGGTCGGGCTTACAAAGAGGACGACTGAAGCCTGGGTCACCCCTTGGGCAGCAGCACCGACGCCCACACCAATAACGCCATCGACATCCAGCAACTCCTGCTCGTGCCTGCGTTTCACGTCAACAGCGCCGCGCAAAACGTTATCTTCCATACGCTGTTCTCGAACACCGTGGGATGCGGATGCCTGCATCACAGCGACGGCCTGCGTCGAAGGGGTCACCGGGCATGGTACCGCGACTTCTGTGCCACCCACGAAATGAGGAGCATTGCCGTTCGTGTCAGCAAGCGCGGAGAGCACGTCGCTGATCGGATTGGCGACGGCCATCTGTCCACTCGAATCGCCGGCAAAAAGCAACGCAACCGGTTTCGAGGTTGCAGCCTCCACGAATAGCGACCCGGAATCGCCCGGTCCTGAAACGGTATTTACGATGACCTGACCGGTGTAGGTCTTCACCCGTCCGGCGTCATAGCGGACTTGTACAGTGGCATCGAGCGCCTGGATCGATCCGCACGTCAGGGCAGTCGTCCGGCCGCTCTTTGCCACGCTCATGCCGATGATGGGAGCGATGGTGGTGGCCGCCGGCGGTGCAGAGACGTACGTTCCGTCGGCTCGTGTTCCGCCAAGTCCAAGAATGTATCCCTGCGGATTGACGGTATTGGGCAGCACCTCGGCCAGCGCGGCATCCACGTTGCCAGAGGAGAGAGTCACGACTCTTGCCAGCTTCGCGACAGGCTGCGTTAGTGCGGCGTCACAGTTGGTATCGGCGGGACCGGGTTGCAGAATCTGCTCGCCAATTGCCCCGGCATCCTCGCGCGCAAGCACATGGTTATTGCTCAGGATGTACTGCGTCCCATTCGCATCCGCCACAAGCGAGCCCAGCGTTCCCGTCGCGCACCCATTGAAATTGGCATTCATTCCCGAGACGCCGAGGGGCAACGGCGTCTGCTGCTTTGCCTGATTAAACACCGGCAGCACGGTCACGCTGGCCGTGGCAGTTTTGCTGGGATCTGCCACCGAAGTGGCCATGACCGTGAAAGTCTCCTGCGCCGCGAGAGGAGCAGGCGCAGTGTAGATTCCGTTACTCACTCTTCCCGGAGAAACGTTCTGCCCGGGGGTGGGTTGCACGCTCCAAGTGACTGCAGTGTTGGTTGTATTCGAAACGGAAGCGATGAAATTCGCGCTGAAGCCCGCCTTCAGGGTTACCGTCGCCGGTGACACGCTCATGGTGACCGGCTGCGCTGTCACAGTTATGGCCGCCGAGGCCGATTGCGTGCTGTCGGCGGTCGAGGTGGCCGTCACCTTAACGGTGGTCGATGATCCGGAGACCTGTGCCGGGGCGACAAATAGACCTGTCGAATCGATGCTTCCCGCACTTGCCGTCCAGGTAACCGGAGACGTGCTGTTGGCGGTGAATTGCTGACGGTCGCCGACGGGAATAGTTGCGGAAGTGGGAAAAACCGTGACCGATACGGCGGAAGCCGTAAGTGCGTTTCGCGCCGCAGCCTGACCTGTGCCGCCACAACCGGTGACCAACAACAGCATCGTTCCAAAAACAATGACCGCGAAAATACCCGGAAAGCCCACACCGAATCTGGAACGCATCTTGAGACTCCCCGTGGTCCGCTCGCGCGGACGCGAGCACTTCAGTCAGCCGATATCGATCCAGCTAATCTGACTAAAAGATGCGCGTACCGGTGTGGAGAGTTGCTGCTGACTTCTGGCAGAGGCTGCGAGCAAGACGGATGCCGTTACTCCGCCCGGGCTTTTCTCCATACAACCAAAATCACAAGCAATCATATGAGGGACACTCCGCGGGCCGCCCCGTGCAAGTTCATGCCAGTCGAACCTCTCCTGTCACTTTCTATTCGACCGTGGCTGCGCGACAATGGGCAGAATTCGCAACTGCGAACACCTCGATATCGATCTTGGCAAAAGTAGCTCTTTCCCGCCGGCGTTCCTCGCCCCCGTCGAATCTCAGCCTGAAACGAATTCTTTACGTGGCATATCCGCTCTCCACGGTTAGCGACGAGAGCTGTGGTGGCGCTGAGCAGATCCTGTTTGTCCTGCAGCGTGAGATGTTTCATCGCGGACACCACACCACTGTCGCCGCCTGCACAGGATCGCGGGTGACCGGCGAACTGCTCGACACCGGGGCGGTCGCAACTCAGTTCGAACAGTTGGCGCTTCGCGACGTGCAGCATAACGCGGCCGTTGTGCAAAGGACACACCATTGCGAATCGCACGGGAACGGCTTCGACCTACTGCACGACCACGGAGGCAGGTTCTGGACGGCGTGCAGCGTCGATGTTCCTGTACTCGTGACGCTACATCTTTCTCGATCGAGCTATCCGTCAGACGTATTCGACAGCATTCCTGGAAATGTCTTCTTCAACTGTGTCTCGCAGACTCAGATGGAACAATTCTGTGGCCTACCTCAGGTGCTCGGAGTCGTTCGCAATGGGGTGCCGCTGGAGCGCTTTCCCCTCACCATCGAGAAAGAGCCCTATCTCGTCTGCCTGGGGCGCATCTGCGAGGAAAAGGGAGTCCACCTCGCATTGGACGCTGCCGAACGTACCGGGGTACGGCTGATCGTCGTCGGACCTGGGTACTTGTATGCTCGCGATCAGGAATACTTTGACCGAGAGATCGTTCCCCGCTTGGCGCGCAATCCTCGATCGCTATTTGTTCCAAGCCCCACTTTCAAGCAGAAGATTGAATGGCTGCGCTACGCTCAGGGACTGTTGATGCCCAGCCAGATGGAAGAGACCAGCTCACTGGTTTGCATTGAAGCTATGGCCTGCGGAACTCCGGCCATTGCGTTTCGCAAAGGAGCGCTGCCCGAAGTGATCGTGCATGGGGAGACCGGATTCATCGTTGATTCCGTCGAAGAGATGGCCCAAGCCATCCATCAACTCGCCGAAATTGCGCCGCAGGCCTGCCGCACTCACGTCGAGATGAATCATTCCGCCGCACGCATGGCCAGCGACTACGAACTGTTGTACGGCAGCATCTCCGCGAGGCTCGGATCGGACGCACGAACACAAGACGTGGTTCCGGCCGACGCCGGCCGGTGTTTACGTCTCGAGTAAGCCATACAGGCGAAGTCGCCTCCGTCATCAGAATTCTCATCCCGAAGGGCGCGCCCTTTGCGCTCGGCGGATCTGCTGCTGTTCGTCTATGAATCGCCATCGCCAGCCAGTTTGCGCATTGCAACTGAATAACCCGCCGCACGTATAATCCAGATTCTCCTTTTCCCAACACCCAATGCTGCGTCCTGAATTCGACGAATTTCAGAAGCTTGCACGCACCGCGACTCTCGTTCCAGTCGTCAAGACCGTCATGGCGGATCTGCTCACTCCGGTCTCGGCATACCTCAGCATTGCCGCGGAAGAGCAGGAAGCGTTCCTACTGGAGTCGGTCGAGGGCGGGGAGCGCATTGGCCGCTACACCTTTCTCGGCGTTCGTCCATACATGGTGCTCGAAAGTCGTGACCAGCAGATCACGATTCGGCGTGGACGCGCAGTGGAACGCACCGCCGGCAAACTGTTCGAGGTTCTGGCCAGCGTCCTGAGCGAGCACCGGCCAGCGACTTTGCCAGATTTACCGCCGTTCAACTGCGGTGCAGTCGGATTTATCTCGTACGACGCGGTGCGCCAGCTCGAACGTCTGCCGGACAATGCCCGCGATGATCTGCGCGCTCCCGATTGCATGCTCATGTTCTTCGACCGCGTGCTCGCCTTCGACCACGTGCGCAAGCAGATCCACATCATCGCAGTAGCCGATGTTCGGCAGGAGACTCCGAAGATCGCCTACGATCGTGCATCACGCGACATCGCCTCGCTCGAACGGAAGCTGGCGCGCGGAGTGCCGAGGCGCAAAGTCCGTCCATTGAAGGAACAGTACCGGCTAAAAGAAACGACGGGGCGCAACGCATTCCTGAAGAGCATCCTCAAAGCCAAGGAATACATTCGCGCCGGAGACGCATTTCAGATCGTTCTCTCGCAACGCATGGAGCTTGAGCCGGGGGTACCGGCGTTCGAGATTTATCGGGCGTTGCGCATGATCAATCCATCTCCATATCTCTATTTTCTGAAGACGAAGAGTTGTGAGGTGCTGGGATCATCCCCGGAGATGCTGGTGCGCGTGAATGGTCGCAAGCTCGAATACAGGCCCATTGCCGGCACCCGGCCACGCAGCGGAGACGCCGAAGAAGACCGGCGCCTGGAAATCGAATTGCGCGAAGACGAAAAAGAGCGCGCTGAGCACGTGATGTTGGTGGATCTCGGACGCAATGATGTGGGCCGCGTAAGCGAATACGGCTCTGTCCAGGTGAAGGACTTCATGTTCGTGGAGCGCTACTCGCACGTGATGCATCTTGTCTCATCGATCGAAGGCAAGTTGCGTCCGGAGTGCAGCGCGATTGACGCGTTCGCCGCCGCCTTTCCCGCAGGCACGTTGACCGGCGCGCCGAAAGTACGCGCAATGGAAATAATCGACGAGCTGGAGCCGGTGAGGCGTGGCATCTACGGCGGAGCGGTCTTGTATGCGGATTTCGCCGGTAATCTCGATTCATGCATCGCGATCCGCACCATGTGGGTACAGGGACGTCGCGCGTACGTCCAGGCCGGCGCGGGCATCGTCGCCGACTCGGTTCCCGAAAATGAATATCAGGAGTGCCTCAACAAAGCGAAAGCTCTGTTGCGTGCGGTAGGCATGGCGCGCAACTACGAGTAGCCGGCATTAACAACCCTTTACATCTGCAACTGGATGAACCCTGCTCCATGCCTCACAATAGAAGTACGCGCGGTGAAGCTTGCCGCATGGAGAATCCCCGGCTCAAATGGTCTTCGTTCTCGACAACTACGACTCCTTCACCTTCAACCTCGTCCAGTACATCGGGCAAACCGGCGAGGAGGTCGAGGTGCGTCGCAACAACGAGACCAGCATTGACGAAATCGAACGGCTGCATCCACGCAGGATCGTGATTTCACCCGGACCGTGCACGCCCGAGGAGGCCGGCATCAGCATCGATTTAATTCGCCACTTCGCAAATAAAGTTCCCATCCTGGGCGTGTGCCTCGGACATCAGGCGATCGGAGCAGCGTTTGGCGGACGCGTGGTCCGCTCGGAACGAATCATGCACGGAAAAACCAGCCTGGTGCAGCACGACGGACGCACGATCTTTCGCGGACTCGATTCGCCGATGGTCGCGAATCGTTATCACTCGTTGATCGTCGAAGAGAAGGGCCTTCCTCATGAGCTGGAGATTTCCGCTAAGAGCGAAGAAGATGGCAAGCCGGTGATCATGGCCCTGCGCCACCGAGAGTTTGCGGTAGAGGGGGTGCAATTCCATCCCGAAAGTATTCTCACGCCCGAAGGGGCCAAACTCATCCGCAACTTCCTAAAACAGTAATCGATTATCCGGACCTCCTCCCACGCCGTGTCGGTTGAAACCGGACTGGACATCAGCTCTGTGACGTAATGCAGTCGCGCAATGGTCAAAACTGAATTGCATCAAGCATCTCTCGCGGAATTGACGACACTGATCCGCAATCGCGAAGTTTCCCCCGTCGAGGTGGTGAAAACGCACCTCGATCGCATCGAAAAACTAAATCCTGCCCTGAATGCCTTCATCGAGCTTCGATCCGACGCCGCCCTAGACGAGGCTCGCTGCGCTGAAGCCGCTCTCGGCGCCGAAAAAAATCCAGGGCCGCTTCACGGGATTCCCATCAGCATTAAGAGTGCGCTCGCAGTCGCCGACCTAAGACAGGAATGCGGCAGCCGCACGCGCTCGGGATTCATCGCCGAACGCGACGCCTTCCTGGTTCGCAGACTCAAGGAGGCCGGAGCGATTGTGCTGGGGAACACCAATGTCCCCGAGATGCTGATGGGCTACGACACTGACAATCCGATGTACGGTCGCACCAATAGCCCGTGGAACCTTCAGCGCACGCCGGGAGGTTCCAGTGGCGGGGAGGCTGCCGCGATTGCGGCAGGGCTGGTGGCAGGAGGCGTTGGTAGCGACGGTGGCGGATCTATTCGCGTGCCCGCTCATTTCAGCGGCATCTGCGGACTGAAGCCGACGCCCGGGCGCGTACCTGCTACGGGACACTGGCCTGAAAGTGTAGGTCCGTTTGCGCTGCTGGGTGTAGTAGGACCAATGGCGAGAACGGTAGAAGATGTCGAGCTGATCTTCAACGTGATCGCCGGATTTGATCGCGGCGATACCTCCTCCACTCCGCTTGCATTGCAGCAGGTGAACAGCGGCGATCCAGCAAGAATCACGATCGGCTATATGGAGGAGCATGCCAGTGTTCCGGTAACTCCGGAGACCCGCGCTGCCGTCCGTAAAGCTGCCGAAGCGCTCGCGGAAGAGGGTTTTAAGGTGAGACCGTTCTCCACCGGATTGCTCGACGAAGCGCGTGAGCATTGGTGGACGCTGTTCGTGCGATTGGCCGGCGAATTACTCCTCCCCGAGTTCAAGAGCCGCGAGCATGAGACCAGCGCAATCCTCACCTACTTCGATCGCCTAGCGACCCGGGACGAGATTCTCAAAGCATGGTTCCGGCGCGATGAGCTGCGACTGGCACTCATGCGCGAGATGTCCGACTTTCCTGTCCTGATTCTTCCTGTGTGCTCAATCCCGGCATTCCGGCACGGCGAGCGCGAGTGGACGATCTCCGGCCGCAGCATCTCATACATGGACGCCATGACTTACACGCAATGGTTCAATCTGCTCGGCAATCCGGGTCTGGTCGTGCCCGTGGGCCAATCTCCCGAGGGCCTGCCCATCGGGGTTCAGCTCATCGGCCATCCCTATGGCGAGGAGATGATCCTGACGATCGGTCGAAGACTCGAGCAGACCATCGGACCATACCGCTTGTCGCCCATGATGATGGACTCCCATCGGCTTCAGTGGGATTGAAAGTCGTAGCGATACGCACTCACGCCAGCCCCCGACTGGTAGCGGGTGTTGTACTCCAGCAGGTAGTCGAGCGATCTGCGGTCTATTGGATATTGCTTCTGCGGCGGCTGCGGGTAGATGCCCATCCGATGGAACGGCAGCGGATCGACGGTAAACGCGTCCGCCGCGTAGAAGTCCATGTCTTTGACGAACCCATTGGCGTAAAAGAGAAAGTCTCGGGTCCATCCTGGCGGAAGCGGCGGCAGGCCGGCAGGATCGAAGTCAAGCACGACCTCTTCTCCGGATCCGAAGATGACATACTTGTCATCAGCCGCGGTGAGCAGCGGTAACACGTCGCCATAGCGCGTGTAGGCGCCGATGTGGCGGGCATACGGACCGGTGAGGCTTACGTCCTGGTAGTCATAGTTCAGGTCACCCGGGAAGCGCCTCTCGTCCGCTTTGGGATATCCGTGGAAGTGCAGGCGCGCGGCACCCAGCGGCACCTCGTGCGTTTGCACCCGAGTATCGGCATCGCTGTTGTCGATCAGAATCTTGTCCCAGTAAATCTGCAGATTCGTGCCTATGCGAATGCGGCGCGTTCCGGCCGTCAGCTTGCCGGTGAGATCGACGGTGATTACGCGCGGAAGACCTGCAGGGAATCCCATGTCATCAACCACGCGCTTCCACTTGCCACTGGCATCCTGGGCTTCGATATACGGCGGAGTCACGGCGATGTTCGCCTGATTCGCCGAATACATGGAATTCGCGGTGAAGTATTCGGTGAATCCGTCGAGCAACAAATGGAGCGGGTGGCTCGCATCCCACTCGCCCAGATCGAGCACCAGATTGTGCGGCTCGGCGAATCCGGCGAAGTGCAGCAGCTTGAAGCCGGTCACATATTTGTGATCGTCTATCAGAAGCATCGGAAGGACATCGTGTCCCTGGTCGTCCCATGCGCCCGCCGGAGCATGAGGATGGGATGTGGCGATGATCTTGAAATCCGGAAATGGAGGTCCGGCGACGAAGCGCTCGTTGGGATAGATGTCGAAATCGCCGGGGTGATCGACGGCCAGCAATCGCGTCTGGTCGAGGTAATTCACTTCCTCCATAGGCTCCGCAAACGTGAGGCTCAGGCGGCCGCTGCGCGGTTGCAGGCGTGAACCATCTATCTTGATGTACTCATCCGGATCTGGCAGATCGCGCTCGTTCGGCCCTACCCAGTGGCCGAAGACAGCGGCGCCGATTACGTCGCTGATCAGTTCGTAGCGGCTGCCGTTCCATGCGAACAACACTGGACAGGAACTTCCGCGTCGGTCGATTTCTAAAATGCTGTGGGGCTCGTTGGCTGCGAGATCGATTTCATCCTGATAGACGCCAGTCGGCCAAAGCAGGCGGACGACATCGGCTCGCGTCTGATCGCCGAGTCCCGCGATGACTTCCGCCGGTCCCTGAGCGAGATATCCGGAACTGCCCGCGATCTCCCACTTCTGCTGCATCTCTCCGGCAAAGACCTGCACCTTCGTCCCGAGCGCACTCTTGTTGTCGTTGAGACCCTTGAGGTCAACCCGCAATGAATGGTTGCGATTGCCGCCGTCGTTGCGAAGCACGATTACCGATCCATCGGCTTGCGTCAGCAACAAGTCCGACGCGCCATCGCCGTCGATGTCCGCCGAGACTAGCGCGCGCGGCTCATGCAGTTGAATTTTGTCGAGACCGACGGCGGAAGTGACGTCGTCGAATCCTTTGGGACCAACGTTGCGGAAGAGGCGCAGCTCGTAGCCGTGATCGCTCTCACCGATGGCCGCAAGATCGATCCAGCCATCGTTGTCGAAATCGATGGCCGCCACTCCCCATGCGCGCTTCCAATTGGTAACTGGAAATTGGACTTGCTCAAAATGATTGCCGTCCATATTCCGCCAAAGCGTAAGGCCGGGCGATTGCGGATGAGTAAACGCGAGATCCATCCAGCCATCCTTGTTGAAATCGAATGCGACCACTCCGGTGGCGCCCCCGGGCATCGGGGACGACCATGGCTGCTCCGCCTTGAATGCGCCCTCGCGCGAGTTCAGATGAACGCCGGCGGCAGCATGGGCGGCCGTGAGGACGAGATCGATCGCGCGGTCGTTGTTGACATCGCTCGCCAACATGCCGGCTCCGGAATCGTCACCGGCAAGAGCTGTCGGCTGGGTCACGTCGGTAAAAGTCATATCGCCATTGTTGCGCAGCAGCACATTGCCGCCGTTCTGTCCGGATGATGCGCGCGTGATATAGAGATCGAGATCGCCATCGTGATCGTAATCTACAAAGGTGGCGCTCACCGGACTGCCGGTCACATTGATGTGTGCTTCTTTGGTGACATCGCGGAACTTGCCCGCACCTTCATTGTGAAACAGCAGCACCCGATCGGAGAGAGTAAGCGCAATATCCGGTTTGCTGTCGTTGTCATAGTCGCCGATCCCGCACCCGATCGCTCCGGTGATTCCTTCCAGGCTTGATCCCTTGGTAACGTCCTGAAAAGTACCTTTTCCACGATTTAGAAACACTCCGGCGCGTCCTGCTCTGTTAGGAAGCACCACATCGACCAAGCCGTCTCCGTCGAGATCGAAAATGCAGATCCCCGGCCCCTGAGTGTCTCTGGTTTGTTGAGTTCGGGCGGAGAACACCGGCAGGCCAGATTGTTTTCCAACCTCGACAAAATGCACGGGAATAGCCGGCGGAACGCTCGGCTCTCCAGGCATTACCTTCGCCAGTGAGTACTTGCCTTGTTCGCCATAAATCTGACTCACTGGCGCACCAAGCTTCTCGTGCGTCAACTGCTGGAAGCGCGTGAAATGTTGCTTTGCCTCGGCTGTATTGCCTTGTCGTTGCAATACCCGCGCCAATCCGAATTCGGCAGAAACATGAAAAGGATTCAGTTCGATGGCGCGCCTGAAGTGCTGCTCTGCATCAGCGTACTGCTGCTGCTGTGAATAAAGATCGCCGAGAAAATACTGTGTGTGCGAATCGCGCGGATCGAGTTCAGCAGCTTTGCTAAATGCGCTTATGGCCTCTGCAGGACGTCCATTGCTGCGATTGAGCAAGCCCAGGTTGTACCAGACGTACGGGTCCTTCGGCGTAAGTTGTGCGGCTCGCTGCAACGCCTGTTCCGCCGGCGCAGACTTCTGCAGGTTCAACAGTGCAATCCCAAGGTTCAGTTGAGCAGTCGCGTTGTCCTTATCGATCGCGGTTGCCTGCTCAAACTGCTTGGAAGCCTCATCGAGTTTCTGCTGGTTCATATACGCGACGCCAAGATTGTTGGCTCGCATAATCCGCTGCTTTGCCGAGGAGCTTGCGTTATTGGTGGTCCGCTGCGAATACAGGCGCGTCCAGAGAAGAAGCGTGACAGCGCAGATGAACACAACAATGAAGATGCGGCGCAATAGAAAGACCTCTCGCGAAGACTGGCAACTCAGTATAGCTAGGCGCAATGACGGGCAGGTAACCGACTACAGCTCGTCACGCAGCCTTCTTCTCAGAATTTTTCCTGAAGGATTGCGCGGAATGCTCTCGACAAAAACCACCTGTCTCGGCTGCTTATAGCTTGCCAGGCGTTCGCCGACATATCCGCAGAGTTCGTCCGCGATCTTTGTGCTGCCCGGATTTCCGTCGCGCAATATCACAAACGCGCAAGGAATCTCGCCAGCGGCTGAGTCCTTCCTGCCGACCACGCCGCAATCTCGCACCAGAGGATGCTCGAGCAACACGGCTTCCAGCTCTGCCGGTGCGATCGCGAATCCCTTGTACTTGATCAACTCCTTGACGCGATCAACGATTCGGTAGAACCCCAGGTCGTCCACTGTGGCCACATCGCCAGACCAATACCATCCATCGCGCAGAGCAGTGCTGGTCGCATAGGGAGCGTTCCAGTACCCAAGCATGAACTGCGGGCCGCGCATCACCAACTCGCCAGTGCAGGTGTCGGCGCCACCTTCCAGACGACAATCAGTCTGCGCGACCGCACGGCCGATGGAATCCGGTTGGTACAGTTCCGCTTCAACGTAGCCGAGGTGAGTTACCGGAGAGGCCTCCGTCATTCCATAACCCTGGCGCACACGGACTCCGGTGAGTTCGGTAAATCGGCGGGCAAGTTCCGCCGCTAGCGGCGCAGCGCCGGACTTGACGTATCGCAGACGATGATCGCGTGGAAATCGGCCCTCCAGCGCCGACTGGCAGAGGCAATTCAGCAACGGAGGCACGAGAGGCAGAAAGGTCGCGCCTTCCGAGACGATTAGCTCTAAAAACTTGTGCTCCTCATAGCGCGGCATCAGCACCAGAGTGCCGCCCACAGCAAGCACGGGATTGAGCACAACGTTCAGGCCATAAATGTGATAGAGCGGCAATGAACAGAGCGTGACGTCATCACGCGTGTAACTCGCTTCCTCGCCGGGCGCAAGCACCTGGAAAACATTTGTCACCAGCGCGGAATGCGAAAGCATCACGCCCTTTGGCAGCCCGGTTGTCCCACTGGAATAAGGAAGAGCGGCCAGGGTTTCGTGCGGACTTGCCAATTCAGGCGCCGACGAACGCGATTGAAACAAACTGCTGAACTCCTCGCATCCCGACGACGGTTGCTGGATCGTGTAGATGCCGCGCAGCCTCGGCAAATCAGAAATATTGATGTCGGCGAGGAGTTTGCCGTCGGTGATCAGCGCAACTGCGCCGGAATCGGCGAGATGATGATGTACTTCCCTGTCGCGATAACTGGGGTTGAGCGGAGTAGGAATGCACCCCGCAAGCGTCGCCGCGTGATATGCCGCAGCAAATTCCCAGCAGTTATACAGAAAGATCGCAATCCGTTCGCCAGGACCAAACCTGCTGCTCAGGCCCGCAGCCAAGCGCCGAACCAGATCGCCATATTCCGCATAACTGACGCGGCGAGCCGGATCGCAAGACGCATCGACAATCGCGATCTTCTCGGCAAAGCGATCGCAGGCATCAAGAACCAGGTCATGAACGAAGAGGCCGGCGGGGTCGCGATAAAGGTGAGAACGACACTGTGGAAGCAAGCGCGGAGGCTCTCCGGCCATTTGGCGTCCTACATTGTAGCCTGACAAACAACTGTCCCTAAGAGGCAGATCGCCTTCGCGTTGCAAAAGACTAAAAACTGCGGCCCTAGCCCCTAGACTTTGGCGGGAAGTCCTTGAACATCTTGTCCACCGCCTTGTCCAGGCGGTTCTCGTTCTTACTTACCTTGTTGGACAACGTGTCGCTAGCCACTCCACGCCAGACCAGCCGCTTGTTTGAATTGTCGAACATGTCGAGAACCAGGGTGCCGACTTGGTAGTTCTCAACAGTAGTCGTAGTTTGATCGCCGAAACCGCCCCAACGCCAGCCGCCAAGACCGTCGTAGAAGGTCCGATATTCCTGCTGCGTCTTAGTTGCGCCAACCGCCGCGACTGCAACATCACCATCCGATTGCACTTTCTGCCAGCCTTTGCTCTGCAGTTCCTTATCGACAGCGTCGGTCACCCGCGACTCCCAGAGAGGGTCCTCGGTGTGAACCTTTGTCCAGTAATAGGTGTGATAGCGCGAAAAGTCAGCGTGACGGTCATAGTCGGTCTGCACTTGCTGTGCGAATACCGAGCCAGACAAGGCGAAGATAATTACCAACGCCATGGACAGAAAGCCGAGCTTCTTCATAGTTGTCTCCTAAACCTTCAATTTGGGAGTCTCGCAGACGAGGTATCAGCGCACAAATCGTCCTACGTTGCTCCAAATGTTCGGATGTTGCGGGGGTTTGCCGGGAAGTCCCTTGCCGATGTCGGAAACTGGTCTTGTTACGCCACTGAGTGCAACGGCACGCACTGCCTCGATTGGCAATGTGACTCTTTGCTTTTGCTCGCCAGTACCGTAGATTGCTTCTGCCTGTTCTCGATCGCGCTCCATCTGCTCTGGATCTGGCATTTAAATCCGATCGCAGAAATCGGGATGAGAGCTGCCGAAGAGCTGTTTTATTGGCGTGCGGCTCTGGCGTACCGGCAATCTCAATCCGCGTAAGATTGTTCTAACTAGAACCGACATGAGCCGATTTCCGACATTCGAGTTCCACGTCTCCCGTAGTGCACGCGATCGCTACGAATTCGATCAGGAGCTGTTCTCGTGGACTGGGAACGTGCTGTTCGCAAATATTGCAGCCAGCCGTCGCTTCGCCGAACAGATGAACCGAAAACGCGATGTGGAGAAGCATCCCGAGCGTACCGTCCATGCTGGCGCCCTGAATGCCATGGCTCTCATCGACGAGATGCTGCACGCGCTGGTCGCGCGATACCGCAAGGAGCGCGACCCGAATGCGATGGTGGACGCTCTGGGCTGGTTCGAGAATCATCTCGGGCGCGATCAGCTCGACAAGGCTTTACTCGAGTTCACAACGGAGTTTCCGCCGAAGGCCCTTTATCAAGGAGAAATGAGAGCCGCGCAATGGCTGAGGCAATCAACCGAGGGCATGCCCCACCGAGCAATCGCCGTCGAAGAAATGATGATGCTGTGGCTGGAGAACAGCAATCCGGCCTTTCGGCGCTATCGTGAGCTCTTCGATGACGAGGGCCTGAAGAAGACGACTGCCTACCCGCAAATCACCTCGGAGCTAAAGCGGTTCTTTCAATCGCGTCCGGGGTACGGGCCAGAGAACATCAACCTCGTCGATCTGCTCAGAGCTCCAACACTGGCATCTCCCGAGTCTTTGGAAGGCCAGCTTGCTTTCATCCGTGAGAAGTGGCCGAGCTTTCTTGGCGACATGCTGCGCCGAATTCTCGTGGCACTCGATATCTTCAAAGAAGAAGAGCGCGCCATCTGGATGCAGTTCCATCCTCCGGACGGAACTATGCAGCGTTTCGGCGCACATCAGGCACACGGGGTTTCCAGCGCTGCAGCGATTCCGCATTTCAATTTGAAAGACCCGGAATACGAGCGCTTCAGTCCTGACGTGGAGTGGATGCCGCGTACGGTAATGATCGCGAAGAGCGCCTTCGTGTGGCTGGATCAACTCTCGAAGGCCTACAGACGTCCGATCACCAGGCTCGACCAGATTCCTGACGAGGAGCTTGAAACGCTTGCGCGTCGAGGTTTCAACGCACTCTGGCTTATTGGACTATGGGAGCGCAGCCACGCGTCGCGCACCATCAAGCAGTTGATGGGAAATCCAGAGGCTGCGGCATCGGCTTACTCGCTGTTCGACTACAGCATCGCCGAAGATCTCGGCGGCGAATCTGCGTTCCTCAGCTTTCGAGAGCGCGCGATGAGGCGCGGCATTCGACTCGGCAGCGACATGGTCCCAAATCATATGGGCATCGATTCGCGCTGGGTGATTGAGCACCCCGACCGCTTTCTCTCGCTGCCTTATCCTCCATTCCCGGCGTATCGCTTTGAAGGCGCCGATCTTTCGAGCGACGGACGTGTCGAAATCAAGATCGAAGATCACTACTACAACAAGACGGATGCTGCGGTTGTCTTCCGTCGTCGCGATCGCTGGACCGGAGACACGCGGTACGTGTACCACGGCAACGACGGCACGAGCTATCCATGGAATGACACCGCGCAGTTGAACTATCTGAATCCGGAAGTGCGCGAGGCGGTGATCCAGAAAATTCTGTACGTCGCGAGGTTGTCGCCGATCATTCGTTTTGACGCTGCGATGACGCTGACCAAACAGCATTACCAGCGCCTGTGGTTTCCGGTCCCCGGCACCGGAGGCGCTATTCCCTCGCGTGCGGAGCATGGGCTTACTAAAGCTGAATTCGATGCCGCCATGCCGATTGAATTTTGGCGCGAAGTTGTCGATCGCGTTGCCGCGGAGGCGCCTGGCACATTGCTGCTTGCGGAGGCCTTTTGGCTGTTGGAGGGGTATTTCGTTCGGACGCTCGGCATGCACCGCGTCTATAACAGCGCCTTCATGAACATGCTGCGCGACGAGGAGAACGCGAACTATCGAGGCGTCATCAAGAAAACGATCGAATTCGATGCTGAGATTCTGAAGCGCTACGTCAACTTCATGAACAACCCCGACGAGCGCACGGCCGTCGATCAGTTCGGTAAGGGCGACAAGTATTTCGGCGTTTGCACTCTAATGTCCACCCTGCCCGGCCTGCCCATGTTCGGGCACGGACAAGTGGAGGGATTCGGCGAACGTTATGGCATGGAGTATCGCCGCGCATACCACGACGAATCACCCGATCAATGGCTCATTTCGCGTCATGATCGCGAGATTGCTCCGTTACTTTATCGGCGTGCACTCTTTACCGATGTCCAGAACTTTTTGCTCTACGATTTTTTCACCGACTCGGGAAGCGTCAACGAAGATGTGTTCGCCTATTCGAACCGGATGGAAGATCAGCGAGCTCTGGTCATCTTCAATAATCGCTACAACAGCACTCGTGGTTGGCTCCGAATTTCCAGCGCCTACGCTGAGAAATTGCCCGATGGCAATCGGCGCTTGCGACAGCGCACGCTTGCAGAGGCGTTCGACGTGTCCAACGATTCGGCCAGCTTTCTCGCGGCCAGGGACACCGTTACAGGACTCGAACATCTTTACAGTGGCCGCGAGTTGGTAGAAAAGGGCATGCACATCGAGCTTGGCGGATACCAGACTCACGTGCTCCTCGATTGGCGTGATCTGCGTGACGATGCCAATCATCCTTGGCGCGAACTGTACGACCATCTGCGAGGCAGAGGCGTCCCAAGCTTGAGCGACGCCATGTGCGACCTGCGATTGAGGCCCGTACACGAGGCGATGGCAGCAATTCTGGATCCTGAGCTGTCAAAGCAAATTGCCGCCGTCGCTCGCAACTCGGGCAAGCAAGTTTCTCCAGCAAAGCCCGTCGCTGGAGAACAGCGAACAGGGCAGAACGATGACGGACGCCTGCGTAAGCGCGTGAAGGCTGCCGAAGGTGCCAAGTCGCGTCCCGATACAGTTGTCCCGGTGACTGAGAAACCAAGCGACTCCACCGCGACCGAACTCATCGACGTTCTTGCCGCTCGCCTGAAGAGGCTGCTTGAATCGACAGAAAAGTTCGCGAGCAGTGAGCCCGCGGAATTGCTCGGATTGCCTTCGCATAAAAAGTGGCGAGGCGACGCCGACGAGGCGCAACTGCTGTTTGTGAAGACTCTTCGTTCTGCGATCAAGATCCCGCGGCTCGAAGCCTACTTTGAGCAGCCTTGGTCAGAGGAAGCCTGTGACATTCTGCCGACGGCCTCGGCATCACCGACGCATTCGGCTTCGGTGTGGTCCACGATTGTTGCATGGGCCGCGGTTCGATCCATGGGCGATTTGCTGGAACCTTCAGATCCGGACAAAGCGGGAGCAAACTTTTTCGACGCTCTGCGCCTGCGCAATCCTATCGCCGATGCATTAGAGAAGAACGGCCTCGCAGGCGAGAACAAATGGCGGGCGTCCGCTCGCATTCGAGTGGTGCTCGCCGATCAGTCATGGCTGCCGGGCGCGAGGCGTGCTGCTGGAGCGCCGTTCAGTTGGTTGCACGATCCCGATGTGGGTTGGCTGATCGACGTTCACGAATATGAAGGAACTCGCTATTTCAACAAAGAAAGATTCGAGTGCCTGCTGTGGTGGATGGCACTTCCGGCGCTGGTTCGAATCGCTGGACAGGATGAGATCAACAAAGTTGCTGTCCGTCGTCTTGAAACTCAAATTCGCTCACGCATAGAAGCAGCAAAGCAGTCCGGATATCAAGTGATGGCATTGCTGGAAATGCCGCACGGAGGCGAATTGGAGGAAGCTCCGCGCCAAGAAACATCCAAAGATGAACCGGAGCAAGTGAAGTCCACGAAATCCTAGCGCTCGGCATTCGTTAGCACTCCATGACCTGCCGGAATCAGAAACTCTGGTCAGCGCAGAACAGCGGGAATGGCCTGTTAAGTGACGCCAATGAGCAAAGTACATTTCCGCGGAGATGTAGAACGCATCCATCTCTGAGATACTCTTGAGTTCTCAACTCGGACAAGGAAGATCTCCGCATTCGACAAATCATTCGATTCTCAGTAGTGGGCGCCATCAACACCATTGTTGATCTTGCCGTTCTAAACCTGCTGATCGCCGCGACCCACACTGGCAAGACCGGAGCGAGCTTTGCGTTGTTCAAGAGCATCGCCTTCGTTTGCGCGTTGCTCAATAGTTATCTGATGAATCGCTCCTGGACTTTCGAACGCGACGTCCGCAAGAGCCGTGTGGTTGAGGGCAGCCAGTTTCTCGTCGTGAGCTTGTTAGGGGCGCTGGTGAATGTCGGCAGCTCCTGGTACGTGGCGACATTCGTCTCGCACTCTCCGGATCTTGACCGATACTGGCCTTCCATAGCTGCGCTCGTCGGCACAGCGTTTTCTCTCGGCTTCAACTTCGTCGGATACAAGTATTTCGTCTTCGCGCGGTCAGGACGGAGGGATCTCGAGGAACCGTTGCGTCACACGCCAAGATTCAGCGGTCAGCGCTCCGCCACGGACTGATCAGCGGCGCAGATGGAATTGCAAGCCTAGCCGAGCCAACAGTGGCGGGCCGACAGTGGTTAGTGGCGTCCGCGCCACTGCATACGTTTGATCGAACAAGTTTTCCGCGGCGACATAGATGTCCACAGTCGGCGTGATCCTTCTTGCCACAAATGCGTCGAACTTCCCATAGGGCCCAAGCAGCAACGTGTTCTGATCGTCGTCGAAGGCAGAGCTGGTGGCCCGGCACTGCAAGGACGCGGTAATCATACGCGGATTCGCATAGCGGACCTGAAACGTAAACTCATGTTGCGGCACTTCCGGCACTCGTTTGCCTTGCAAGAATGTATTCGCGGGAAACGCAGTGACGGTGGCATTCACAAACTGGTACTGCGCCGAGATCTCGGTCCACTTCAGCGCGCTTAACGTCGCTTCAGTTTCAACTCCCGGCGCTCTAGTACTGCCGAGGTTCTCCCGTAGGCGCGTGATCAGCGATGGCGTTGCGCTCTGCGTCACATTTGCGATTGACCGATGCACGGCCGCCCAAAAGAAGTTTTGCTGCAGACGCAGCTTGCCTCCAAAGAAACTCTCTGCCGGACCGCCTTCCCAGCCGGTGAGGCGCTCGGCACGTAGTTGCTGATTCGCGAGCGTAAGAATGTTGCCGAGACGAAACGAGCGATACAGCTCATTCAGAGTTGGCGAACGGAACGAGCGATACACGGAAGCCCGCAATGAGAACCGCTCATTGATCCGGTAATTGGTTGCCAGCTTCGGGTTGAAAGCCTGCTCCGACCGACCTTGAAAGGACGTTGGCGTGAAATTGCCCGACGGCAAAGTCGTGTTGCTGAAACCGCTCACCGTGCGCCAGTCGTCGAACCGAACCACGGGAGTGATGAGCCACTTCTGCGTGATTCGGAAAATGTCCTGCGCCAAGACGCCGATACTTTGATCCCGTCCGCCTGCATTCGTCAGAGTCCTAGGACGATTCGCAGTCAGCGACTCGTCGTCACTTTCACCCGTGACGCTGTTCACATCCACTCCGACGAGCAGATTGTTTTTGGTCGTAAACGACCGTGAGTATTGGCTGCTGATTCCCCAATCGCGCGAGGGCACAGTCTGAACGCGCACCAATGATTCAGTCGCACGGTTGGGCGCCACTGATGCAAATGTCTGATGGAAGTCTTCGGAGCCACCGTAGCCGCGAAATTGAAACATCTCGCCCGGCTTGATCTCCCAATCGATGCCTGCAACAGCCTGCCATGCTCGCGTTCGATTGACTTCGACTATGGTGCCATTGTGTCGCGAATCGTCGTATCCCAAACCGCTGACAAAGAAGCGTGAGCGCTGCAAAATCTGCCGTTGAATTTGGAGCTCACCGTTGCGATGCAGTGAATTCGCTGGTGTATCCACTAATCCGCGTTGAGACGCCTCGATCGGAATGTAGCCACCCGTGCGGAAGTACTCGCCCGCGAACGATGCAATCCACCTGTCGAAGTCACGTCCAACATACCCTGAGGCATTCGGAGTGCTCTCATTTCCATAGGAGAGATCCAGATCAGCGCTCGTGCCCTCGGGCATTTTCGTCAGCATCTGGACAACGCCGCTCAGGGCCTCGCTTCCGTAAAGATCGGAGGCGCCGCCGCGCAGCATCTCCACGGTGTCGATCGCCTGACGCGGTATCTGGCTCCAATTCATCCAACCGCCAAACGGATCGGTGACCGGCACTCCGTCGAGCAGGATCAGAGCGCGGCTGGCGCCACTAGATCCCACGCCGCGCAACGAGACCCCTTGCGTTGTGGGATTCGCAGTGCGGCTGCTGGTGCGGCGGAAGAGATCGAAGCCTGCCGTCTGTCGCAATACATCGTCAACCCCGAGCGCTCCGCTGGTGGCAATCTGCGACGCTGAAATTGTCGTAATGCTTTCCGGAGATTCGCCGATCGGAAAAACCGTGCGTGACGCGGTCACGACGACTTGGCTGGTGACACTCTCCGGCTTCAACATGACGACGAGTCGAACGTTTTGTGCTCCAGCCGCGATGCCGCGTTGCTCAGCTTGGAATCCTGGAGCTTTGATGGTCAGTGTTGCTGCATCACTTCCAAGATCGAATGCGAATGTACCGTCGGGACCGCTGGTCACCGTCGCGCGGGATGATCGCTCCACCTTCGTGATCACTGCCCCGGCGACTGCGGCATGTGAGGAGTCCTGCACAATGCCGGTGATTTCGCGTGCGAAGCAATCCTGAGGCAAGACAAACAACAGCGCTGGCCACAACTTTCGCCAGAGCTTCCAATTCATATTTCCGACCGTAGGGTGATAAGCGTGATCTCAGGAGGGCAGTAGAAGCGAATCGGAAGGGTTACTGTACCGATACCGCGGTTTGTGTAGAGCCGCAATTTTCCAATCCGGTAAAAACCCACAGGATATTTCTTTCCGAGTGGAGGCAGAAGAATGGGTCCGTAGCCCGGCATGGCGACTTGTCCGCCGTGCGAATGCCCGGAGAGTTGGAGAGCAACACTGTGCCCACTCACTTCATCGGCATAATCGGGCTCATGCGCGAGAAGCACCGTGGTCTCGCCTGCAGGCACGTTATGAATAGCGTCTGTAACTCGAGCGGCCCCGTTGATTGCCGATTCCACGCCGGCAATCCAGAGGCGGTCGCCTTTGTCGTCGATCGCGTGCGCGTCGTTCTGCAGGATCGGGATCTTGCTGCGCCGGAACGCGTCCAAGACGGTCGGCTGATCAGTCGTGACGTCGTGGTTACCCAAGACGCCGAGGACGCCCAAACGTGCCCGAAGCCTGCTCAAAACCTCGGCGCAGGGATACGCGTTCCTGGCAGCTTTCTTGCGATCCCCCCATAGCAACGGGTCCGTCACATAATCGCCATTGAGCAGCACCAGGTCGGGATTCTGCGCATTCGTCATCGCGACGCTCTTTTGAATCAGAGCAGGCGGCGTGCAACTGTCAAAATGGAAATCGGAGAGTTGAACGATCCGCAGGCCATCGAATGCCGCCGGAAGGCGAGGCAATCTGATTTCGACTGGCTGCAGAACGATGTGGTGCGGATCCCATAGCGCGTAGCCGCCTAGTCCAGCAATGGCGAGGGCGCCGCCGAGACTTAGAAATTGCCGGCGGCTTATTCGCATCGCCGCAAACCCCGAAGCGGAGGGTGGCACATCAGTAGTGACAGGCGAGGCGAGACTCTCATTGTTCAATTATCCAGCAAATTTTCAGATGATGTCGCGGGAGCAGGCATTGAGAAGCAGGAACGAGAACATTGACTTGCAGAGCGCATTGGCCCAATGCTCGGGAATCACATCTCACGAGACTAACTGCGCGAAAGAGAATCGCGCCGCGCAACATTCTCGTTTTGTCCCACTGTATAAAGGACGAGTTCGACCCGGGTTGAGACACCGAGTTTTTCGAAAATCTTGAAAATGTAATTCTTGACTGTGTGTTCACTCAGCGAGAGTTGGTCCGCAACTTCCCGATTCGTCAGACCGTCGGCTACTAACGCAGCAACTTCTTCTTCTCTCTTAGACAGAAGGGTCTTACCGCGCGCGTCCACTACTTTCAGTCGCTTCACCGCAGCCAGCTCTTCCAGCAGGAACTCGAGTTCGCGGCTATTCGCCCAGATCTGTCCGTTGTGAACGCTGTGAATGCATTTGCAGAGTTCATTAAGAGATTCCGCGCGAGAGAACACGCCGCGAGCGCCAGAGCGGAATGCATCCACTACCAGTCCACGCTCCGGCTGATCGAGAAGGAGCACTGCCCTGGTCGCAACTCGCGAAGCATGCATAGCGCGCAACAGTGAGAAGCCCGCCGCTGGCCCATCTTTGAGTGCATTGCTGATGAGGGCGACATCAGGACGAGTGCGCGTGATGTCGTCGAATGCTTCGTTCGAGGTGAAGCCCTGTGGCACAACCACTTCGAAACGTGGATTACGGCTGCGCTTGAGTGCCTCTGAAATAAGCTGGCACCCCATCCTCGAACTCTCCCCAACAAAGACCTTGATGCCTGCCTGAAGATCCACCCGAAACACCCCGTGCTCGTAGCTTGCACAACCTGAGATTCTGAATCCTGAGTAGCAGGTTGGCCGATCGGTACTGATTTTAAGAGTACCTAGGCCATTTGTTGTTGATATGGCAGACCTAGTCGTATTCTTCGTCTCCTTGCCGGAGACTACTTAGACTCGTCCAACCATCCCTTACCAGAGCAGTGGGGGCTGGTCCCGCGGACAGAGACTTTCTTCTCCGGGATGTCTGTTCCATCCACGGTGAGCAAAACGTCTTGCACCATATTTGTTGCCCTGAGTCGCTCCGTTAGCGCAGAAAAGTTGTGCCTATGCCGAGAGGTTCTGGCCTCTCCTCAGTCATTTAGCTCCACATCCTATTACTCGCGTGTCATGGAACCCGGCGCGGAGTTTCCTACTTCGTCAATCTACGCGCCGGTGGTGGTGCAAGTGGAATTGAGAAAAGCTGTTCGATATCGCCTGGATTTACCCGTTACATATCGCTGGGCGGCCGAACTTGGTGAAGATCGTCTGGGCATGGGATTTACGCGCGACATAAGTTCGAGTGCCTTGTTCGTCTTCAGTGAGCAGTGTCCGCCGCCGGACGCATATGTGAGTTGTGAGGTGATGCTCCCGCGCCTGCAAGGCCCTGGCTTTTGTCAAATCATTGCCACCGGGCGGGTTGTAAGGATCGAGCAGGATCTGCAGCCCCGGGTTTACGGATTTGCTTTATCTGGTGACATGTTGTTGCTCAGCAGCGAGCTGGCCGAGGTTCGCGAAAAAGGCAGCAACAGCGAGATGCTCGCTTCAGCAAATTGCAAGCTAAGTAACTGAATAGCAGAGCACTTATAAGGATTCAGTGCTGTCGTTCAGATGGGCGAAGCCTTGCCTGGACGAGGAAAGAACCACCTGGATATGACGGAAATCGCAGAAACGCGCCCGAACTGGTATGCAGCCTACATCATGCCTCGGCATGAGAAGGCGGTCGCCGACCAGTTGCTGCGGAAAGACATAGAGAGCTATCTCCCGCTCTATAAGACCATCCATCGCTGGAATGGCCGCCGCGCTGAAGTGGAGCTTCCTTTATTTCCCGGATATGTCTTTGTTAAGACGCCGATCACCCAGCGTGTGCGCGTGCTCGAACAGCCCGGCGTAATTCGCCTGGTCGGAGTAAACGGCCGGGCAACGCCTTTGCCGGAAGAAGATATCGACCGTCTGCGGGCTTCGCTCGCCTTCTGCAAAGCTGAGCCGTATCCCTTTCTCGCAGTTGGGAAGGTGGTGCGGATTAAATCCGGTCCTCTAGCCGGGTTCCAAGGCAAGATTCTCCGCCGCAAAGGCAAAATACGGCTCGTCGTTTCAGTAGAGCTGATCCAGCGTTCGATTCTGCTTGAACTCGAAGCGGGGGACGCACAACTGGTCACGACTTCTGCAAGCCCGGATCATCAACTCTCCATTCATTAAAATCAAAAACCTCGTACGCTCCCGGGACAACTCCCTTGCGCAAACTCCTGAATTACAGACGGCCGCTGATCCTGTTGTCTCAAGCCGTACTCGTCAGCCTCACTTATATTTGCAGCTTCCTGCTCAGGTTCGATTTCCATCTCGAGCAGCAGGAGCGCCTGATCTTATTCCAAACTCTGCCGCTCGTAATCGCGGTCAAACTGGCGATCTTTTATGGATTTGGACTACTGCGTGGCTGGTGGAGATACGTTGGCCTGAGCGATGCGCTTGATATCGGCAAGGCATCTCTGGTCAGCTCAACAACTCTGTACCTGTTGCTCAAGCTGGCGTTGGACGTGAATGGCTATCCCCGCTCTGTGCTCATTATCGACATGGCTTTCACAGTCCTGGTAATCGGCGGATCGCGGTTTGCAGTTCGCGCGTACACGGAGGGGCTTCAGCACAGCACCGATGAGCGCAGTGTCCTGATTGTCGGAGCAGGCCGTGCCGGCACAACAATCGCCCGCGAGATGAAGCGCAACCCGCAATTGGGAATGCTTCCTATCGGATTCGTTGACGATGACGCCAGCAAGCATGGTGTTCGCATCAATGGACTGAAAGTTCTCGGATCAACCGATCGCATATCAGCAGTCATCCGCAGCAAGAAAGTTCAATGCGTGTTGATCGCGATTCCGTCGGCTGCAGGCAAGCAGATTGAGCAGATCGTAGGCAAGTGCCGGCAGTGCCGAGTCGATTTCAAGATTCTTCCTCCAATCAGTCGGCACATCAACGGAACTACTTCGAGCATCTCGGAAGTTCGCAGTCTCCGCCTTGAAGATCTGCTGGGCCGCGAGCCAGTCCACACCGACCTTGAAAGCATTCGCAAAGAGCTCGAAGGCAAAGTGCTGCTCATCACCGGTGCTGGCGGATCGATCGGGTCGGAGCTGAGCCGGCAAGTAGCGAATTTCAATCCGCGAAGTGTGATCCTGCTGGAGCGCTCCGAAAACTGTCTGTTCAAGCTTGGACTCGAATTAAACGCAAATCTCCCTCACCAACACTTCATACCGGTTGTCGCCGACATCCAGGACGTCGCCACCATGCGCGATGTTTTTGCCATGCACCGGCCTGACATCATCTTTCATGCAGCCGCGTACAAACATGTCCCGATGATGGAACAGCATTGCTTCCAGGCGGTGACCAACAACATTTTCGGCACCTATAACGTCGCTCTGCTCGCCCGTCAGTACGGCTGCAAGAGCTTCGTCATGATCTCCTCTGATAAGGCAGTCAATCCGACGAACGTCATGGGAGTCACAAAGCGGATCGCCGAACTCATCATGCTCGGTCTCAGCCACGAGGACACACGTTACGTCGCCGTGAGATTTGGAAACGTGCTCGGCAGCAACGGCAGCGTGGTGCCGATCTTCCAGCAGCAGATTCGCGATGGCGGTCCGATCACCGTCACTCATCCGGAAGCGCGCCGCTACTTCATGACCATTCCGGAAGCCATTCAACTGGTGCTGCAGGCTTCGACGATGGGCACCAGCAGCGAAGTGTTTGTCCTCGACATGGGCAATCCGGTGCGCGTCGTTGACCTCGCCCGCAACATGATCCGTCTTTCAGGCCTCGAACCCGATCGCGACATTGAGATCGTCTATAGCGGTCTCCGTCCGGGCGAAAAGTTATTTGAAGAACTGATGCTTGAAGGCGAAGGTATCAAGCGTACTTCGCATTCCAAAATACGCGTGCTCAGTGGAAAGCCAGTGGGCATCGAGCAGGTTAGATCATGGCTCGACGAGCTTGCCGCCTTGGTAATCGCCAAGAACGTGCATGGTCTGGTGCAGATGTTTCAGCAGATCGTCCCCGAATACAAGCCCAGTGAAGAAGTGTTGGCCATGGCCGAGACCGACCGTCATGACATGGGCACTACCTACCGTCGCGCGCGCCGCCAATTGTGGTACTCAGCGCATGACGCCGCCTAAACACTTTCCCCGAACTGGTGAGGCAGTCTATGAGTAGCAGCTTTGAATTGGTCCGTGGTAATGCGCCCCCGCATCTTCGGCCCGCATTTCCCCTCGACGGCTACAAGACCCGGCAGACGGATTGGCAGCGGATCACCGCTGTCATTTCCAAGCACTGGAAATCTTCTGCGATGTTCACCATTGGAGTCGTGATGCTGGTCAGCGCGGCAACCCTGGCGATGAAGCCGGTGTACGAGCCAGAGGGACGCGTGCAGATCGATCCACCCGGTTCCGCAGTCTTCTCGCTGGATTCCACCACAGGTACCACCAGCGATTCGGAATACATCACCACCGAAGCCCAAAAGCTGCAGACAGACGGTTTAGCTCTTGCCACGATTCGCAGCCTGCATCTGAACAGCAACCCTGAATTCGTCGGCAACGTAATGGCCCAGAATCCAGCGAATCCGGCCGACGCCCAGCAGATCAAGGAATCGGAAGGCGCCGCGCTCAGGAGTTTTTCGAGTCACCTGACGGTTCGCCGTGATCCGTCGAGCAGACTAGTCGCAGTGAGCTTTGCCAGTCACGATCCAAAGACCTCCGCCGGCGTGGTGAACAGCTGAAGCTCGCCCGCGTC
>CAZLIE010000024.1:0-36725 GCA_964559345.1 uncultured Terriglobales bacterium
CAAGAACTGGATCCGAGGCCTACGGTGCCGGGCGAGCTGGCAACTGACAGCGAAGCCCATATCCATCAAAGACACTGGTGGTAAATCCAGCGGTTGCGTGTCGAAGCCGGTCGAGCTTATCACGGGAGATCTGCCGCAGGTCACGGCTTCGTGACTGAGAATGAAGTGATTCATTCTGATCCTGCCGCAGAAGTCAGCAGCGGGCGTAGTACCTACGTATGTGAGGAAGGCCCAAACCGTAAGCGTGCGTAGTAGGACATTGAACTCAATGGTGGCTTTACGCCAGTCCATCAGCTTCGGCTGAGTTCTACAGCGACAGAAGACGGTGACGCAGAAACGGATCTCTGTAGAGCGGCGTGCTACCGTTGGCGAACGGCGTCTGAACTTCCGGGCCGTTTTTTTGGGCCGCACTTACGGAAACGCCGTATGCGGACCCGCATGTACGGTGGTGTGGCAGGGGAGGGCGGGTGACCGCTCCCCCTTATGCCGATTGAGGTGGGATATTGCGATCATTCTTGCTCTACGTTTTATTTCTCGTTGCACCGGTATTCAGTTGCATTGCGGCTCAAAGCCCCGACTTGGTTCTGCACGGCGCGATCAACGGACGACAGAACAACAGCTACATTGCTGTGCCATTCGAAGTTCCCCCAGGCACGGAGAGGTTGACAGTTTCCTTCCGCTACACGGGTAAGGAGGAGCGTACGACTTTGGACCTCGGACTCGAGGATCCACATCGCTTTCGAGGTTGGAGCGGCGGCAACAAGAATACGTTTACGATCAGCGCTTCCGACGCAACTCCTTCTTATTTGGCGGGCGAGTTGGTGCCTGGCACGTGGAAGCTTTGGATAGGTGTGCCAAACATCAGGGCGACGAGTACTGCTACTTACGAAGCAGATATCTATTTTGCTCATTCCGCCGGCGCCCAGGAACTTGCCGACGGTCCCCTGCGATCTGCCTCGGGATGGTATCGCGGCGACTTCCATATGCACACCGCGCACAGCGACGGACAATGCAACAGCCAGAGTGGGAAGAAGGTGCCGTGCCCGGTCTTTGTAACTGTGGAGGCGGCTGCCTCCCGCCACCTGGACTTCATTGCCGTAACCGATCACAACACAACCTCGCAGTTTGGAGATCTCCGGGAGCTCCAGCCCTATTTCGATCGCCTGTTGCTTATCCCCGGTCGCGAGATCACGACATTTCAAGGACACGCAAACTTATATGGTCCTACCGAATTCGTCGATTTCCGAGTAGGTTCTCAGGCCGTTCCAGACATGGACGCTCTCCTACGCAGCGCGCGCCAGCGTGGTGGGCTGTTTTCGATTAACCATCCGAATGCTCCCACGGGAGAAATGTGTATGGGCTGCGGCTGGCGTCCGGGGATTTTCGACGTAGGACTTGTGGGCACCGTAGAGGCCGTCAACGGCGGAGCAGAAGAAGGCCCGTATTCCGGCATTCCATTCTGGGAGAAGGAGTTGAACTCTGGCCATCGGCTGACGGCCATCGGAGGAAGCGATAACCATAACGCGCAGATTCCTCCGGACAAGGTGGGATCAATCGGCAGTCCGACTACGGTGGTGTATGCCTCGGAGCTGTCAGTGAAAGGAATTATCGATGGGATTCGTTCTGGCAGGGTCTTCGTCGATCTCACCGGCTCGACGGATCGGCTACTCGATGTGACCGCACAAACTGGAACAGCTACCGCGGCTATGGGACAAGTCTTGCAGGCGCCAAGAGGAGCTACTGTCGAAATATGGGCGCATGTGAGCGCCTCAGCAAATTCTGAAGTCCGCATCCTGATTGACGGCCTGCAGACTGCGTCCATTCCTCCTGCGCCGATCGCTTCTTCCGATCAATCAGTCAGGAGTACGTGGCAGAGCGACGGCAAATCCCACTGGCTGCGAGCCGACATCGTCTCAGACTCCGGCAAGTTGCAGTTGCTGGGAAACCCAATCTACATAAATTTTCCCGAAAAGAGAGACTAGGAAACCCACGCATGATTGCACCCAAGCTGCGGCTATTTCTATTGATGTTGTGCTGCCTAGTCTGTTCCGCCCCTGGACTGCAGTCGCAACCAAGTACGAGTGTGCTGCCTGGTTCCCGCGTGTTGATGGATGCGCACAACTGCTATCCGTACTTCGAATGGTGGGAAGACCGAATCAATCGAGCACTCTCGGCCGGCACTCCCTTGGCTATCGAGCAGGATCTCTACTGGTACGCCGATCCGCACAGCGGACAGTCGTGGTCGATAGTCGCGCATGGCTCGCCAGTGAGCGGCCACGAGCCCACAATCGAACACTACTTCTTCGACCGCATTCGTCCAATCGTGGAGGACGCGCTCCGGCGCGGCGACCGCCGCGATTGGCCGCTGATCACTCTCAATCTCGATTTCAAGACCGAAGAGCCTCAGCATCTGGCAGCCGTGTGGACGCTGCTGAACAAATATCGATCATGGCTGAGCACTGCCGAGCGCACTGCCGACGGCAATCAACCCGAACCGATTGATGTGAAACCGGTGCTGGTGCTGACCGGCGAATCGGATGCGCAGGCGAATGTCTTTTACGAGCAGGTCCCGGTAGGCGAACGGCTGCTAGTCTTCGGCGCGGTGCACACGAACACCCACGATCCGATGGCCGCGCCGGAGGTTCTGGAACCGGAACGCGCGTCGAATTATCGCCGCTGGTGGAACAACAGTTGGACGGTTGTCGAGCATGGTGGACAAACACAAGCGGGCGAGTGGACTCGCGAAGACAATCTTCGATTGCGCTCTCTCGTGGAACGTGCCCACGCCAACGGATTATGGATCAGGTTCTATACGCTCGACGGCGCCACCAAAGATGAACTGAGCTGCCATGGATGGTTCCGCAACTACAACTTCGGCTCGCTCGCCGCCGCACAGCAGCGCTGGCGCGCCGCTCAGAACGCCGGCGTTGATTACATCGCCAGCGACCAATACGAGGATCTGTCGAATTTCCTGAAAATGCGTGGCGCCTCCTCCTTGCGGTTTCAGCCGGGGCCAGTCGCCGCAGCAACCCCATGTGGGCGCTGACCTGCGCGAAAAGCATCGCTGGCCACCACCGGGAGGTCGTAACGGGGAAGTTATAGAATGTCTGTCGATTCGTTTCCCTCTTGTGATTTCCTAATCCGGTGCGATCACATCCCGGAAGCGTAGCTTGGGACGCGCTTCCGATTAGCATTAACCAAGAATCGAAAGGCGAGTTGAGGAATCTATTCCAATCATGCGGATAAAAGCGCTGGTCGGATTTATTGCGGTTATTCAGTCGATTCTGTTTGCGGTGCATTTTCTGCTCTACGAGACATGGACGTTTTCGGGCGCCGGAATCCATAGCTCAGAACCGATCTGGCTCAAACTGCTCGTTGGCTTCTTGTCGCTGAGTTTTATTGGCGCTTCGCTGCTTGCCTTCCGCTATACGAATCCAATCGTGCGTGGCCTGTACAGAGCTGCGGCGGTTTGGCTGGGAATCGTCAGCTTTCTTTTTTTTGCGACGATTGCATCCTGGGTGATCTTTGGGCTCACACAGTTGGCTGGACTTCACATCAATTTCCACCAGATGGTTTTAGCCCTGTACTTCGCCGCGGCATTCGCGGGAATCTACGGAATCTTCAACGCAAGCTGGACGCGGATCACGCGGACAACAGTCCAGCTCGCAAACTTACCCGAAGCATGGCGCGGACGAACCGCAGCACTGATCAGCGATCTGCACCTTGGACACGTTCGCAACGGCAATTTCCTGCGACGCATCATTGCCAAGATTCTTAGGGAGGAGCCGGATCTCATCTTCATCGCCGGCGATTTGTTTGACGGCACAGCCATTGACGCTAAGCGCGCAGCCGAGCCGTTGAACGGGCTCACGGCTCCACATGGCGTCTATTTCGTCGCCGGAAACCACGAGCAGTTTAGGGATGATAGCCGCTATCTGGAAGCGGTCGCGGCGACTGGGGTGCGCGTCCTCAGCAACGAGAAGGTCGAGGCGGACGGTCTCCAGATTATTGGAGTGCCCTATCGTAACGCCGCCCGCGACGGACACCTTGCGTCCGTGCTCGATCGCGTAGGCGTAGATCCCGACCGCGCGAGCATCCTGTTGATCCATGCTCCCGACCACCCGGCCGTTGCGGAGGCTGCAGGTGTTTCCTTGCAGCTATCCGGGCACACGCACCTCGGTCAGTTCATTCCGTGGAGCTGGATTACCAAGCGCATTTACCGGCAGTTTGTCTATGGCCTGAGCCGCATCGGCAAGATGCAGATCTTCACTTCGAGCGGAGCAGGAACCTGGGGACCTCCGGTGCGACTGGGATCGAATCCGGAAATCGTCGTACTGGAATTTCAGTAAAGATCACTAATGGGTTCTTAGGGTTCGCTTAGTCTCCAAACCCCGCCACGGAGCGAGTCTTCGCTTTCGCCGCTTCATGCTCGCGATTCTTCGGGTCCGCAGTAGTTTCAAGAGAGCGAAGCAGTCGGCTCGCGTTCTCGGCGATTTCATCTATCGCGGCGTTGAAGACCGCTTCGTTGCTCCGCGAGGGTTTGTGAAACCCGCTGACCTTTCTCACGAATTGCAGCGAGGCGTTTCGAACCTCGTCAGAGGTGACAGGAGGATCAAAGTTGAAGAGGTTTTTTATATTCCAGCACATCGAGCTTATTGTCCAGCTAGCCATTATCCTAGAAATGCAAGGTTGGTAAAGCTGATATCGTTGACGCCCAACTAAAGCAGATTGCGCGCGCCTGAAGGAGCGGCCAAATGGGACGAAAATACGCCAACATCCTTGAAACTGTCGGTAATACCCCAATCGTCAAGATCAACCGGCTCGCTCCGGCTCAAGTAAATCTGTTTGTCAAAATTGAGGCGTTCAATCCTCTTGGTTCAGTGAAGGACCGTCTTGCTCTGGGCGTGATCGAGGATGCGGAACGGACGGGACAGCTCAAGCCGGGCCAGACCGTTGTTGAGGCGACCAGCGGCAATACCGGCATCGGGCTGGCGATGGTGTGCGCGCAAAAGGGATATCCGCTGGTCGTCACCATGGCAGAGACGTTCAGCGTCGAGCGCCGCAAGCTGATGCGCTTTCTGGGAGCGAAGATCGTGCTGACGCCCGCTGCGGGCAGAGGCACGGGCATGGTAAACAAAGCTGTCGAATTGGCTAAAACGCATGGATGGTTTCTCACGCGCCAATTCGAAAATGAAGCGAATGCCGACATCCATTCGCGAACGACAGCCAAAGAAATCCTGGACGCATTCCAAGGCGAACGTCTGGACTACTGGGTGACGGGATTTGGCACGGGAGGAACGTTGAAGGGTGTCGGGCGCGTATTCGCCAAGGAGCGTCCTGAAACGAAGATCATCGTGTCTGAGCCGGATGATGCGGCCATGCTATCGAGCGATATCGAGCAGGCTAGGAATCCTGATGGATCGCCAGCTGCCACGCATCCCGCGTGGAAGTCTCACCCGCTGCAGGGCTGGAGCCCGGACTTCATCGCCAAGCTGGTTAAGGACGCGGTGGACACCAAGCGCATCAGTCAGATCTTACGAATCAAGAACGCGGACGCAATGCACTGGAGCCGAGAGCTCGCGCGCAAGGAAGGAATCTTCGTGGGCATCACCTCCGGCGCCACTTTCGCGGCGGCGCTACACGTGGCCGAAGACGCCCCAAAAGGATCGACGGTTCTATGCATGTTGCCTTACACCGGGGAGCGCTACTTGAGCACTCCACTCTTTGCGGATATCCCGGTCGATATGACCGAAGAAGAGAAGGAGATTGCACGTTCCACTCCCAGCGCCTGGTTGCAGTCCGTATAGAACGGATTGCGGTAGCGGGCCGCGCCGTTGGGGGTACACCTGCAACATGCAGCAACCCAACAGCGACTGCCACCCGCTAGCGCAGGTGGTTCCGTCATATACTTTTCGCCAGATGGACTACTTGTGGACCCCGTGGCGATACGCGTACATTACCGGCTCGAAAGAGAGTCAGGGCTGCATCTTTTGCGAGAAGTTGAAGAATAGTGACGATCAAGCAGCCTGGATCGTCTATCGCGGCGCGCATTGCTACATCTGTCTGAACGCGTTCCCCTACACCTCCGGACATGTGATGGTGCTGCCTTACGCCCACATCGACGAACTGCACAAACTGCCGCAGGAAGCAGCGCGCGAGATGATGGATCTGTGTCAGCGGACAGAACGCATCCTTCGCGAGCTCTACCATCCCGACGGGATCAATCTCGGAATGAACATCGGAGCCGCAGCCGGAGCCGGTGTCGCCGGACACATCCACATGCACGTACTGCCGCGTTGGGTCGCAGATGCCAACTTCATGACCGTCGTGGGTGAGACCAGAATCTTGCCAGAGTTATTGGATGTTACGTGGGAGCGCCTGCGCGCCGCGTTTGCTGGTTCTCATTGAGTTGCAGTGGCTGCCAATCAGAAAAATAGTTCGGGGAACGCGGAAACGTGAACAGAGTCTTGATGTGCTCTTGGTTTAACCCGCGTTTTTCGTGATGACCTCAGATGCAACGTTTTCGGTCTCGAAAACGTCAAGCAAGTCTTTCTGCCTCAGATTCTTTGCTTCCATCAACTCCGCGAGAACCTAAAGGGGAGTGGCTGGACGGCTTCGATCAACAATGTAAGGAGTTCGTCGAAGTCCTTTTCGTCCTGGGTGAGACGTTCCATCTCCTCGAGAATCGCAATGTACTTTTCGTTCTCTTCTTCATCGCGAATGATCCGGGCGGAATTCGGTCGAGCAGAGCTGCATAATTGCAACCAGTCGTGGAAGCAGTCATGTTTCCCAGCCTCCTTGCCGTAATCAGCGTGGGATGCGCTCTGATAAAGCAAAGTTTATCTTTACGGCAATCTATTGCAGCTCTCCATTGCTCATCCTGCCCCTGTGTGGTAACTTCCGCGCAAGTCCATTCGTATCATTAACGGCTTAGAAATTCCTTGGAGGCGGAAGAATGTCGATTGCGCTGATTGCGATTATTGTCGGAATCGTTCTGCTGCTGATCGTGATGTACAACGGCCTGGCGCAACTGCGAGTGCGCGCCGATTCCGCCTGGAGCGATATCGATGTGCAACTCAAGCGGCGCCACGATCTTATTCCCAACCTGGTCGAGACGGTGAAGGGTTACGCCAGCCACGAGAAAGGTACATTCGAGAACATTGCGCGCTATCGCTCGGCGGCGATGTCGGCCACTACGGTGGACGAGAAAGCGCAAGCCGAGGGACAGCTCACGCAGGCATTGCGCGGATTGCTCGCTGTTGCCGAGAATTATCCGCAGCTCCAGGCATCCGAGCAGTTCACTTCGTTGCAGTCGAACCTCACCGACACTGAAAATGCGATCCAGAATTCGCGGCGCTACTACAACGCGGTGGTGCGCGATCTGAATACGAAGATTGCAACCTTCCCCAGCAACATCATTGCCGGAATGTTCAGCTTCCAGCCTCGACAGTTCTTTCAGACTGATACTGCAGAGGATCGCGCTACCCCAATGGTGAAGTTCTAAAACTCGGGATACTGCCTCTCGATGCTTGGCCACGGACAACATCTGACGCTCGCCACAATCACCAGGCGCCGATCGTTTGCGTTCCGTCTCTGCGCAATCGCATTGCTTGTTGCGGCTTCGGTGCAGGCCAGTCAGGCACAGCAGCGCAGTTGGCGCATTGCTAATTTCAGTGCCGACATCGATGTAAACAAGAACGGGTCCGCCGATATCACAGAGCGGCTCGCGCTGGTGTTCATCGGCGAGTATCACGGAATACGGCGTTTGATTCCCGTCGATTATCCGGGACCGGACGGAAGCAATTACTCCATCTTTCTAAGTGTCCGCAATGTCACCGATGATGAAGGACACAAGCTGAGGTACTCGCTGAGCACGCAGGGTCCTTATCGCGTGATCAAGATCATGATTCCGGGCGCGACGGACACTACCAAGCGCGTGGACATCTCGTACTCCGTCCGCAACGCGGTGAAGTTTTTCGAAGATCACGACGAGTTCTACTGGAACGTGACTGGAAATGGCTGGTCGGTTCCCATCGATGCGACCTCCGCGTACGTGCGATTTCCGCCAGAGGCGGAAGGCAAGCTCCGCGCACAAGCCTTTAGCGGCGTGTACGGATCGACGGACAGAGCGACGATAAACATCCAGGGACCGAATGTTCTCGCCGAAACCCCCAATCCACTGCCTGCGCGCGGCGGACTCACCGTGGACGTCTTTCTGCCGAAGGGCGTTCTCGAGTCACCCAGCCAATTCACGCGCGCGCTTTGGTTTCTCCGCAGCAATCCCATCATCTTTCTTCCGCTCTTCGGGTTCGTAGTGATGTTTGCGCTGTGGTGGGAGAAGGGCCGCGATCCACAAGCCGGAATCTCAGTGGCTCCGATGTATGAACCGCCGGCCGGCATGACCCCTGCGGAGGTCGGCACGCTGATCGACGACAGCACCGATCCGCGCGACATCACCTCGATCCTCGTGGACCTGGCTGTGCGCGGTTATATCAAGATCAAGGAAATCGAAGTCTCGCAGATGCTGATGTTCAAAAAGCGAGACTACGTTTTTGTCCAACTTAAAGGACCGAATCAGTGGGGCGATCTCACTCCATTCGAACAGGCCATGATGCAGAACCTTTTCCCCGGAGGCGGTACGGACACCCATCTTTCGGAGCTGCGCAATCGCTTCTACGTCGCACTGCCGATCATCAAGAGCGAGGTGATGGCCGCTTTGAAAGACAAGGGCATGTACACGCTCGATCCGGAGTCTGCGCACGCTTATTGGATCCTTGGCGCGGTAATCATCGCCGCTCCCTTCGTTCTGGTGAGCTACTTCGGGGGTGTAAATTTCTTCGATTCGCAGTGGATCGCGATCGTCTCCATCGCTCTCACTGCCCTGATCGTGTTCCTGTTTTCGCGGATCATGACGAGCAAGAGCATGAAAGGTGTCCGCACACGTGTGGCAATTCTAGGGTTCCAAGAATTTATGAACCGCGTGGACGCCGATCGCCTGAAACGCATGCCACCCGATACTTTCGAGAAGTACCTGCCTTACGCGATGGCGCTGGGAGTCGAACACCACTGGGCAAAGGCGTTCCAGGGGATCGTGCAGAATCCGCCGACGTGGTATGAGGGCGCTTACGGGCCTAACTTCAATACATGGCTCTTCATGAACAACCTGAGCGCGATGACTGCGGACACGACGAATGCCTTCGTGTCTGCGCCACGTGCGAGCTCCAGTTCGTCCGGCTTCAGCGGCAGCGGCGATTTCAGCGGAGGATTTTCTGGCGGCGGCTTCGGTGGCGGCGGCGGCGACGCGTTCTAATCGCCTGCCATTGCGGCCTGTTCGTGGGGCAATAACTTCTTCCATTCGAGCAGCGCTTGCACCTGATTGGCGATGAGTCTAAGCGCTTCTTTCTGCTCGTCATCCAGAATGCGCGGCTGCTGATCGATCACGCAGACACTCCCCAGTGCGTCTCCGTTTGAGGCAAGCAGCGGCGATCCGGCGTAGAAGCGAATGTATGGTCCGGAAGAGACCAGCGGATTTCCGGCAAAACGCTCGTCCTTCTCAGCGTCTTCAACTATGAAAACATCGTGCTGCGCGATGGTATGTGCGCAGAAAGAGAGCTGGCGCGGGATCTCATCGGCTTCAACGCCGAGGTGCGACTTGAACCACTGCCGTTCCGAGTCGATGAAGGTGATCATCGCGGAAGGAGTTTTGCAAACGATGGATACAAGGCGCGTGAGATCGTCGAAAGCCTGCTCGGGCGACGTATCCAGGATGCAATATCTGTGGAGTGTCGCCACACGTTTGCTGTCATTCTCGATGATCGGCACGGTTTCCAGCGAGCGTATGGTTCTGACCAGGTTCTCAGGCTGATACGGCTTGTTTAGGAACGAGGCTGCGCCGAGTTCGCGCGCCTTCTTCAGGTCAACCGGATAGGTCGGTGACGATGCCACAATAACTCTGGTGTTACGCAGGTTGGGGTCTTGGCGGATGCTGCTACAAAGCTGCAGACCATGTATCTTAGGGAGTACGAGGTCCAGCACGACGATTTCAGGCTGCTGTGCCATCACGAGTTGCAGGCCAGCGGAGCCGTCCAGCGCGGTTCTGACGTCATACCCATGATTCTGCAGGTACTTGCGGTTAGTCGCGAGGAGACTCTCGTCAAAGTCGATGAGCACGATCCTACTGAGCATGTGGGCTCCCGAAGCGGAAAGCGGGAATGACGTGAGTACGGCCCGAATCGTACAACGGATGTGCCTGCCCTGTTCTGACCGAAAGCAGGCGCTAAGGCGCATACTAGTCCTATTATTGAAGGAACAATGAACGCAAATTTGATGGCCGCGGCTGAGCCGGTGGAAGCCCAGCAACCAGGACAAGAAGAGGTTTCGGAGTGGATTGAGGCCTTTGACGAGATCGTCGCCCAGGAAGGCCTAACCCGCGCCACCGAGCTGCTTGATGCGCTGAACCGGCGCGCACTCGAGGCCGGAGTCGAGACGCCCTCCCGTCTCAACACACCTTATAAGAACACCATTCCGGCTGATGACGAGGTCCCCTATCCCGGCGATCGTGCTCTGGAGCGCCGACTCGAGGCCCTGATCCGCTGGAACGCAATGGCCATGGTTCACGGCCAGAATAAAAAGGACAACGGCATCGGCGGCCATCTCGCGACGTATTCGTCGCTAGCCACTCTGCTGGAAGTCGGATTCAACCACTTCTTCCATGCGAAATACGGCGATCAGCCCGGCGACCTCATTTACTTCCAGGGACACGCCTCACCCGGAATCTACGCGCGGGCGTTTCTCGAAGGCCGGATCAGCGAAGAGCAGATCCTGAATTTTCGGCATGAAACCCGAGGCGGTCCGGCGCTCTCGTCGTATCCGCATCCGTGGTTGATGCCGGAATTCTGGCGCTTCCCCACAGTCTCGATGGGAATCGGCCCGATCAATGCCATCTATCAGGCTCGCTTCATGCGCTACCTGGAAAATCGCAAGCTGCTTCCGGAGAGCCCGCGAAAAGTTTGGGCATACATCGGCGACGGCGAGACGGATGAGCCTGAGACGCTTGGCGCCTTGACGGTCGCCTCCCGCGAGAAGCTGGATAACCTGGTCTTCGTCGTGAACTGCAACTTGCAGCGTCTCGACGGCCCAGTACGGGGCAACGGAAAAATTATCCAGGAACTGGAAGGTGTATTCCGCGGCGCGGGATGGAACGTGATCAAGCTGGTTTGGGGTAGCGATTGGGACCAGCTCTTCGCCCGCGATCGCTCCGGCCTGCTGCTCAAGCGCATGGAAGAATGCGTGGATGGCGAGTATCAGAACTTCAAAGCCAAAGGCGGCGCTTATGTTCGCAAAGAGTTCTTCGGAAAGTATCCGGAGCTGCTCGAGCTAGTCGCGGACATGACCGACGAGCAGATCGGGCGTCTGCATCGCGGCGGCCACGATCCACAAAAGATCTACAATGCGTATCTACGGGCCATTGAGCACAAGGGTGGCCCTACGGTGATCCTGGCCAAGACGGTAAAGGGCTACGGCCTAGGCACGGCCGAGGCCCGCAATCCTACGCACCAGGAGAAGAAGCTTACGGACGATGGTCTGGCTGCGTTCCGCAAGCGCTTCGATATCCCCGTTCCAGATGCTGCCGCGAAGGATGGAAAGCCATATCGCCCGCCGACGGACAGTCCTGAGATCAAATATCTCAAGCAGCTTCGCGAGGAACTCGGCGGCTTTGTGCCGGCACGCGATGCTCGCAAGCCCGAATTGCAGGTTCCGAAGCTGGAGTCTTTCACGGACTCGTTGGCGGGCTCGCGCGGGCGCGAAGTATCGACCACCATGGGATTCGTCAGCATGTTGCGTCAATTGCTGAAGGACCCGAATGTCGGCAAGATGATTGTGCCTATCGTTCCCGATGAAGGACGCACGTTCGGACTCGAGTCTCTGATCCGCATGGTCGGCATTTACGCCAGCCAGGGACAGCTCTACACCCCGCACGATCAGGACGTACTACTTTATTACCGCGAAGAAAAAGACGGACAGATTCTCGAAGAAGGAATTACCGAAGCAGGATCGATGGGATCGTTCGCGGCTGCAGGCACCTCGTATTCGAATTATCGCGTGCCCACGATTCCGTTCTACATGTACTACTCGATGTTCGGATTCCAACGCACCGGCGATCTCATCTGGGCATTTGCCGACGCACGCGGCAAGGGCTTTCTCATGGGCGGCACTGCCGGCCGGACGACTCTCTCGGGAGAAGGACTGCAGCATTGCGACGGCCATAGCCTGGTGCTGTCGAGCACTGTTCCGACATGCGTCAGCTACGATCCGGCGTATGTATACGAATTGGCGGTCATCGTTCAGGACGGCATTCGCCGCATGTACCAGGAAGGCGAAGACCGCTTTTACTACATCGCGATGTACAACGAAGATTACGCGATGCCCGAGATGCCCAAGGGCAGCGAACAAGGCATTCTGCGCGGAATCTACAAGTACAAGCCTGCCGCGAGCGGCAAAGCGAAACTGCAGTTGTTCGGCAGCGGTCCGATTCTGAATGAAGCATTGCGCGCGCAAGGCATTCTCGCGGAGAAGTATGGCATGCCAGCCGACGTGTGGAGCGTAACCAGCTACAACGGGCTTCGCCGTGACGCGCTCGCGACGGAGCGCTGGAATCTGCTGCATCCCGGCGAGTCCGAGAAAAAGCCGTACATTCTCACAGCTCTTGCAGGCGCCGAAGGGCCGATCATCGCCGCAACCGATTACATGAAGATCGTTCCCGACCAGCTTTCGCCCTGGCTGCGAGAGCGTCTGGTGACCCTCGGCACTGATGGTTTCGGACGCAGCGACAATCGCGAGTACCTTCGCAAGCATTTCGAAGTGAATGCCGAATCGATTGCTGCAGCGGCGTTGTCGCGACTCGCGAGGGATGGCGACTTCGAGGCTAAGAAGGCCCAAAAGGCTTTCAAGGACTTGGGGATCGATCCGGAGAAGATCGACCCGGCACGCGCATGATCATCTAAATCTGCTGCGGGCGCGACTCGCGTGAGCCTTTGCGCCCGCCTGGAAATCTAATAGACATGGCATCTACCACTCAGGAATATCGGCGCAGCGCCTCCCTCATCGATCCTCAGGACCGCGAGCAAGTCTTCAATGCCTTCCGGCAATGGGGATATCTGCAGGCGCAATTGGACCCCCTCGGGCAATATCTTGCTCCGCAATCCGTACCCGAATTGGACATTTCCGGCGAGTACGCCGAGGAGGCACGCCGCTACTACTGCGGCACCATCGCCTCCGAGTTCATGCACATTCCCGATCCCCAGAAGCGGGAATGGATTGCTCAGCGGCTTGAAGGCGAGGCGCCGCGCCCTGATCAGAAGCACATTCTTGAGTTGCTGACGCGCGCAGATCTCTTCGAACAGGTGATTCAATCGCGCTATCTCGGTACCAAACGATTCTCGCTTGAGGGAGTCACATCGCTAATCCCTTTTCTCGATGAAGTCCTGAACGATGCTGCCGAACGTGACGCCGTGCAGGTTGTGATCGCCATGAGCCATCGCGGACGTCTTAGCGTAATGGTCAACACCATCAGTAAGTCCGCGTCTGACATGTTTGCGAAGTTTGAGGACGTCGATCCGCGCAGCACGCTTGGCGGCGGCGACGTGAAGTATCACCTGGGTGCGACGGGAGTCTTCCGCACAAAAGACGGCAAGACCGTCAACCTGCACCTGGTGTCGAACCCGAGTCACCTCGAGGCCGTAGATCCCGTCGCCGTAGGGCGTACGCGCGCCAAACAGATTCGCCTCGGTGGTCAGGACAAGGTTCTCCCCGTCATCATCCACGGCGATGCAGCCTTCGCTGGCCAAGGCATTTGGGCAGAGACGCTGAACCTCGCTAGCATGAATGGATACTCGGTCGGCGGCGGCATCCAGATCATCGTCAACAATCTCATCGGATTCACCACCGAGCCCGCCGAGACGAACTCGTCTCACTTTTCTTCTGATATCGCCAAGCGGTTACCAATTCCAATCTTTCACGTAAACGCCGAGGACGCTGACGCGGTGGTCCGCATCGCGAAACTCGCAGTCGATTATCGCTACACCTTCCACACGGATGTGGTCATCGATCTCGTCGGTTATCGCCGTCACGGACACAGCGAAGTGGACGATCCGACGATCACGCAGCCTGTGCGATATGCCCGCATCAAGGAACATGCCCCGCTGTATCAGATTTACGCCAAGCAGATCGGCGTCGATCCCGCAGCGCGCGCGCAGGAGATCACCGCCGAGTACGGCGAGCAGCAGAAGTCCGCGACCAAGCTGCAAAAGATGCCGGTGCTCGCGCAGCTCCCGAAGTATTGGGACAACTACAAGGGTGGCGCGTTTCAGCCTCAGTACGACGTCAACACGGGGATCTCGGCGGAGGAGATTGGGAGCATCGGCGACAAGCTAGCGTCGTATCCGAAAGACTTTCGCATACATCCCAAGATTAAAAAGCTGCTGGAGCAGCGTGCCGAGATGGCACATGGCAAACGTCCGTTCGACTATGGAATGGCCGAGGCGCTGTCGTTCGGATCGCTTCTCGTGCAGGGCACTCCCGTGCGTTTGAGCGGACAAGACAGCCAGCGTGGCACCTTCAACCAGCGCCACAGCGTGCTGATCGACATCGAGAATGAGCGCGAATACGTCCCGCTCAATCACATCGCGCCGAAGCAGGCGACCTTCGAGGTGTACAACTCGATCCTGTCCGAGGCCGGAGTGCTGGGATTCGAATACGGATACAGCCGCGACTTCCCTGAATCTCTCGTGCTCTGGGAAGCGCAATTCGGAGACTTCGCCAACGGCGCGCAGATCGTGATCGATCAATTCATCTCCTCCGGCGAGGACAAATGGGGATTGCTCACCGGCATCGTCATGCTGCTTCCGCACGGATACGAAGGACAGGGCCCCGAGCACTCAAGCGCGCGCATCGAACGGTATCTGCAGTTGGCTGCGCGCGACAACATGCAGATCTGCCAGCCCTCCACCGCGGCGCAGTACTTCCATCTGCTGCGACGGCAGGCAATGCGTCCCTGGCGCAAGCCGCTGGTGGTGTTCACGCCCAAGAGCATGCTGCGACATCCCGACGCAAACTCTCGGATCGAGGACTTCAGCCGTCCGAAGTTTCTCAATGTGCTGCCCGAAACTGAGATCCAGAATGCGACCCGTCTGCTGATCTGCACCGGCAAGATCGGTCACGAGCTGCGCATCGAACGCAAAAAGCGCGCCGACAGTTCAACCGCAATCATCTTCCTTGAGCAGTTGTATCCATTTCCCGAAGCCGAACTCCTGGCCGAAATCGATCGCCATCCGAACGCGAAAGAAGTTGTCTGGGTGCAGGAAGAGCCGGCCAACATGGGCGCCCTCTGGTACGCAGTGCCGCGCCTCAAGCGTCTCGCCCGCGGACATCAGGTGCTCACGGTGAAACGCTCAGCCAGCGCAAGCCCCGCAACCGGCTCCGGCAAAGCGCACGAGATGGAGCAGAAGACGCTCATCGACTTGGCGCTAGGCAACGGCAAGCACTGACTCAATTCAGCGGGACGAACTCAGACAAGCTGAAAGCCGGCAATACGTGCTGCCTTCTGATCGAAGCTGAGGGTGTGGAAGCAGTTCTGCCGCGTTCCCAATACTGCAATTAGAGCGTCGGCAAACGAGCCCTGCCCTCTTTTTAGCGCGATCATCGCCGTGAAAACCTCCTGGTCGCTCTCCACAACCAGCACGTCCGCTTGCAGTACGCGCTCCACAGCCTTGGCGATTTCGTGAGCCGCGAGCCGGTACGCACGCTCGAGCACCCAAACCGTCTCAGCTATGGCTACGATGCTGATGAAACCCCGGACTCTCCTCGGTCAATCGCCGTTCGATGATCTCTGTCGCTTTTCGCGACTGAACAGGATCATCTTGAGTGAGATAGCGGACGAGGATATTGGTATCAAGCCCGATCATCACATTCTTTCAGGAGTAATAGCACAGAGCGGACGGAATCAACAGCAAACAGCACGCAGCATTCCACGGCTTTGTTATCGCTTCATATGCAAAGCTTCACGGTCCGCGCCCCCGATCGTCTCAGGTCAAGCCGACCAACTGGGCAATGGCAAGCACTGATCCACTGCAGCCGCGTGTAAACGGATATCGGCACGATCACACCCACGGACTCGGTTTCGGTGTGCCGATGTCGGAGGGATATTGCTGACGCTGCAGACGTTGGCTTGAATCGGACATCAGCGCCACGGCCTGGCGAAATCCGCCGAGACAGCCCCGCATCGTCGCCAGGCTGCTGTAATAGTCGTTGTAGCGGAAGAACCCAGTCTGTCCGCGCCACATGGGGTAAGCGTCGCAGGCCTTGAGCCACTTCTCGTACACCGGTTCAATGTCGATATAAGTGTCGGGCACGAAATTCGTCGAGTCTTCCCAGTTGTCTGCATAGTAGAGCCTGGTCACTGCATGCGCCGGCAACTTTCGCTCGAGCGTGCCGAGCGCCGCAAAAAAGATCGCGTCGTGAACGATGAGATGGCAGTTCTGATGGTCCTTGTGCCAGCTCCCGTTCCAGTGAGTCACGACGACGTCAGGCTTTTTCTCCCGAATGGCGTCGCAGACGCGCAAGCTGATTTCCTCGTTGAAGGGAATCTCGGCGTCGAGGTAGGAGAGAAACAACGCTTCGGCTCCGAGCAGTTGGGCGGCTTTCTCGGTCGCCTGCCGCTGCATCTCGCCGTACTGCTTGACCGGGATGTCTTTGGGCGCGCCCTTCTCGCCGAGTGAGAGGCTCAACAACACTCCTTTTCCCCCGTGCTCGACCTGCTGGGCGACCGTCGCCCCCATCGTAAACAGCGCATCCCCAGGATGTGCTGCAATGGCCATGATTGTGCCGGGCATCCACCCTCCGAAAGCTGAAAGTACAATACACATCAACATCGCGTGCCTGTTAGTTTCTGGCTTATGCGTGCGGCAGCATCCTACTTCTTTCTTGTCATGACATCTCGTCTTCAGTAGATTATATCCTCTTAATGTATCTGAGGCCTGAGGAGTCATAGTGCGGCGAGCCGGCCGGTTCAACTCAATTGCTCTTGTTTTGTTTTCGTTTCTCGTCCTATCTGGATTGGCCCCTGCCCCGGCGATAGCCTCTGGCCTTCCACGGGGCTCCACTCGACCGGTAAAGAAGCTGAAGAAGGCGACCCGCCACCAGAATCAGCAATTCGCGGCCGCATTCCAGGAAGTGGACAAGTGGATCGCGCAGAAAGCGTTTCCCGGAGCAGTGCTCGCGGTCGGACAGCACGGCCGCCTGGTTGCGTTGAAGGCCTTCGGCAAGACGGATTCGTCGGACGGCGCGCGTCCCATGCCACGTAAGGCGGTCTTCGATCTAGCCTCATTGTCGAAGGTAATAGGCACGACGACCGCGGCCGAAATTCTTTATGACCGCAAGCAGCTTGATCTCGACGCTCCCGTCGTTCGATACCTTCCTGAATTCGCGGGCACGCCAGGGCACGAGAAAATCCTGGTGCGCAACCTGTTGAGTCACAGCTCCGGACTCAACTCACGCGAGGTCCTCTGGAAACAGGCGACGGACAGGGCGGACGTCCTGAGGCTCGTCGATTCGCTGTCGCTGGACTGGGAGCCCGGCACGAGATTTCAGTATCGCGATTACAACATGATCGTAATGGGGCAAGTTGTATCCCGCATCAGCGGCGAGAGCTTGGATGAATTTCTGCATCGCAATGCGTTCGCTCCGTTGGGCATGAAGGACACCGAATACAATCCTCCGGCAAAGCTGATGAAACGTATTCCTCCTACCGAACAAGACAATGTCCTGCGGCATAGATTGGTACATGGTGTCGTGCACGATGAGAATGCGTTTCTGATGGGCGGCGTCAGCGGACACGCCGGCCTGTTCTCCACTGCGCGCGATCTTTCGTCGATCGCGCAGATGTATCTCAACGGGGGAACATACCGGGGCAAGCGAATCGTGAGCAAGCAAACGCTTGACGTTTTCATGCAACGACAGAATCTACCTGTGGGGACGTCGAGAGCCTTGGGGTGGGACACGCCTTTTGCTGGATCTTTCGCAGGCGAACTCGCTTCGCCACACGCGATCATGCATACTGGATTTACAGGGACGTCGATCTACATCGACCCTGAACGCGATGCATTCATCGTGCTGCTGACAAACCGGGTCAACCCCACAAGACAGAATCCGTTGATCGATCAGGCTCGTCCAGCGATTCATACGGCTGTTCTTACCGCGCTTGATCGGTAATCGCAAAAAATGATCGCGAAGGTTATCTGCAGCTGCGTACTTCTGAGCCTGTCCTGGTTCTCTGCGGGCGACCCTGAGCCGACCCGGCCGGTTTACCGCGTAATGCGCGCGCAGCAGCCGATCAAGATCGACGGCAAGCTCGGTGACTCGGCCTGGGCCGCCGCCTCTCCGATCAGCTTCGTCAATGATCGCGACGGTTCTTCGAGCGGAATCCGGACCGAGGCGAAGATCCTCTATGACAACAACTTCCTCTACTTCGCGTTTCGCAACACGGATGAAAACATCTGGGCAACAATGACGAAGCGTGACGCGCATCTGTGGGAGGAAGAAGTTGACGAGGTATTCGTGCAAGCGGACCCCGCCCAGCGTAGCTATATCGAGATTGAGGTTAATCCGCTGGGCACAGTCTTCGACGCTTACTTTCTTGATGTCGGCAAGCCGGTGCACTACGAGAGTTGGAACAGCGAGAAGTTGAAGTGGGCTGTCGGTGTCCAGGGCACAGTCGACGGCAAGCCTGGCGACAAAGAATGGACCTGCGAGATCGCGCTGCCGCTTGAAGACGTAGTCACCGCACCGCATCTTCCACCACCCCCGGGCGACCGCTGGCGGGTAAATCTATACCGCGTTGAAAAGCTGCCTAGTCCTGCCAAGCTGGCATGGTCACCGACATACAAGAGTTTTCATACACCGGAACGGTTCGGCGAAATTGTGTTCACCGATGCGGTTGCACAGTGAACGAAATCCATAGTTGCTTATGAGAGCGTTAATGAAATCCATGCTTTGGTTCTCATTCCTGATCTGCTTGTCATCATTGTTGTCGGCACAGACGCTCCGCACGGAGCCTCAGCTAGCGAACACCGTCCAGGCAGTTCGCGAATCGGTGGATGGCAGCGAGGCACGGGACTTTGTGGCTCGCCAGCACGAAACCGATCGCTGGTTCGACTTCTCGCATTTCCAGCAAACGGCTGATTATCTGCAAGCGACGATGAAGGCCATTGGACTGCGCAATGTCGAGATGGGTTCTGCGCCCGCCGATGGAATAACCAAGTTCGGCTATTGGACGATGCCGCTGGCATGGGACGTGAAGCGCGCAAGTCTGGAGATTGTTGAACCGTCTGTGCCGGCAGATCTTCGTGTTCTCGCCGATTACAGTCAGGAGCCCGATTCGCTGGTGATGTGGAGCGGGCCCACTCCGCCGGGTGGCGTTACGGCGGAGGTGGTCGAATTGAAGCCTGCGACGCTGCAGCGCCTCATGCTCGTCGATGTGAAAGGCAAGATGGTGCTGACCGAACCGCCTCTTAACCTTGCCGAACGTGGAGCGCTCAAAGCGGAGCTTTACAAGCTGGGTGCCGCCGGAATGATCAGCTATGCCACAGAGAATCCGGATCTGAGCAACAGTCATTACTGGATGAACGCGTGGGGCGACCAGGGCTGGGGCTTCATCAAGAACAGCAGTCCATTGGTAGGTTTCTCAATCACGCCGCGACAAGGCGCGTATCTCAGCAATCTGCTCGCGCGCGGTACGAAGGTTCGAGTGAAGGCGATTTCCGACACCCGCTACTATGCCGGCCGATATCCATATGTGACCGGCGTCATTCCAGGCAGCGATCCGCAGCAGGAGGTTTTGGAACTGGGCCATGCCTTCGAGCCCGGTGCGCAGGACAACTCCACTGGTGTTGCAGCAATGCTGGAATCACTCGCAACATTGCAGCGTCTCATTTCTGCCGGCAAGCTCGCGCCACCCAAGCGCAGCATTCGCATTTTAATGATGGCGGAGGATTACGGCTCGTCGGCATACATCGCAGAGCACATGCCGCAGATGAAGCGGACGATCGGCGCGATGTGCGTTGATACTCCCGCAGGACCTTACGACCAGACGGAGGGATACACATTCGCGCTGAATCCTGACGTCAATCGCTCATACCAGGACGCACTGATCGAGCGTGTTGCCGAGAGTTACTACGCGGGATTGCCGCGGCGCTTCCCGCATTGGTCCCCGTATCAGGCGCGGTCCGATTCGTTCTTAAGCGATCCGTTGATCGGAGTTCCAACCCTGTCCGCAACCGCCAGCACCGGTACGGTTAACGTCCATCACAACAGCGCCGACACGCTGGACCGTGTCGATCCGCGCTCCTTGCGCGACCTGAGCGCGGTGATGGCCACCTTCTTCTACTATCTGGCGTCGGCTGGAGATCACGACATCCCATGGCTCGCTGAAATCACAGTGGATCGCAGTTATGAGAATACGATTCGCGCCGCCACGCCGTATCTGGACAACATGGAATCGGCATCTGCGGCCGATGTGATCGCGAAAAATCTCTATTCCGGTCTGGCGCAGATCAACTACAACGCCGAGCGCGATCGCGACGCGTTTACATCTATCTTCCGGTTGGCATCGTCAGCGAACAATGCAAGCCTTCGTCGTGAGCTGGACCCTCTAATCCAGCGCATTCAGGCGTTTGCCGGTCAGCAGAGCGAGCGGCTACGTCAGGCGGCGAACCGGCGTGCCAGAGAAGTTGGAGCGTCAGTACCGGTTCAGCCTCTTACGCCAACGCCGGATGCTTCATGGGCGGAGGCTTTGCGGATCATCGTCAGACGCAAGGACTTCGGTGCCGTGACCCTCGACGACCTTCCGTTGGGTGATCGGGAGGGCCTCCCCGGATTTGGAGAGAGTCCATCCCCGCTGGTTCTTCTTAATTGGTGCGATGGCAAGCGGACTCTGGCCGATGTTATCCGCCTGGTTGAACTGGAGCATGGGCCGATGAAGTTCGATTTCGTGGGGTATTTCAAGTTTCTGGCCAAACACGGCTACGTGGACCTGGTTCCCGTCGGCCAGTGACGAGCTCTTATGCGACAGGTGGTCAATGATTTACAAACCACGCCGATGATTTCCTTGACAACTAAAAAGACATAAAAGATTATGTCCTTATGTCAACAGCTCCGCTGAGCAAAGACTTACCTATACCTCTCTATTACCAGCTCAAGTGCGCTCTGATGAAGGCCATCGAAGCCGGAGAGTGGCAGCCTGATCAGCAGCTACCAAATGAGCTGCAGTTAGCTGAGCAATACGGTATCAGCAAGATCACCGTGCGGCAGGCCCTGCAGGGCTTGGCGGATATGGGATACATCCGACGCGAACATGGCCGCGGTACTTTTGTCTGCAAATTGAAGTTGGACCAAGGTCCGCGCGAGCTCACCAGCTTTAGCGAGGAGATTCGACGTCACCGGCTGACCCCGACTTCTCAAGTAGTCGAAAGCATGGTGCAGAAGGCCGAGGGCCGCGTCGCGGAATCGCTTGGCACAGGCGAAGTGTTCATGTTGAAGCGGCTACGCATGGCCGACGGCGAACCGATGGGACTGCAGACCGCACATATCCCATTGAATCTTGTGCCGGGATTACAAAACGAAAATCTCGAGAATGTGTCGCTTTATCACATTCTTCAGAGCCGTTACGGATTGTATCCAGCGCGCGCGCGTGAGACTTACTTTGCCGTCAAGGCGAAGCCCCCAGTGGCGCGTCTGCTGGGCATTCCGTCTGGATCTCCAGTTTTTGACGTGGAACGCACAACTTACCAGGCGAATGGAAAGCCATTCGAGTTCGTTCAGAGTTACATGCGAGGCGATCGTTACAACGTGATCCTCGATCTGCTCGCGACGCGCGTTCCGCAGGCTGTGCGAGAGGACGGTCCCCGTCAAGGCTGACAAACTCATGGACAAGGTTTTGGCGGTCGACCTTGGAGGCAGCAAAACAGCGATCGCTTTGGTCGATGCGCTGGGACGCATCTCCGACAAGCAGAAGATTCCGGCGGCTTCAAGTTTCGACCTCACAGTCGAACAGATTCTTGCTCGATGCGGTGAACCTGTCGCCGCTACTGGAGTCATTGTTCCCGGCATTTACGACTCTTCCAACGGGAGAGCGTGGGCGCCAAATCTCTGGGGACGGGATTTTCATCCGCTCAATGCCGCGCTGAACGAGCACATACGAGTGCCGGTTGCGATCGGCAGCGATCGCACAGGAAGTGTGCTTGCCGAGCAGTGGTTCGGCGTGGCCCAGGGATTACAGCACGTAATCTTCGTCGCTGTGGGAACGGGAATTGGCGTCGGCATTTTCTCTGATGGTCGTCCCTTGGAAGGCGCTCACGGCATTGCCGGCGCTGCCGGATGGATGGTCGTCGGCGGCCCTTGGGAGCCTCGCTATTCGCAGTGCGGCGGATGGGAAACCGAAGCTGCCGGACCCGCAGTTGCGCGGCGCGCGGGAATGAAATCCGCCGAAGAGGTAGTAGCCGCTGCACGTGCCGGGGACGCAAAGGCTATTGGCACGCTGCATGAGACTGCGGATTATCTCGCGCTGGGAATTGCCGGTTTGATCGCAATCTTCGATCCCGAGATGGTCGTGCTGGGTGGTGGCCTCATGCAGGCGGGCGATTTGATGCTGGATCGTATTCGCTCGAACGCACTGCGTTGGACACAGCCCGTTGCTGCGAAGCACGCACGTATTGAAAAGACGGCTCTCGGCGAAGATGCGGGCTTGCTCGGAGCAGCTCGGCTCGCATGGATGAAGGTACAGGGACGCGGATTTTAGCGGCATTAATCGGCAATCATTTTCTAAGGAGACACGAGTCATGTCGGCAGAAACGTATTACAAGCAGATCAGCGGCGTACTGGCGACCATCAACGACGCCCAAAACGACAGCATTCAAGCGGCGGGCGAGCTCTTTGCCAACGCCATTGCCGCGGGCAAGCGCGTCTACCTCTTTGGCAGCGGCCATTCCGTAATTCCGGTGATGGACATATTTCCGCGCTATGGAAGCTTCGTCGGCTTTTTTCCGCTCTACGATCCGCGCCTGATGTGGCACAACGTTGTCGGACCGGGTGGCGCGCGCGAATTGCTGTGGCTGGAACGCCGAGAGGGATACATCGCAAATTTTCTATTGAGTTATTCGCTTCAGCCGGGCGATTGCATGATTGTGTTTTCCCATGGTGGACTCAACGCTGCGCCTATCGAGGCCGCTCTCTACGCCAAGGAAAAAGGCCTCAAGGTGATTTCGGTTTCTTCGTTGTCCAATGCTGCGATTGCGAAGGCGACGCACTCGTCGGGCAAACGGCTCTCCGACGTCGCCGACATTGCAATCGATAACTGTGTTCCGCCCGAGGATGCGCTCGTCGATATCGGAAATCCAGAGAAGATTGCGGCCGGATCGACGATGGCTAGTGTGTTTATCGCGATGTCGTTAGTAGCGGAGACGGGAGCCCGTCTCAAGGCAAAAGGTTTCAAAGCGACCACGTTTGTTTCGCCGAATGTGCCCGGAATTCGCAAGAATCACAACATGCGAGTCTTCGATGAGTTCACCGAAAAGCTCTTTGGACGCTCGCCGGTGGATTATGTCGCCGTCTGATGGCGGCAGTGTTCGCTTACTAAGCAGAGCCGCGTATCTCGGGATGTTCGTGTTCGGCATCGTCATGGCGTTGCTGGGCGCGATTCTCCCGTCGCTTGCAGGACGTCTTCAATTCAGCGTCGCCGATGTAGGGACGCTGTTTTTATTTATGAATGGCGCCATGCTCGCCGCCAGCCTGGTGCTTGGTCTGATCATGGACCGATTCGGCATGAAGCCTCCGCTGTTTCTCGGGCCGCTGTTCGTCGCAGCCGCGCTCCTTGTGATCGTTCGTGCGACGGCGTTTCAGCATTTGATGTCGGCTGTCGTGCTGCTTGGATTGGGCGGCGGAGCGCTGAATGGAGCGACAAACACGTTGGTCGCAGATTTGCACGACGATCCGCGACAGAAGGGCGCCGCGCTCACTCTGCTGGGCGTCTTCTTCGGATTCGGCGCCTTGTTCCTGCCGTTCTTGATTGCGGCATTATTGGCCTGGCTATCGGTGGGTAAACTTTTGGCCGCAGCTGCAGGTCTCTGCGCCTCGGCGGGAATCTTCGCTGCTGCGTTGCGATTCCCCACTCCGAAACAGAGCCACGCGCTGCCTTTGGCTGCGATGTCTCAGTTCGCGCGCTCTCCTCTTGTCATCACATTCGCGGGATTGCTGTTCTTCGAATCGGGCGTAGAGTTCACGCTCGGCGGCTTTATTTCGACGTATTTAACGCGCGACGCTGGAATCTCATCCGTCTCGAAAGCATCGTGGATTTTGGCAGCTTACTGGGCGTCGATCATGTTGTCGCGCGCAGTCCTAAGCCGATTGGCACTCGGAACCGATCCGTTACGCATTCTTTGGTTTTGCGCGTCAGGCGCATGCGCGGGAGCGGCGCTGGCGGCAATCGCGCCGTCTCCAATTTTCTCCGCGATAGCAATCGTCGTGTGTGGATGGTCGTTGGCGGGCATTTATCCTACTGCGCTAGGAATCGCCGGAGCGCGCTTCAAATCGCACTCAGGCACAGTTTTCGGAATTCTCTTCGCGGTAGCTCTAGCCGGCGGAATGATCGTGCCGTGGTTGGCTGGTCAAATCGGTGGCGCGGCTGGCTTGCGCTGGGTCTTTGGATTGGTTTCCGTGGCCTTTGTTGTTGTGTTAGGGCTGAGTATTGTCGCCGCTCACCTGGAAGTTAACAGCACCGGAATAGCCGCCGGATGATCGCACCCACCATTTTGGACCAGCTCGGGCTAGATCTTCACGCGCTCCAAGCGGTCGTGATCGAGATAACGCCTATGCTTCCAGCTCTGCCATCCAGTTTCCACTGAGTTGTCAAAGGAATGGGAAGGCGAGCTCCTAGTGAGTTGTTAGAGACGGATTCGTCCGAGTTAAGCCATCCACTTGCGATGATGTGCCGGCACGCAGGGTAGGTAGCGTCACGGTAATGCGAGTGCCCTCACCAATTTTGCTTTCAGCGTGAATAGATCCCTTGTAGGCCTGGACGATCGACTTTGCGATCGCCAAGCCCAAACCAAATCCACCCGTAGATCTTGATCGCGAAGGATCGCCACGCCGGAATCTGTCGAATATGTGTTTGAGGTCAGACTCGGGGATGCCCCAGCCATCATCGGCAACACATACCTCTGCCGTCTCCGGACCTGAGGTCAGAGTGACTGACACGTTCGACCCTCGGGAACTGTACTGAACCGCGTTTTCCAACAAGTTCAACCAAACAAGCTCGAGATCCGAGGGGTCAGCCCTCATTAGTACTACTTCGGAGGAATCAAACTCAATTTTGATTTCTCTCGCATTTGCCAGTTCGGAAATCCGCGCGACTGCCATCTCACAGGTGGAAGTAATGTCCACCACTTCAAGTTCACGATGGATTCCATCCGCCGCCCACTGCTCAACCCTCGCCAAACGAAGCATTCGACTCAGTAATTGCTCGAGGCGATCGCTATCTTCGCTCATATGCTCGAGACCGCGCTGATACTCACCGGCCTCCCGCGGACGGTTCATCAGCGATTGCATGGTCGATTTGAGTATGGCCAATGAAGTCTTTAACTCGTGGGCGGCATCCCCCAGGAATTCCCGCTGGCGCGTGAAAGCCCGCTGAAGTCCGGCTAACACAGTCTCGATGGCTGCAATCAGAGGCTCGAGCTCGATAGCTGCCTTGGCTTTTTCACTTGGCTGAAATTGCCAGTTGTGTACCGAAATTGCCTGCGCTTGGTGGGCCAGCTCATTCAAGGGCGCGAGAGTCCGACGTATGCTCCAAATGGCCAGCAAGACAGTCGGTAAAAACAGAAGTACGCTGCTAAAGCCAATCGCTGCAGCCAACGCCGTAATCCTCCGTGCGATGTCCATGGTTGGGGCTGCATAGATAACTCTTAGCCGCGGTAGCGGCTGAGCAACGCCAGCTTCAGTGTCGAGAATGGGGACGTCACGCAAGATGATCGCCCGATACGGCTCACCCTGAGCTTTGAAATCCCAGTAGCGCACGTTCGCAGGAATGTGATCGAAGAGACCTTGATAATAGCCATCTGCATGCCGTTCAAAACCGCCGACGTCGCTACGTACCAGATAGATGTCTTTGTGGATGTGATGGGATGAAGGTGGAATTTTGCTGGAATCAAACAGCAACCCGGGTCGGCCATCATCCGGGTAGTACACTAGCGCGGCAACACTTAGTGCCCGGCCTTCAAGATTCACGTCGAATGCCGAGCGAAGATAGTATCGAGCGTACCAGCTCGCGACTATGACCAGTCCTAGTGCCAGCAGCACTTGCGACAGGATTACAGCAGTGACAAGCCGCTTCTTTAATGAAAACCGCTTCATTTACGACTCTTTGCCGGTAGGCCGCCATCGGCGTGCAGAGAATAGCCTTGTCCACGAAGTGTATGAATCAACTTCACATCTGTTGTTCCGTCAATTTTTCTTCTCAACCCGGCGATGTAAACCTCAATTACATTGCTGAACTTTTCCCAATTATAGTCATACAAGTGCTCCAGTAACTCAGTCTTCGAGACTACTGCTCCGCGTTTATGGGCCAGATACTCTAGGACACGATATTCCATCGGAGTCAGCACGACAGTCGCGCCGGCTCTGTGTACCCGTCTCGACGTGCTGTTCAATTCCAGATCTCCGATACGGATTATGGTGGCATGTTCCCCCATTCCGCGCCGGATCAGAGCTTTGGCTCGAGCCACGAACTCGCCCAAGTCAAAGGGCTTAGTGATGTAGTCGTCAGCCCCGGCATTCAGAAGTGCGACGACCGATTCCTTTTCGTCCCGCGCCGTAACAATGAGAACCGGGGTCTTGAAACCATTGTGTCTGTACCGCCGTAGCACTTCGAGACCGGCAAGCTTGGGCAACATCAAATCCAATACGAGAAGATCATAAGGATTTGATTCGGCGAGGAACAGGCCCTCTTCGCCGTCGAAGGCAAGGTCCACCGCGGAGGACGCATTCTCTTTGAGAATGCGAGCGACGTTATGGGCCAGACGTTGCTCATCTTCGACTACAAGGACACGCATACCTACACCACTCCGCTCATGGCGACTCTCGGCTGATTTTGGGAGTGCAGAAAGCTCTTGCCGCGACGTTCAGAACCTAGCGAAATGACAATCGCCAGAAGAACAATAGTCCCAATCTCAAACCCAGCTAATGCCCATGAATAGCCCAACCGATTCCGTAGCGCAAATTCCACAGTGTTCGTGGGAGCTGCTAACAATATTCCGATCTGATATGCAAATCCCGGAACCAAGCCCCTGGCCTGATCGGGCGCTAACTCGTTCAAGTGCGCGGGAATTATCCCCCAGGCGCCCTGCACACCTATTTGCATGAGAATAGCGCCGGCGGCTAGTAGATAGAAAGACCCGACGAATGCCCACAGGGGAATGACCAGCAGTGAAAGCAACAGAGCTGCCAACATCGCGCGCCGGCGGCCGAACCGCTCGGAGTGATAGCCAAACGTAATCCCGCCCACAATAGCGCCAATGTTATACAAGATGGCCAGATAGGAAATAGTCGATGGCCTCAGGCCATGAACCGACTTGAGGAAATCCGGATAAAGATCTTGCGTGCCGTGAGAGAGAGCATGCATCAGCGTCATCAGCACAGCAAGGTACGCGAGGCTTTTCCAGTGCGAGAGCGTCTGCCGCACGATCACCGAGAAATCCTGTTTTCCCTGCTGTTCCCATGCTTCGGATTCCTTCACTTGTGCGCTTATGTATAGAGCTAGTAGCGCTGGTGCTCCGCCCATCCAAAACATCGCCCGCCATCCAAAGTGTGGCAGTATCAACCTGCTCACAAGCGCAGCGAGTAGATATCCCATCGAGTACCCGCTTTGTAGAATGCCCGACAAAATTCCCCGCCACTTTCGGGGCGCACTCTCCATGGCCAGAGAGGCCCCCACGCCCCATTCTCCACCCATTCCTATGCCGAACAGAATTCGGAGGAGTAGAAAAATTTGGTAGTTCGGCGCAAAGCCGCAAAGCAGCTCTATGATTGAAAAAAATAGAACATTTGCAATGAGTGGGCGGCGACGGCCGAAGCGGTCGGCCAGCATTCCAAACGCAAGCGCGCCCACTGGGCGCATCGCCAGCGTGGCGGTCAGGGTCCAGATGATTGCGCTCTTCGTTACCTGGAAGTGCTGAGCCAGGGTGTCCACCATGAAGATGACGATGAAAAAATCGAACGCATCCATCGTCCAGCCGAGATAACCGGCGGTTGCGGCGTGCCATCGGTCGCGACGAGAGTATCTGCTGTCGTCTTCTTGGGAATCTTGAACTTGGCTCATGTTGGTTGACTTATAAGATCATTCTTGAGGTTCAATCTTCGCGAGCTTACCGCGATGTACTTCGGCGACCCATATGCTCACTGGCTGGGTGGAATTGTCGGCGTCGATTTTGCGCAAATTTGCTCCTTGCGTCGGGAGCAAGTACTGAACAAATTGACCCGTGCCTGGATTGAGTCGGTACACGTAATCCGTTGCCATGCCATCGGTCCAGACCTCTCTATTCTTATCCACGACTGCTGGATAACAGCCCGACCACGGGACGGGAGGAGTCCATTCCTTCATCTGCTTCGTTCGAGTGTCGAACATGCCGAGCTTACTCGCATAGTTTTCACCAAACCACAAACGGTCCTGCGAGTCCGTGAACACGCGTCGAGGCCCGGAGTCTCTTGTCGGCGTTGGGTAAATCGCGATCTCGCCAGTCTTGGCATCGACACGGCCGATGTTGCCTCCGGCTATATCGGCAAAATATCCGTTCCCTTGTGAATCGACTGCGATGCCGTAAGTGCAGTGCTGCTTCTCGTTGTGAAAGTCTGTGACGAGTCCCTTGTACCGTGGGAAATGAATCATATGGATCGATATGCCCGGTGTCCGGATGCAACTTGAACATCCTGCGGTTCTCACTGTCCGAGAACCACACCGTGCTGTCCGGAGCCCCCAGAGCTACGCGAGCACAACGGCTCTGTGCATTGTTATATCGCGGATCTGCTGTCCAGCTTTGAAAGACATCGGTCGTCGGATCGAACTTCGCCACGGTGCAGCCCTGCGTGAATCTTGGAATCCAGGCGTTCCCTTTTGCGTCCAGCTTAATCGTCAGAAATCCCGCTGGGTCGGACGGCCTCAAAATTGAGAGCTGCCACTCGCGCGTACTGCCGGTCTTCGTATCGAGCACTCCGATGAATGGCTGTTGGAAGTCGTTGTACCAGACTCTTCCGTCATGCGCGACTATCGCATCGTGAGCAAAGCTGTTGCGTCGCGGCAAATCGTACTCGATGACGATGACCTTCGCCGCCGCCCCTTGTGGCCGAGAAAAGTACGCAACTCAAAAGGCCATTTCGCCCCGCCATGCAAGTTGATGGTGGAGAGATACTGAGCGAACGCCACATCAGCGGATTTCGTTGGCGCAGGGACGCATGAGGCAAAGGGAGACGCTTGCGTGCTCGCCGCCACGTCTTCATCCGGTTTAGGACTGCAATCCATTCGGTCGCGCGGTAATGGCTGCGCATCACCGGCTCGAGTGTATGGCATGACTCACAACGGTAGAGTTGGTTCTTCTGTTGGTTCGTGCCTGGCACGCTCATCAGTCACTCGGCACTCGTGAGTTGAGCGGCGAGATCCGCGGTCGGACGAAGTACAACATTGACAGCTTCGCTCGTGCGGCCAATTTCTTGCCTGGTTTGGGCTTGCCAAATCATATCCAACTGCACGAATCGAGAGGTGGTATGTTCCTGCCGGCGTTCTCGTCGAGGGAAAGTAATCTGCTCATGTGTTTTTGTTTGGATACGCTTCGATCATCGAATGCGAGCTGAGTCGCGCCGTGCTGAGGCCTCGATCCATTCGATCTTCCAAAAGGGGTCCTCATCTATCCGAACGGACATTAAGGCAAACTGAAGGCTAACTGCTTTCCGGCGTGAGGTGTGCGTTTTTAAGGATCGCTTAATGTCCTCATCACTACTCTTGCGGTCTCAGCAACAGTTCGGAGGAGAGACAGATGAGGCGAGGAATTCCGGTTTTATCGAGGTTAGCGATTTGCGCTTTGCTGTTGGGCGCACTGCGGTATGCGATTGGGGCCGATGCCAAGACGGCGGCTGGCTTCAAAGTCGTGAACAAATTTAGCTTGGACGGTGGAGGCCGCTGGGACTATCTGGTGGTCGACAATGACTCGCGGCGCATATTTATGTCGCGTGCGACGCATGTTGCTGTCTTGGACGCCGATTCCGGATCCATTTTGGGTGACATTCCGGACACGCCTGGCGTCCACGGCATAGCGCTAGCTCCTGAACTGGGAATTGGATTCATCAGCGACGGAGGCGAGGCGAAGATTGCGGTGTTTGACCTGAAAACCCTGAAGATAGTTAAGAAAATCGATGTAGGCAAAAATCCTGATTCCATCCTGTTCGATCCGGCCAGCAAACTGGTATTCGTGCAAAACGGTGGAAGCAATTCCTCGAGCGTAATTGACGCTACAACTCAAGAAGTGGTGGCCACGATTCCGCTTACCGGCCGCCCTGAATTCACCGTCGATGACCAAGATGGAAACCTGTACATAAACCTCGAGGACAAGAGTTCGATCGATGTGATTGACGTGAGCTCAAAATCTGTGAAGGCGACTTGGCCGCTGAGTCCTTGCATGGAACCTACTGGTCTGGCCATTGATCGGAACAATCACAGGCTGTTTTCCTCTTGCGCTAACAAGCTCTTAGCAGTAACCGACGCCGAAAGCGGCAAGGTTCTACAGACCGTCGCAATTGGCGATGACTGCGATGCAGTTGCCTTTGATCCGGAAACCGGTTACGTGTTTGCCTCTAACGGTGACGGAAAGCTCGACGTTCTGAAAAAGAATGCCGCCGGCAAATACTCGATTGTCCAAGCATTGCCCTCGGCGCCAGGATCGAAGACCATGGCTTTAGATGCAGCCAACCACAGGATTTATCTGCCGTCGGCGAAGTTTACCGGCGATCCTACAGCTCATCCCCGGCCTGGAGTAGTGCCAGGCTCGGTGGCGGTACTCGTGATCGCCAAGCAGTGAGGTTTCGATCGGCAAACAGAGAATACGTAGCAGAGGCTGCAAAGCATAGGTCTTCGAGACGCCGCTTTGCAGCCGCGACTTTGGTGTTGGTAGATGAGCAGCGAGACTACAAGAGCGCATTACGCACTCGTCTAAAATTGATCCGGGTTCGCCTATCAGCGAATACCTGAGACGCAAATCTCGCCCTCAGTCTTTCTTATGCGGCTTTAGATTGCCAAATTGCTCGTTCCAAGCTGACCATCATGACAGACCGCAAGCTGATAGGCTTTCTCCTGCTGGGCAAGCATCCTGGATGGAATTGTTCCCGATGTGGTAAGACATTCAGTTCTACTTGATGATGAGCGCGCACAGCGATGCTACCCACTCGTAACCCAACTAAGCTGAGTTATTCTTGACACTATTTTAACGTACAACGCGTAAAAGTTGGCGAGATGTTGCAGATGCGCTATCTCCCACAATCATTCTCCTGCCTAACTCTCTTTTTGATTGTTGCGGCTTGCTGTGCGACGCAGGCCGTCGCACAGTTAGGTAGCCACGTCATTGCTGGAGCTGTTCATGATCCTTCTGGTGCAGCGGTTGCTGGCGCGGAAATCTCGCTGGCGGGGAGAGATCATCAGGTAGTCGCGAACACGATCACCGACGGTTCTGGCAATTATCATTTTGAAGGTGTGAAGGAAAGCGTTTACGAACTCACTGCTCAGCAGAAAGGTTTCGCCGCAGCCAAAGCTGTAGTCGGTGTCAAGAGTCAGCCTATCGTAATCGCCAATTTCACGCTTTCGATCGCAGTAGAAAAAGAAGAGGTGACCGTAGCCGAGGACGACTCGACTCCGCAGCTGAGTTCCGAAGTCGTGCAAAATCAGAATGCGAATACCATAACCCGTGACGCGCTCGACCGACTTCCGGTCTTCGATCAGGATTACATAGCCACGCTCTCCCGCTTTCTCGACAACTCTTCAATCGGCACCAACGGTGTTTCGCTGGTCGTGAACGGAATCGAAGCCAATGGTCCGGGCGTAACGTCGTCGGCAATCAAGACGATCAAGATCAATCACAATCCCTACTCCGCTCTTTATTCCCGCCCAGGCCGGGCCCGCATTGAAATCGAAACAAAGGGTGGCACCACCGATTATCACGGTGAATTTAATTTCCTTTTTCGAGATGCAGCGCTAGATGCACAAAACGCATTCGCCACACGAAAGCCGCCTGAGCGTCGGCAGTTCTATGAAGGATCGCTAAGCGGCCCAGTGATGGGACACAAAAAGACGTCTTTCCTGCTTTCCTTCGAGGACGATCATAACAATCAAGAAGCTTTCGTTGTTGCGGAGACTCTGAGCGGCACCATCCAGCAGAATGTTCCAACTCCTATTCATCACTTCTTTGGCTCGGGCCGCCTTTTTCACGACATTGGAACGTCAGACCAATTTTGGATCGGCTACTCGTACGAACAGGAAACCCGTGTGAATCAAGGTGTCGGCGGCAACATTCTTCCGGTGGCAGCGACGAGCTATTTCAATGCCGAGCATGAAATTAACGTCAGCTATCAGAAGGTATTCTCGCCACGCTTAATCAACCAGCTTCGATTTCTGTTAGGTCACCAGGAGACGCCCGTAAGCAGCACAACCAACGCTCCGTCCATAGTTGTCCAGGGAGCATTCGTCGGAGGCGGCGCGCAGGTGAACACGAAACGGACCGAGTACCACTTGGAAGGCAATGACATTGTTACATGTGTGCGAAAAAGGAACGAGTGGAAGTTTGGAATTGAGATTCCTGATTGGAGCCGGCGCGGCGCAGACGATTTCGGCAACGTATTGGGCACTTACACTTTTGCCAGTCTGACCGATTTTGCGGCACGGCGCCCGGCGTTCTTTGTCTCTCAGCAAGGGCAGGGACATCTTGCCTTTCTCGAAAAGAATGTGGCCGGAATTGTGGAAGATACAATAACCGTTAAGCCAAAGCTGCAACTTACGCTTGGCTTGCGTTATTACTATCAGAACTACTTCCATGACGACCGCGATAATTTTGCTCCACGTCTCGGATTTGCATGGACTCCCAAGAACAGCAGCAAAGTCGTTTTTCGCGGTGGCGCAGGTTTGTTCTTCGATAGAACCGGACCGCGTCCCATCGCCGATCTAATCCACTTCAACGGAACAAATCTGCAACGTTTTATCGTCGAGAACCCGAGTTTTCCAGTGGCCGCGAGCTCTTTAGTGTCGCAACCGACCAGTCTCGTGACACTCGCCCCCGGCGCACGCATACCTTATTCGCTTCAGTACGGTCTCGGAATCGAGCGGCAGATAACCGCAAAAAGTACTTTCAGCGCTAACTGGGTCGGCAGCCGTGGCATCGATTTCTTTCGGTCATTGGACGTGAACGCACCGCAACCTCCGCTTTTTCTTGCGCGCCCGAATGCCGCAGAAGGCCAGGTGCGCCAAATTCAATCGGACGGCTACCAAAAAGGCAACTCGATGGAGCTAACCTTTCGCGGCCGCGTAACTCGAATGTTTACCGGCCAGGTACAGTACACGCTCTCTAAGATTTATAACAACACGAGCGGTGTAACTTATTTTCCCGGCAACAGTTACTTTCCTCAGCAAGATTGGGCTCGCGCCGACACAGATTCCCGCCATCGTCTCAACCTGATAGGCACTCTAGATATGGGAAAAATCGCGAAATTGGGAACCGCCTTCCAGGCTTATTCTGGTAGCCCAGTCAACATCACCACCGGCAATGACGCCAATGGCGATGGTGTGAGCACCGATCGGCCCGCAGGAATACCGAGGAATTCGCTTCATGGTCCGGCATACGTGGATCTTGATCTCAGCCTTTCTCATGCATTTTTACTTGGCAAGCGGAAGGAAAGTCCGTCATTGACAGCCCAAATTGGGGCGTTCAATGTCTTCAATCACCGGAACGATGTGACGTATGTCGGCGTAATAACCTCACCATTTTTCGGACAAGCCGTCGCGGCCCGTTCTCCGAGGCAGATGCAGTTAAATCTACAGTTTAAATTCTGAAGATCGGAACAAGGAGCGCGAGCGGTGTCCGCTTCTGATGATAAGACGCTGAAGGTGTGGGATGTGGAAAGCGGGCGCGAACTGCCTAATTTGCTTCATGCAAGTGTCGTTGTCCCTTCGTCCAATGACCGAGTGTTGCCATCGGCAGCTTTCGACTCGCTGCGCTCGCTCAACGCAGGCTATATTCGCGGTAACAGTTTTGGCGTTCTCATCAAACAGCAAAGGCGGCCCGTAGTGAGCCGCCTTTGGCATCCTCCCTCGCTGAGAATTATTTTGTCGGGCCTTGCACGGTGTCCTGCCGGTTTTCCAGAGTCCGGTTCTCCACGGTGAACAGATCGTAGAAAGCCTTGCCGCAGGAGAGCGGCGCAAATGGTGGGGAGAAGGAAAGCGAGACGCTGCAGGAGTCGTCAAAGACTCCGCCGGAAAGCACCTGGTGGTTGGGATGAACAGTATCGAAGAAAGCCACCACTTGTTTCCAGGTGCACAGCATTGGATTCGACGCCGTGCAGAACGGGCCGGAGCCGGCGAATTGACTGAGGTCCCACTTGGGCACGGAGTTGGTCATGTCCTCATAGACCCACATATCCATGGTGCATTCGCCGCCGAAGGGCTTATCGCCGATGTGGCCGAATGCGTTGTGCGGGCCAGTGCCGTCGCCCGGATCGATGAGCAGCTGAATGCGAGGCGAGTCGCCGTCACAGGTGCGCGGGCTGACGAAGAAATACTTGATGTTGACCGTGTTGGTGAGCGTTTCGATCTTCGCGTTGGGCAGCATGTTACGCACAGCAGCACCGATGGCGCCAGGGTTGGCGAAGGTGCCGGCGGTGGTGAAGACGGAGATGGTGTCGTTGTCGGGATTCTGCGGGTCGTGGTCGTTCATCATAGAGAACAACAGCTCGAACTTTAGGCCAAGCCCTTGCGCTTCGGGAGCAGTCAAGGTTGGGTCGGCGGTTATGGTGGAGTTGTGGAAGAGCAAATTATCCACCCAAGCCGGTAAGGCGGTCTGTGCCTGCGCGGCCGAGGAAAAGAGTGCGATACCGAGCGATAGGCCGAAGCTGAATATTAGTAAACGGATGACGGAGGAATGTTTGCGAGCACGACACGAATCGCTTTCTGTAGACGCCATGAATGGATCCTCAGTTCTGAATTGAATTTGAGAGTTGCGCGTAGCCCTACCTGTCGCAGCATCTGGCTGCTATGACCCTCGTGAAAGTTATTCAGGATGCCTCGGCGGAAGAAAAATCGAGAGCTGCCGCGGTTTCTGTTTTTGCGCTGGCCAGGTGCAGTTTTACTACTGACTGGAGACAGCTTCGGCATTTCTGCAAAAGCCCGCAAGTCGTGCGCGGGGGCGATAGTAAGATCAGGTAGGCGTTCTTTTAACGGGACCATCCGCAGCAGATTTTCGTTGTTGGCTTTTGCGTCGGTATCGGCTCTTCGGCGAGTGACCCCGGGGCGCTCCTCCGGCTGCGTGATTCCTTCCAACTGCGCACATCCGGTGATTCATTGTGGCTTAAGAGATTTAGGGTTGCGATCCGAGATCAGATCGGCGCTGGAGCTGACAAGAACATGAACACACCCGAGGTAAGGAATGCTATGACAGCATTCTATGGCGACTTCCGCAACCAAGCTGTCTGCTGGCCGGAGGCATTCAAGTTCGCGACAATGTCATTGAACGGCAACACTCCCACGGAGGACGAGCTGCAATCAGCCAGAAAAGCGGGCGCTCAGATGGGCTGCAAATGATAAGTTGGGATGGGATGCGTAGGTGAGAGGATTATACTGTTGGCGTGATTCCTCGTTCGCACGACGATCCGATTCACTTATAGAATATGGCCGTCAGGTGCAGTAACGGTAGGCGCCCTGACAAGGCGGTGGATCTTTAAGATCCAGTCCGGCTCAAATGACGTAGTCGATCCGCAAGGCGCAACTCTTCTACTGCGCGACGTGTGGCGGGTGGCACTAAGTCCTTCCAGCGCGAGTTACCGTTCAGAATATCTTCCCTAATGGCATGACCATAATGCCCGGCACGCTGTCCCTCACCTGTTCATAAGCATTCATCAGTTCCGAATTTTTGTCAGAAAGTATTGCAAGACCTGGAGCTAAATGGAAAAAAGTGCTCCTCCGCCAACGAAGGGCTCCAAGTACTTGTTGAAACGCGTTGGGGCGAAAGCAGCAATCTCCGCAGCCAGACAGTGCTTGCCTCCATTTGGGAAAGGGTCGGGCCGGTGAACGCGTTGTCATTGATTGTTGGCCCCTCTCCAAAGGTCTGGCGCACCAAAATATCACAATGAAAGCAAATCGAGCCGGCGCGGCAGCAAGCTCACCGAAACTGAACAAAGCTGCCTTCGCTTTGTTTCAAGACCTAGATCCAGCCGTTCTTCTTCGCCCTCCATTCAAGTATCCGCAATGCTTCCTGATCTGGCACTGAAAACCCAGCAAATGTTACCGCTTCCAGAAGTTCCCCTGATGTGAACCTTTTTTGGGTTCTCCCGAATGAACCTGATGAGTGCTCCGCAAAGGATGAATTGAGAGAATTCTATCCGAA
>CAZLIE010000025.1:0-21535 GCA_964559345.1 uncultured Terriglobales bacterium
CCGCGAAGATCCGCCTGCTCATGTTCAGCGCCCTGGAGAATCACCGTTTGTCCGAAAGGTTTTACAAGCTGCATATCGCCGAGCTCTACGAGATGATTGCTACGTTTATCCGCAAGCAGATGGACGAAGGCAAGCTACGGCGCTTCGATCCACTTATTGCTGCTCGCTCTTTCGTAGGGATGGTTTTTCATCATTCTCTGGTGCAGGAACTGATGGGCGGAAACAAATACCAGAGCTTCGACATTGCCGAAGTGAGCAGAACGATGGCGGAAATATGGCTGGGTGGAATGCTAGCCGATGCGGACAGATGCAGAACGTCCACTCATTCCGTCACAGTCCCGGACCGGCAACAAGAGCATGCCGGATCCGACTTCCGAACTTCGAAGGTCTAAGCGGCGCTCTTGCGATCTAGTTCGTGTTCCTGTACGTCTTTCCCGTGGATGGAGATGATCGGCTTGCGATGGTGGTCCATGTGCCCACTCTGATCTACGGCGGAGTGCTCGGGCGGAAGACTCGCAGATACAGCATGGTCATCCTCGACGGGTTCGCCTAAAAGATGCGGCTGCTCGTCATGCATTGGCAAACGAGAGTCGTGACTGCTCCTGCGCGGATTGTAGCGGGCTGAATTGCGCACCGTTTCATCCTCGCTCAGTTAGATGGATGAAAAGCCGATTTGGAAACTGCTGATCTGAGCTGCACCCAACCCTGATGAGACTTCCGTTTCGCGTCATCTATAGCGATGATTATTACCTGCCGATTGGAACGCATGTCTTTCCCGCGCTGAAATATCGGCTCATTCATGAACGTCTGCTGAAGACTGGAGTAGTCGATCCAGACGATTTTGTCGAACCTCAGCCGGCCAGTGACGATGACATCCGTCTGGTCCACACGCATGGGTACGTCGAGCGTTTACTTACGGGAACACTGAGTGCTCAAGCAGAGCTCCAAATGGAGATTCCCTACTCGCCGGCCTTGGTGAGGTCGTTCTGGCTGGCCGCGGGCGGATCGATTGTGGCAGCCGACCTCGCTCTGAGGGACCGGATAGCCTTCAACATCTGCGGAGGTTTTCACCACGCGCATCCGGATCATGGCGAGGGCTTCTGCATGATTCACGACGTAGCAGTCGCGATCAAGAAGATGCAGCAGCAGGGAAGAGCCCGTCGTGTCATGACGCTGGACTGCGATGTTCATGACGGCAATGGAACCGCCGCCATATTCCCGCCCAGGAGGACTTCGAGCGAGCCGCTGCCGAGCGCATCTGCTCCGCAGTTGAGGTCGGGCATGCAACCGCCAACGACTTCGGATGGCGATTCAGTGTTCACCATCTCGCTCCATCAGGAGCACAATTACCCGTCTTATAAGCCGCCCTCGTCAATTGACGTCAATCTGCCAGACGGCACCACCGACGATCAATACCTGGCATGGCTCGACCAGGCGCTAAGCTCTGGCCTGCGCCAATTCACGCCCGATCTGCTCTGCTACATCGCCGGGGCGGATCCTTATCGCGAAGATCAACTCGGAGGCTTGGCCATGACGATCGATGGCTTGAAGCGTCGCGATCTGCTGGTCTTCAAAGTTGCAACGGAGCGCGGCATTCCGGTGATGGTCACTTATGCAGGAGGGTATGCGCGGAAGGTCGAGGACACGGTCACAATCCACGTAAATACAATCCTGGCGGCAAAAGAGACTTGGGACTCTTGAGCCTCGACACGTTCATTACTTTGGTGCGAATAGAGGCCCGAGTTCTCCTTGAATGGGCTAGGAACCGGGAGAGAATTGAGGTCCAGAGGCCTGCATCCTTTGAACTTAGGACTTCTTTCCCGGTTTGCACGACGTGAACGTCGCGAGTGCGCGCGCCAGACAGTTCATTGTGATGTCATGTACGGCTTGGGCCAGGACTTCAAGCTAAGCACCGCAGTCGACATGAGTGAGGAAGGCCTTTCGTTTCTGTCCAGCACACCCATTCCCGAAGGCACACGCCTCAATATGCGGCTGGTTATGGACCGTGAAGACCAGGAAGATGCCGTTGAGGTACGCGCGGTCGTGATCCGCAATGAAAATAAGCGTGCGGCCGTTATCTTCGAGGGTCTCGGCCGTTCCGAGCGCCAGCGAATCCTCGGGTACCTTAGTCAAACTGCACTGGTCTAGAAACTACTGCGTCCAGAGCTTTTCGGCCGAACGAGTGATCAGAGGCCATGATGCGATTGTGTCCGGATTCGGACCCAGAGTACCTGTATCAGAGCAGGATACGAACCTCCTGGAGCGATTCGCTGTTTCGCTGGCCGTCGCCATGCTGCATGACAGGATCGGGCGTGTGGTTGTCGAGTCAGTAGCTTTCTTGTTCAAGGACTCCATCATCCCGCCAACATACCTCTTGGGCCGCTTATCTTTTCCCGGCGTTGTTGCCGATTCTCGTGCGATGGAGCTGGTCGCCTTCATGGTCAAGGCCACTGAAGAGCCATCCTCGATCCACAAGATCGTAGGGCTTTGCAACTGATCGAAAATGAGGAAACATGTCTTTCTATTCACTCGTTTTGGTCATCCATGTCACGGCGGTATTCATTCTGTGTGCCGGACTGGGTATTGAAGTCGTGTCCTTACTTCGCTTGAGAAGCGCTTCCACCCTGACTGATGCCTATCCTTGGATTGAACCGGCTCCAAGGCTCCCGATCTTTATCCCGGGATCAGTCGCAGCCATTTTATTTCCGGTATGTTTTTAGTCAGTCGAGAATCAGCGTTGAGCCAACCCTGGCCAGCAGTTGCGGTCGCGACACTTCTATTTGCCGGACCGCTGGGCGCAATCACTGGCAGGCGGGAGGCGTGGTTCGCGCGGCCTACAATGCACATAAGTCGATTCGACCCAGAACCCGTTGGCCAGCTGGGTTAATATTGTGCTCTTGAGCAGAGCCGAGACGGCGAATCCACTAATGGACGACGCTCGCTAACCTACTTACATGAGGATGGTCCATCGTGCTTCGCAAGGGGATCAAACGAGCGAGTTGCTCCGCCGCTGTGAGCCGTGGCTAGTGAATGGACCGCGCAGTAGAGTGATCTTCCCTGATAACCGAAGCGCCGTGACTAACGACCGCCGAATCTCGATTGAGCGTATAGCACACGCCATCACGGTCATCGATCCTGTGTTTCTCAACTCCCCACAATTTCTGGCTGAGTCGCTTGGGAAGCGACTAGAGTGTCGGCTTGTCGTTAAGGTTGAGACCCTGAATCCAATCCGCTCGTTCAAGGGGCGCGGCGCGGAATATCTTGTCTCGTCCTTGGTCGGGAGACCTGAGCTAGTGTGTTCGACGGCCGGCAACTTCGGCCAAGGAATGGCATATGCTGCCCGTAAGCGGGGACTTTCAATCACTATCTTTGTGGCTAGGGACGCGAATCCTCTGAAAGTGGAACGCATGCGTGCGCTTGGCGCAGATGTACGATTTGCAAGAAATGTGGACGAAGCAGCGGCGGCCAAGGCATTTGCGCAGGAGAACGGTGCGCTGTTAGTAGAGGATGGACGAGACACGCCCATTGGAGAAGGTGCGGGCACGATTGGAGTAGAGCTGCTCCGCTGGCCGGAACGATTCGACGCAATCCTCGTCCCCTTGGGTGACGGCTCGCTGCTGGCGGGAGTGGCGCGTTGGGTGAAAACGCATTATCCCACCACTCAGTTGATTGGTGTGTGTGCCAAGGGCTCGCCTGCGATGGAGCGTTCGTGGCGGCTCGGCCGAGTTCAAGAAGACGGAGCGGATACCATCGCTGATGGTCTGGCGGTATCGCGGCCCCACCCAGAAGCAGTGGCCGACCTCACCGGTCTCGTCGACGATATCGTTCTTGTCGAAGACAGCAAGATGCTGGAGGCAATGCGACTCGCGCATCAGGAACTCGGGCTAGTACTGGAACCCTCAGGAGCAGCGGGTTTGGCAGGACTCGTTGGCTACCGCGGACGATTTCGTGACCAGCTTGTTGCGGTGATTCTGACGGGAGGCAACGTTACAGCAGAGCAGATACGAAAATGGTTCATGCCATAACATGTGGCAGCCCGACTGGGCAGCAGGACAGGAATGTTCTGCGCTATTCCAACGGCGATGGGTTGAAAGCAGCACCTGAGCCGGATGGCCCACCTTTCATTCTGACACTGTTTTGGTTTCTGATTGGGAACTCGAGAACCAGCGCGAGAAGGAGAGCGTTGCCGATCATTGCTGCACTTCTCGGCACTCAGACGCAGCAATGTGTCTGCCCGATTCGGGTGAGTTGAAAGGAAATAATGCTATTGAAGGCATTGAATGTCTGACATGCGAGTGGACGTGAAAGACTACGCAAGTCGGGATTGATGGAAGCGGATTGCCTCAGAGTAGGCCGTCCGAAGTCTAGATGACCCAGCGATCGTCATCTGACGAATTGGATAAAAAGATCCTCCGGCTATTGCAACAGAATAACAAACTGACTGCCGAGGGATTATCCTACTCGTCACTGCGCAGCACTACTACCGTGGCGTCGTCCTTTTGCGCGCGGGCGCCGCGGAACTCACGCGCTGCCTGCATGATCGACAACAAGTCGCAGTGATGTTCGCGTACGAATTCCGTGACGCGGTCGCTGCCGAACTCTTCGTCGGCATGATTTAGCGCTTCGGAAATTCCGTCCGTGTAGAAGAGCAGGCGGAAGTTGCGGCAGAGCGTCACGGTGTGTTCGCTGAATTCGCCGGGAAGCAGTCCCAGCGGAGTTCCCGCATCGGAATGAAGCGGACGCACGTCCGCGTCATGGCACAGCAGAGGCCACGGATGGCCGGCGCTGGCAAAGGTGAGAGTCCGTCGCTCCGGATCGAGGACGGCATAAATCATCGTGACGTAATGCCCGCGGGGGAAATCGTTGAGCAGCATCCGATTGAGCCGCCCGAGCACTTCGCCGGGTCCCCCCAACGGAACGAGAAAGCGCATAGTCGCGCGCACCGCCGACATGAGCAGCGCCGCCGGCATTCCCTTTCCGGAAACATCGGCGAGTACGATGCCCACACGTCCGGCGCAGAGCGGGATGTAGTCATACCAGTCTCCGCCGACCGCGCCCGCCGAGACGCTTTCCGCTTCCAAAACGAAACCAGGAATTTCCGGCGCAGTCTGAGGAAACAAAGTCTGCTGCAGGCGATGCGCTTCGTCTTGTTCCTGGTTCAGGCGCTGAATCTGCTGCCGCTGCTCCTGGATGCGCTGAGCGTTGTCGATGGCTACGGCGATGTGGCCGGCCAGGGCCTTGAGCAGCTCGATCTGCGCGCGGGGAAAGGCATCGACCTCATGGTGACTGGCGTTGAAGACGCCGATCACGCGCTCGCCCACCTTCAACGGAATCGCGACCTCTGACTGCGTGTGCGGCTCGCAGCTGCGGTAGAGCAGTTCCTGGCGGACATCTGGGGCGTAATAATATCGCCCGGTCGCGACCACTTGTCCCGAGAGCCCCTCGGTCACAGGCCAGCATTCACCCTTGCACGACTGCGTGCAACCATGCACCGCAGAAAGACGAAACTGATCCCCTTCGATCAGCAGAATGCTCGATTCGATACAGCCAAAATCAACGGCGACGCGGTGAACGATGGTGTCGAGCAGTTCATTCAGGTCCAAAATCGACGCAATCTGCTGCGCGGCCTTCTGCAGAGAGAGCAGCGCATCGACACGCCGCTGCTGAAAGACGGCAGCCGGAAGAGGCAGGGAAGTCCGGCTGGCAATACTGCCCATAAGCTCGCTCCTGGATGAAGCATTGGATTCGCAGGTTGGCGTGCGGATGCGGGAAGTTTGGAGGGAGGCTGGGCTATGGGCGGCCGGCATGCGGCGGGTATCGCCGGTGGTTGCCGGGAATGCGCCTGAACTGATCCATCTGCCGCGGGTGGATGTTCGGCCCGAGCTTGTGATTCGTACCGTTGTGGGACTGCGTCCGTACTGGCCATCGCGGTTCGTGGTGCGCCCGGAGGCGACAAGCCCGTCGTTCACAACTCGGACATCTTAAGTCGAAGGGGTTGTAGTGGATCAACATCTGTCCGCCACTGGGTTAATAAGGGTCGTCGCGGTTGCAGCAGTTTTCATTCTTTGCTGGTGCATTGTCGAGCCACCGAGAAACCTATAGCTGCCTGCGCAGCATTTTCGGGTGACATTAGTCTCTTTCACCCTGCGAAAAGCGCGCAGGATGGGGCACCCACTTTCACGTATTGCAACGAAAAATCAAGTTCATCGGTTCTCAACAATACTCGTCGCTGGCGTAAGGTATTTCAGCACTACTGACACTTCCCGCTGCCGTTCAGAAATCTTCCAATATTTCATGATCAGTCGGTCCTTCTCTAAGGCCGAAACCAGGCCAAAGCCATGCCGCTGATAAAAGCGAATGGCCCACTCGGCTGCGGCCCACGTCCCGACCAGTAATTGCCCGCCTGACTGGCCGAGCAACCTGTTTAGCAATGCTCCGCCGATGCCGCGACTCTGATGGCTCGACAATACATATGCGTGGCGAATTAGAGTCGCATCGTGCACGTTCTGGATACCCATGACTCCAATGAGAGCGCCCGAATTCTCTTGCCAACCCCAAAAGTCGACGCCGGCAGCAATCTCGTCCAGCAACTCGCCGTGCGGCATATAAGGTTGGTGCCAACAATCAGGTGGAATAACACCCCGGTATCGCTGAGCGGCGTCGTTAACAACGGCCTGTATCGCTGCATGGTCGGCATCGGTGCACGGGCGGATCATCACATCTCCTCACAGGAACCACGCGACCGCGAGCTCTTGCAACCTGAAAGCACAAGCCTGACCAGATCATTAGCAAATTTCTGCGACAGCGGAGCATGCCCCTGTAAAAGCCTGAAGGTCATGGCGCCCCCGAGGGCATCAATAACAAGGTCTATGTCGGTGTCAGCCTGCAGCTCGCCGCGCTCAACCGCACGCCTCAGCACTCGACGCGTTATCTCCCGCCTTCGTTCCGCGAACTTCACAAGATCTCCAGACTTGACAGCGGGGTTCAATTGCGCCTCCGCGATGATGCCCATGAATGCCGGGCCCGCAACCGTACGGGTCTGGAGGGATGCAACCATGTTGAAGATTTGCTTGAGATCACTCTCGATATTGCCCGTATCCGGGTCGCGCAACTCGCAGCTGGCAGCCTCCAGATAGAGGTCCATACACAAGGCGGCCTTGGTAGGCCATTGCCGGTACAGCGTGGTCTTGGCTAAACCGCTCTTTTCCGCGACTCGCTCCATGGTCAATCGCGAATATCCTTCATCACGCAGAATCTGCGATGCGGTTGCGAGCGCGCGCTCTCTCGTTCCTGTCCGGCGAGTCGCTCTGCCAGTTCTGATTCTTGGACTCTCGAGCGACAGCGAAATGTCGATATTTTTCATTGCTACTGCTACGATACGTAGCGTACATTCTTGGACAGATTTGCGCGAACTGTCAAGCGAAATAGCCGGGGGCCGACCTTATGTCTTTATCTTTCCTCACCCGCCAGATTCTTCGCCCGTCGGCTGAGGTTTTGGCTTGGCGTGATGACGTTACCGTCATCAAGTACAACAGAGCAGGAGTTAAGAAGGTCGCCTGGGTATGGCCTGGTGTGACCGATGGCGTGTCCACGAGCAGGCGCGACAAATTCGAAAATTGTTACTGCTCAACCGGAAGCTGAATCGCTCGCCTGGGTCATGGGGTAGAACGCACGTCGTCTTGCCGGGTGCCCCACCCTACTCCTTTGAGCGTAATATCATGCACGCTCATCCGAGTTGTGGGACAGGCGCGCGTCTCGACTCTCGAGCCGGCAATTCGCATCCAAGTTCAGCAATGCCCAAAGCTCGTAAACGTGCTCCTGACGATCCCGCAAAGGCCCCAATCGACGTAGGTGCTGTTCCGCCAGAGGAATTGAAGGAACCGTTCCCACCGATTGATCTACCCATTCGTCCTCCCTCTCCGGTGATGGAAGCGCGCAACGCCGCGCGGCTTCCAGAGTCAGGCGACTGGCAGTTCGAGCCAAAGTGGGACGGCTTCCGCGGACTCGCATTCCGCAAAGGTGACGAAGTGCTTTTGCAGTCCAAGGCGGGACAGCCGCTCGGTCGCTATTTCCCTGAACTCATCGCCGCCCTTCGGGCTCTGCCGGTAGAAAAATTCGTAGTCGATGGCGAGATTGTGATCCTCAATCACGGACATTTGGACTTCAACGCGCTGCTACAACGCATTCATCCCGCCGAAAGTCGAATTCGCAAGCTGGCGAAGGAGACGCCGGTCACCTTCCTCTGCTTTGACTTGCTGGTGAATGGGCGCGGGGACTTGCTCACCGACCGGCCCATGGACGAGCGCAGGCAGCAACTGGAAGACTTCTTTCGAGAGCTCGGGAGGAACACCGACGTCCGTCTTTCGCCGGCAACTCACGAATTAGCAATCGCCCAGCGCTGGATGACGGAGCTGGCCGCCAGTGGTTTTGATGGGGTCGTCGCAAAGAAGCTGCAGGAGCCCTACCATTCCGACGATCGCAATGGAATGGTCAAAGTAAAGCGCCACAAGACCGCCGATTGCGTCGTTGGCGGCTTCCGCTATGCCAGTAAGGGACACGTCGTGGGATCGATGCTGCTGGGTCTGTATGACTCTGAGGGCAAGCTGAATCACGTGGGATTCACGTCTAGCTTCACGGTCGAGGAGCGCAACAAATTGCTCAGTGCGTTGGAGCCGCACATTACGGAAGAAAAGCAGGGCGACGGCTTGGGATTCAGCGGCAACGCCCCGGGCGGTCCGAGCCGCTGGGCCACAGAACGCTCAACCGAGTGGACACCGCTACGCAATGACCTAGTCTGCGAGGTCGAATACGACCACTTTTCCGGCGGACGATTCCGCCACGGCTGCAAGTTTTTGCGCTGGCGTCCAGAGAAAGATCTGCGAGAGTGTACTTACGATCAGGTAATGCCAGCAGGAGCGGGCGATATAGGTAGTCTGCTGGATGTTGCGTAAGAGCGAGTTCACTACGAAGACACAGAGAACACCGAGCGGAGCTTAAAGACGCTAAAAGCAAAGCTAACGAGCCGTACAGAACGCCTGAGCATTCGAACAGGTATCGTTATTAGCCTCGAATTTTGTTTCCTCCTTCTCGGTGTCCCCTGTTGTTCTCTGTGGGCTCCGTGCCTCCGTGGTGAACGGGGGTGAGCTGTTTTGGTAACCTGATCCCATGCTCACCTGCCGGGCGATTCTCTTCGATTTAGATGGAGTGCTAGTGGATTCGACGCCTGCCGTGGAGCGCGTATGGCGCGGATGGGCAGAGGAGCACGACCTCGATCCCGACTATGTGATCCAGTGGGCCCACGGACGTCGATCCATCGAGACCATCCGCCGTGTGGCGCCCCAGATGGATGCAGCCATCGAGAACGTGAAGGTGGAGCGTCGGGAGATCGAAGACCTGGAGGGCGTTCGCGCCATCGAGGGCGCGGGCGAGCTAATTGCCTCGATCCCGTCCCGCCAGTGGACGATTGTGACCTCTGCTACCCGGGAGCTTGCCCAAGCGCGACTCGGCTATGTGGGTCTTCCATTCCCCGAGCACGCCGTGACCGCCGAAAAGGTCGAACGCGGCAAACCGCATCCGGAACCATATCTCAAAGGCGCTTCCATTCTGGGATTCGCGCCTGCAGAGTGCCTCGTCATTGAAGACACTGCCGCTGGAATCGCTGCGGGAAAAGCTGCAGGCATGCAGGTGATCGGTCTCAGCACAACGTATCCTGCCCACGAATTGCGCGAGGCCGACGTGGTGGTTCACTCCTGCGCCGACATCAAGATCGAGGTGCAGTCGAACAGTGAAGACGAGCAGGTGCTTCAACTCCATTTCCAGTACTCAGTGGCAGAGACCTAATTCGGCCAGTATCTCCACAGGCCATTCCGTCTTAGAATGTAGAGTGCGCCTCCCGCACAACCATCATTGAAGGAGCCCGAATGGCGCCAACTCGGACAGAGCACAAGAAGACCGCAGTCGCGGAGCAGATTCAGGAAAAGACCTACCACGGGCTCACGCGCGACCAACTGGTTCGGATGTACCGGACCATGTACCTGTCGCGCCGGATCGACGATCGCGAAATTTTGCTCAAGCGGCAGCAGAAAATCTTCTTCCAAATCTCAGGCGCAGGCCATGAGGCTCTGCTTGTGGCCGCCGGGTTCGCGCTGAAATCAGGCTACGACTGGTTCTATCCCTACTACAGGGACAGGGCATTGATGCTGGCACTGGGCATCAGCCCTGAGGAGCAGCTGCTGCAGGCGGTGGGAGCGGCGGACGATCCGGCATCGGGCGGCCGTCAGATGCCCTCGCACTGGGGCCACAAAAAGTACAACGTCGTGACTTCCTCCTCGCCGACCGGCACTCAGTTCCTACAGGCCGTTGGATGTGCGGAAGCAGGGCGTTACTTCACCCGCAACCCGAAGGCGGCTGACCGCCACGATCCCAGTGATTACTCCGGTTACAAGGATGTCGTGTTCCACCCAGACGAGGTCGTGTTTGTCTCCTGCGGCGATGGCACCACCAGCCAGGGAGAGTTCTGGGAGGCGCTCAACAGCGCTTCCAACCTGAAGCTGCCAGTGCTGTTTCTGATCGAGGACAACGAGTACGCCATCTCCGTTCCCGTAGAAGTGAACACGGCCGGCGGAAACATTTCGAGATTGGTCGCGAATTTCCCGAACTTCTACTTCACGGAATTTGACGGTACCGATCCCGTTGAGTCGTATCGCGAAATCAAGATGGCCGTTGAACATTGCCGTGCGGGAAAGGGACCAGCCTTTGTGCACGGCCATGTGATCCGCCCGTATTCACATTCTCTGTCGGACGACGAAAAGCTTTACCGTCCAGAGTCCGAGCGCCAGAAAGATGCGCAGCGCGACCCGATTACCCGCATGCAGTTGTTCCTGATTCGAGAAAATATCCTCGACGAAGAAGGCATCAACCGGCTGGAAAAGGAAGTTGACGACGAAGTGCAACGCGCAACCGATCGCGTGCTGGCTGCGCCACTTCCGGCGAAAGATTCCATTGAGAGCTTTGTCTATTCGCCTGACCTGGATCCAATGTCCCGTGCATTCGAAACTGCGCCCGCACCGAATCAGGGTGATAAGACCATGGCCGATCTGATCAATGCCTGCCTTCGCGACGAAATGAAGCGCGACGACCGTATCGTGATGTTCGGAGAGGATGTCGCGGATTGCAGCCGTGAACAGTATCTGAAGGAAAAATTGGTCAAAGGCAAAGGTGGCGTATTCAAGCTCACGTCAGGACTGCAGTGCGATTTCGGTCCGCAGCGCGTCTTCAATTCGCAGCTCGCAGAAGCGACCATTGTCGGACGGGCAGTGGGACAGGCGACGCGCGGCATAAAGCCGGTAGTCGAGATCCAGTTTTTTGATTACATCTGGCCCGCGTTTCACCAGATGCGAAACGAATTGCCGCTGATCCGCTGGCGATCGAATGGAAACTTCTCTGCACCCGCAGTAATCCGCGTCGCCATTGGCGGATATCTTACTGGCGGCGCCATCTATCACTCGCAGTGCGGCGAGAGCCTGTTTACGCACACGCCGGGTATGCGCGTGATCTTCCCATCGAACGCACTTGATGCGAACGGATTACTGCGGACGGCAATCCGTTGCGATGATCCCGTTCTCTTTCTCGAGCACAAGCGGCTCTATCGCGAAACTTACGGACGTGCTCCCTATCCGGGACCGGACTACATGATTCCGTTTGGGAAAGCGCGAATCGTCCGCGAGGGTTCGGACATGACGCTGGTCACCTACGGCGCCACGGTTCCCCGTGCGCTTCAGGCGGCGCAGAGAATTGAACGCGAGCAAGGCGTAAGCGTCGAGCTGATCGATTTGCGTTCGCTCAATCCATACGATTGGGAAGCAATTGCCACGTCCGTAAGCAAGACGAATCGCGTAATCGTCGCCCACGAGGACACGCTGAGCTGGGGCTACGGGGCTGAGATCGCGGCGCGTATCGCCGATGAACTCTTCGATGAGCTCGACGCGCCTGTTCGCAGGGTCGCAGCGATGGACACCTTCGTTGCCTATCAACCGCTGCTGGAAGACGAGATTCTGCCGCAAGCCGATGATTTCTATCTTGCCATGCAGGAATTAGCGTCGTACTAAATGGCATTATCCGGAATCTTCGGCGGTGATGAACGCAAGCGGCAGCAAGAGGAGAAGCGGGCCGAGGGCCGGTTGCCTCCCGGACAATCGCTCACGCTGAAATGGCCGGTATTGCATTACGGCTCGGTGCCACGCTTTGATCCGGCGACGTGGGATTTCAAGGTCAGCGGTTTGGTCGAACATCCTCTCCGTTTTACCTGGAATGAATTTAATCAGCTTCCGCGTAGTGATCGCACCAGCGACTTTCATTGTGTGACCCGCTGGAGCCGCTTTGACAATCATTGGACCGGAGTCGCCATTCGCGACCTCCTCAGCCGGGCCAAGCCGTCGGCGGAAGCCAAGTACGTACTCGTTCACGCCGAGCAGGGTTATACCGCGAATGTTCCTCTCGCCGACCTTGACCGCGAAGACGTTCTACTCGCGACGCACCATGATGGCGAGCCCCTCACACCTGATCACGGTTATCCGCTGCGCCTCATTGTGCCGCAGCTGTATGCATGGAAGTCTGTGAAATGGGTGCGCGGCCTGGAGCTACTCGAGAAAGATAACCCAGGATTTTGGGAGCAGAACGGATACCATATGCGCGGCGACCCGTTCAAAGAGGAGCGGTTCGATACAGATTAGCGCGTGAAGATTCTCATCATCGGCGGCACAGGTTTTATTGGACCATCACTGTTGCAGCAACTCGCAGGGAGCAATCACGAGGTTGCTGTTCTCCATCGCGCTTCCAGCGAACATGCTTTTCCCTCAGCCATTAGGCAAATCCTTGGCGATCGAAAGCGGCTGAGGGAATCCCGGAGCCCTATCCGCGAATTTGGGCCGGATGTTGTAATCGACTTGATACTCAGTTCCGGCTCCCAAGCCGAAGACCTCATGCGCGAATTGCTCGGAATTGCTCGGCGAGTGATCGCAATTAGCAGCATGGATGTCTATCGTGCCTGCGGTGTGTTGCACGGCAGCGAGAGTGGCGATCTTCAGGAACTCCCGTTGACTGAAGATTCGCAGCTGAGAAGCGCGGGTCGAACATATCCCCCAGAGGCGCTTCAGCATCTGCAGTCAGTCTTCGGATGGCTTGACAAGGACTATGACAAAATTCCGGTCGAGAGAGCCATCTTGTCTATGCCGGACGAACTACCCGGAACTGTGCTGCGCCTGCCCATGATTTACGGTCCTGGGGATCGACTGCATCGATTCTTTCCGATTGTGAAACGTATGTTGGATGGGCGAACCAAAGTCTTTTTCTGGGATGAGCACGCTCGATGGCGCGGCCCCAAAGGCTACGTCGAAAATGTTGCACACGCTATTGTTCTGGCCGCAACATCCGAACAGGCAGCCGGTCGTGTCTATAACGTTGCCGAGGAGGAAGCACTCACCGAACTCTCTTGGGCGGAATTGATTGCCAGCGAAATGAATTGGCAAGGCGAATTTGTGCTTCTTCCGCGCGAGCGCACTCCGAAGCATTTGCTGATGCCCGGCAACTTTGCCCAGCACTGGATTGCGGATTCCACTCGTATTCGAGAAGATCTCGGATACCGGGAAATCATCGGACGAATGGAGGCAGTGCATCGCACGGTGGAGTGGGAATCGTCCCACCCTCCGGAACCCTTTCCGGACGCGCAGTTCAACTACGAGGAAGAAGACGCGGTTTGGAAGGGGGGCTCTGCCGGCTCTTCGTAATCCGAAAGCGACAACGTCAGGTTTCCGGCATTGCTAGCGTATCCCACGGCCGTCGCTTTGCTGATTACCCCTTCGCGGGTGAACTTCTCCAGAACGGCGTCGAAGTGCTGCATGCCTTCGAGTTCGCCGTCGGCCATCGCGTCGTGCAGCGACTGTCCGTCCTTCTCTCCCTTCTGTACGTAGTCGCGAGTGCGCATCGTAGATTTCAGAATCTCAATCGCTGCCACGCGTCCATGGCCATCTTTTCGCGGCAGAAGGCGTTGCGAAACAATGTAGCGGAACGATTGCGCCAAGCGGTTGCGGATCGCGGTCTGCTCACTTACGGGAAACTCGCCAATGATGCGCTCCACGGTCTTCGGCGCATCGATCGTGTGCAACGTTGAAAAAACTAGGTGACCGGTCTCAGACGCGGTCATCGCGATCTCGATCGTCTCGCGGTCACGCATCTCGCCTACGAGAATCACCTTGGGCGCCTGCCGCAGCGCGGCGCGCAAAGCGAGGGAAAAAGTCGGAGTATCACTGTGAAGCTCCCGCTGGTGGATCGTCGCCTTTCCATGCGGGTGCATGAATTCGATTGGATCTTCGATGGTGACAATGTGATAAGCCTTCGACTCGTTGATCAGGCGAATGATTGCTGCCAGGGTTGAAGATTTTCCCGATCCGGTAGGGCCGGTAACCAGCACGATGCCGTTCTTCAGCTCCGCGATATTCTTCAACTGCGGCGGAAGTTTCAGATCATCGAATGACGGAATCGTCATGGGAATAATTCGCATGACAATTGCGTAAGTCCCTCGCTGCCGGAAGATGTTTACACGAAATCGGGCGAGGTCCGGGATGCTGTACGAAGTGTCGCAGGCGCCGTCGTTCTTCAGGAAGTCCGCTGCACGGCGGTTTGTGCCGATCAAATCGGCAGCCATCTGCGCAGTGTCGGTGGCGCTAAGTACCGGCAATCCGGGTACGGCGACCAGTTGACCGCCAATCTCCACCTGCGGCGGCCGGAAAGGCGAAATGATCAAGTCGCTCACTCTGGAGTTGAACTTCACCATCGCGGTAATGATTGCAGCAGTGGGCATGGGCAGAGTTGACTTGGTGGCAGTGCTCGGCTGGGCAGCTTGAGTTGGGACAGCAGTGGTTGCCATAAATTTGTCTTGTGAATGTCTCGTGAAGACTGTGGAGTTACTTTTTCAGAATTGCGTTGTAGCCATCGCCAACCAGCTTGCTACGCATGGCTTCCGCATCTTTGAGTTCGCCAAAAGGGCCGACCTGAACGTGATACAGATTGTCTCCCGCCGTGTTGGATGCAACGAACACGGGATAATTTTTCCTGCGCAGAGCGGATACCAAGGCCTGCGCGTCTTCCTGTTTGGTGACAGCGGCCACTTGAACGGTGATCGCTCCAGGGGCGGGCTGCTGCGCCAATTCCGGCGGCGTTGAGTCGTTCACCACTGGAGGGGCTGGCTGAATCGCGGCTGAGCTGTCTGTTACCGGCTGATCCGGCTTTGGTGTTTGATCAGGCTGATCAGCAGCGACGGTGTTGGTCGCCGGAGTGGTTTCGGGAATCGCGGTCGGTGCGCTCACAACCGGAGCAGCAACTGCGACACCCGCTGCCCGTTTTTGTCCCGGCCCGCTAGTGAGCATGGCGGACTGACTGTTCTGCAGCGTCATCGGACCGGAACTACGACCGAGTGTGAAGCCCAGTCCAAAAAATATTCCGCACACGACCACCAGGCCAAAGAAGATTCCCAGCAGCTTGCCGGTCCCTAGTACGATCTCTGTGTCGTTCTGCTGCTCCAACATCGGAATTGTCCTTTACTGCTGCGTGCCCTTCCTCAAAGCTGCCGCCTGGTCGAGTATCTTGCTCAAGCTGGTGACCAGCTCGATGGGAAGCGGGAACACGATAGTCGTGTTCTTCTCGACTCCGATCTCCGTCAAGGTCTGCAGATACCGGAGCTGCAGTGTCATCGGTTCTGTCGCGAGAATTTTGGCTGCGTCGGCAAGGCGTTGCGATGCCGAGTATTCGCCCTCCGCGTGAATGATCTTGGATCGTTTCTCGCGTTCTGCCTCAGCCTGCTTGGCCATAGCGCGCAGCATGCTCTCGGGCAGATCCACTTGCTTCACTTCGACGTTTACGACCTTCACGCCCCAGGGCGCGGTGTGCTGATCCAAGATGGTTTGTATGCGAAGATTCAGCTTCTCTCGGTGCGAGAGCAGTTCGTCGAGCTCGACTTCGCCCAAAACTGAACGCAATGTTGTCTGCGCGAACTGTGACGTCTGATAGACGTAGTTTGAAACTTCCACGACCGCCTTGTTCGGATCGACGACGCGTAGGAAGATGACTGCATTCACCTTCAACGTCACGTTGTCGCGGGTGATGATGTCTTGGGCGGGGACTTCCAGTGCTTCTTGCCGAAGCGAGATGCGCACCATGCGATCGACCGGCCCAAACACCAGAATCACGCCCGGGCCCTTCGCCGTAGAGAGCAGGCGTCCGAGACGGAAGACGACGCCGCGTTCATATTCGGCAAGAATCTTGATCGAGCTGATCAAGTACAGCGCGACAATGATCACCAACGCGGGAACTAGAAATTCCACTGGCGAGCCCTCATCTTCCGGGTGAAATTGGGCGAAACTGCGCGGATTCTACATCAGAAACTCTGTCGCCCGCCTCAAGCATAAGCCTGAGAGGCGGTTACCAGAGTGCGATTAATGTGCGGCGGAACCAGCAGGAACAACGGTATTTAGCGGCTCAACCGTGAGCAGCAGGTCGTGTACGTCCGATACTCGGACCTTTTGTCCGGCTTCGGCCCCACAGTCGCAACGAGCGTCCCAAATCTCCCCGTGGACGAATACTTTTCCGTCCGGATGTAGCGGTGTCTGCGCGGTGCCGACCTCGCCGATGAGACCAGTCTTTCCGGTGACAACCTTGCCTCGCCGGGCACGGACGGCGATGTTCACAAGAAAAAGCGTCAGCAACCCAAAAGGAATGCTCACGGCGATTGCCGTAATCGGACGGATCCGCATTTGCGGAATAGGCCCGTCCACCAGCAGCAATGCGCCCAGGATCAGCACGACAATGCCGCCCACACCAAGGGTGCCATGGGCGGCAAACTTGGCCTCAAGCGCGAAGAGAATGAAGGCGGTGAGGATCAGCGCGACGCCGGCGAAGCGCAACGGCATCAAGTTCAATGCAAAGATTGCGAGTACAACAAAGATGATGCCGATCACTCCCGGCACGACCGCCCCAGGGTGATTGAACTCCGCGTAAATTGCGGCTGCGCCAATCATCAGGATAAGGAATGCGATATTGGGGTCCATAAGGAACCCAAGAATCTGCTCTTTCAGCGACATGTCGTAACTGACGAGCTGCGCGTTGGCGACGTGCAACGCGGCGGTACGTCCATCGAACCGCGTCACAGTTCTGCCATCGATCTGCTTGAGAAGATCTGGCTCATCTTTGGCGACGACGTCGATCAGGTGTTGCTGCAGCGCCTCCTCATCGGTGAAAGACTTCGATTGCCTGACCGCGCTTTCCGCGACCTCAACGTTGCGCCCGCGCTTAGCCACATAGGAGCGCAGGAACGCGGCCGAGTCATTCTCCACCTTCTCCTTCATCACCGGGTCCATAGTGGTTCCCATAAGGACCGGATGAGCTGCGCCGGTGTTCGTGCCGGGCGCCATCGCCGAGAGATCAGCGGCTTCCAGAATGTAGAATCCCGCAGAAGCCGCCCTGCTGCCGGTCGGATAAACATAGACGACTACCGGAACCGGCGATGCGAGCATCTTTGAGACGATCTCGCGAGTGGAATCCACCAGGCCGCCCGGTGTGCGCAGCTCGATCAGAACGGCCTGAGAGTGCTGGTCGGCAGCACGATCAATCCCCCGGGAAATGTATTCGGCTGAGACGGGATTGATGGTTCCATCGACTACCACTCGGATCACGTCGGCTCGGCTGCTCTCAGCCAACGAAAGCGCGAATACGAAAGCCAACGCACACCGGATTAAATGCGATACCTTCATGGTCTTGCCTGTGCTGTGCCACCGATTTTACTCGCGAGCTGCTGCTTGAGTTGTATCGCTGCGGCGTTACTGGGCTCCAGCTTTAGAGCTTCGGCAACGTCCTCATTCGCAGCATCGATCCTGTTCTGCTGCAGGTCGAGTTGCCCGAGCGCAACATAGGCCTCCGCACTCGGCCTGGCCCGCAGAACCTGATCGAGCTCCGATCGCGCTGCCGGCAGATTGTTCAAGGCGATTTCCGAATTCGCCAGTCCAAGGTGCGCGTCAGCACTGGTTGGGTCCAACGAGATCGCTTTCCGGAAACTCTCGCGCGCCTGCTCCAAAAAGCCCTCGCGCAATTCCTGTCTGCCCCGATCGATATGCATTGCCGCATGCTTCTTGGGATCGGAATTCGCCATGTGCAGTTCTTCAGCAGTGGCGATGGCGAAGGCCAGCTCCCGAAACGAAGTCTCATCGTAGTTGCGCTTGATGCGCTCAGCCGGGAATCGAGTACCTTTTCCACCCGCAGAGACAGTCTCTAAGTAAGCCTTGGCTTCAGCATCGGCCGGGCGCAATCCCAACGCGTCTTTCAATTGCCGAGCTGCGCCGGCAGTGTCGCCCCAGCGTGCTAACGCAACTCCAAGGTTGAAGTGATAATCCGCGTTCGACGGATCGGCCTGCACAGCTTTCTGCAAATCCTGGATACCGGCGGCGTTACCGCGGCGGGTCTCGACAATTCCAAGATTGTTGTAAACCTCATTGAGCGGAAGGTGGGAAGCAACTAAGCGAAACGCCTCCTCCGCCCGCTCGAGATTGCCGGAGTAGTAGGCCGCAAGGCCTAAAAAGAAATTCGCTTCAAGTCCGTGTTTGTCGCCAGCCGGCACACGGCCCAACCATGTGACAGCCGAAGTGTAATCGCGCTGTTCAAAATAGGTCTTGCCGAGCTGAAGCATTGCAACTGAGTAGGTGGGATTCACCCGAATCGCTTCTTTGAAATGACGCACGCGTTCTGCAGTGCTGCCCGCCATCACGCCCCGGACGTAATTCTCCAAAGCATCAAGACGGACATCGGTGTCCTCGGCGACAAATTCCTGCTTGGTGGTGAGAAGCGATGGCTGTAACTGATGTAAGAGGTCCCAGGCGCTGGCTGACTGAAGATCAATCAACTGCAGCAGGGAACCGGATTCTATCATCGGCGGGCTCAGGTGCAGGCGGCGCATGTCCAACAACTGAGAGTTTGCAGTGAAGGTTCGTCCATCGTAGTTATACGAACCAAGCACTACGTAATCAACATCCATCTGCTCCGCAATGCGAAGCAGCGTCGCTCGCGAAAGCTGTGCATTCGCCGGGATGCCCACTCGATCAAACGCATAAAGCCGGTCATCACGGCTTATGACGAAAATCGATGGCGACTGCATTCGCTGCCCAAGTAGTTCTGGGAACGCCTCGCCGATCCATTCCAGTCCCGGGGCTTTTGATTCATTGCGAAACGGGAGGATCAGAACCACCATGTTGGCGGACGCTGTTGCCGTGGCATGAGCAGTGGGGACGAGGGACTGCTGCGACATGCAGGATGTCGGCAACATGCTCAAGGCAACCAGAACAGCGGCAATGCGGGGCCCGATCATGGTACCTGAATTATAGCTCCGCTTTTCAGCAGGTTAGGATGGCTTCACCACGGAGACATGGAGGCCGGAGAAAACCGTTGAGGCGGAAAAAGCGAGCTCTTGATTCTCCTTCCCGAACTCCTCCGCGAGCTCCGTGTCTCCGTGGTGAATAGTTAGGTCGGTCAGAGACCCCAATGCCGCTGCGCCTGAAGGACTAGTCCGAGGGTGAGCAGTGCGATGAAGACTTCACCCAGCGCGCCGACGACAAACGGGCGCAGTCCCTGTTTGGCCAAACCGCCAATGTTCGTACGCAATCCGACACCGGCAAACGTGAGCAGGAAGGCCCAGCGCGAGAGATTACCCAATGCAACTACCTGTTGCTGCGTGAATGAATGTGCGGAAACAAGCAGAGACACAAAAATAAAGCCGAGTACGAACTTGGGAAATTTCTTCCATAGGAACGCGGCCTTGTTCTTCACGTCCTGAGCTTTGCCACGGTTGGCGCAATAGAGCGCATAACCTAGGACCACGAATCCGATCATCGCATTGCGAGTTGTCTTGGCAAGCACAGCGATTTTTCCTGCTGCATCGGAATACAGAGCTCCGGTCGCCGTCGCTTCGGCAGTGTTATCGACTGCCAAGCCGGCCCAGAGTCCAAAGCCGGTGTTCCCCATGTGCAATGCGTGACCGATCAGCGGAAAGGTAAATAGGGCGAAAGCGCCGAGAGCGAGAATGGCAGCAATGGCCAGGGAGGAGTCCTCATCGTCCGCATCGATTGCTCCCTTTGCCGCAATGATGGCCGAGACTCCGCAGATGGATGACCCGACGGCGAGCAAGCTCGTGAGTTTTGGATTCAGGCGGAAGACGCGGCCAAGCAGCGTCATCAGCGCGAGCGACCCGGCAATCTCGATCACGACCAGACCCAGACTGATGCCACCGAGCTTCAGAACGTCTGCGGCAATGAATCGCGATCCCAGCAACACGATCCCCGCTTTGAGCCAGAATTCATACGTCGCGACGCCCGGCTCGAATAGCTTCGGAATGGTGAAGACGTTTGAGATCAGTAATCCGATTACGATCGCCCACAGTACATACTCGATGTTGGGAATTACGAGATGATGAGCCTTGGCGTAGCCATTGATACCCCGCTCAAGAAACTTCCCACCAAGTCCGACTACGATGAGCAAGAGAAGGCCTGGAGCGAGTTGTAGAAGGCGCGAGACTGGATTGACGGTCTCGATGCGAGACACTGCCACGGTACTTGCCATATGGTTCTCCTTCGAGATTCTTTGCTTACCAGGGAATTTGTTTCAGCAATCCGGTTCGCACGAGACCGGCGGCGACTAGTGCCGCGATCACAGCCCACGTGTCCAATGACAGGCGACGTGCGAGCGAATTGATGTGAGCGACCATTAAATGTCTCCTCTCGATGTGGGTTCGGCCATGTTGGTGTTTTCGAAGACGGCGTTCTGAGCGGAGGTGGTGAAAGCGTTCAGCTGCAATTGGGATTCTGGGGCAACCGCGTTTCCCACAACAATGATCGTGGGCGCCGGGAGCGGCGCTCGGCTGGGCAGCGAAGCTAGCGTTGTTCGCAGCATCTGCTGGTTCGGCAATGAGACAGAAGAGATCACGAGGCACGCAGTCTCTGCCGACAGGCCCGCAGAAACGAGCTGCTCGACGAGTTCTGTATAGTGCGATCCCGGCATATAAATGACGAGCGTCGAGCCGGAGCTGACGAGTCTGTCCCAGTCGATCGGTTCGGCCCCGGGTCTCCGATGCGCCGTCGTAAATAGGACGTTCGAGGCATAGCGCCGATTGGTAAGCGAAATTCCGGCAGCCGCGGCCGCAGCGGTCGCGGTTGTGATTCCGGGGACGATCTCGTATGCGATTCCCGCTTCGACCAGCGCCTGGATCTCTTCTCCAGAGCGGCCAAAGATTGACGGATCGCCTCCTTTCAGGCGAATCACGGTCTCGTACTTTTCGCTAAAGGAAACGAGCAACCCATTGATGTCCTGTTGCGTGAGCAACTTGCTTCCGCATCTCTTCCCGATATCGATCACCTGCGCTCCGAACCCGATCAGCCCAAGGATTTCTCTGCTCACGAGCGCGTCGTGAAGCACGACATCTGCACGCTGCAAAAGACGCACGGCC
>CAZLIE010000025.1:21545-35268 GCA_964559345.1 uncultured Terriglobales bacterium
GATCGGGGTCTCCGGGGCCGGCGCCTACAAGGAAGACTCTGCCCATCACTGTCTCCCCGGTTGATTCCCGAGCTTCACTGCGAACTCGGCATGAGCTTCACGGCTGGCCAAACGGTGCAGCTCTCGTGTTCGTTGCTGGGGATCGAGGTCCTGAGTAAAAAGCGACTCGCGTGCAGCTCCCAACTCCTCTAACCAGAGCGCATACGTACCATCGAACGCAGCTTCAAGTTCTTTGCGAAGCCTCTGCGCGAGGGCGGGACTTTTGCCTTCAGTAGATATCGCAATCTGCAACGCTCCGCGCCGAACTACTGCGGGATAGAAGAAGTGGCAACGCTCAGGCTCATCGACGGCGTTGCAAAGCACTCGCCGTTTTTCCGCGACGTCGTAGATCTGCCGGTTCACCAAAGGGTCGCCAGTCGCAGCAATTACGAGCGTGATACCATCGAGATCCGACTCGGCAAATCTGCGGTGCTGCCAATCGACATGACCATCCGCAGCCAATTGTCGAACGTAATCACTTGCCTCCGGAGCGACGACGCGAACGGCTGCGCCTGCCGTTAATAGCGATGGAATCTTTTCGCTGGCGATCCGTCCAGCTCCCACCACCAGGCAGGTGCGCGATTCCAGTTTCAGGAATAACGGAAATAGACTCGCCATGCTAGGCCTCCACTCCATGCGGGACGCGTCCCGGAGACTGATCGCGCTCAGCTTCAATTACCGGCGCGCCAGCCAGGAAGGAACGAATGTCCTCATTGCTATGTCGCGAGAAGAAGGAACGTAGGTTTTCTCCGGCAGCACGCCGTTCGGTAAAGCGGTTGAGTAATCGCTCGATCGCCTCGGGCACATCGGATGCCAAGCAGCGATAACCGACGGGCCGCGCAATGGCCTGCTGTTTGCCCACAGCTCCGCCGACGCAGAAGTAGTAGGCGTCCTGAAAGACGCCGTTCACTTTGATCTTCTTGCCTTCAAGACCGAGATCGGCAATCCAATGCTGACCGCAACTATTCGGACATCCCGTGATGTTCAACTTGAGCTGCTGCTCGAATCCGGGAAGCCGCTCTTCCAGATCTTCGACCAGCCAGCGCGCGAAACTTTTCGTCTCTGTGATTGCAAGCTTGCAAAATTCGGTGCCGGTACACGCAACTGCACCGCGCCAAAACGGCGAGGCCGCTGTATGTAAGCCGATCGCTTCCAACTCTCTCGCCAGTTCTCCGGCGGATGCAGTAGGCACGTTCGCGATCAGCAGGTTCTGCATAGTCGTTGCGCGAAGCGTGCCGTTGGAGTAGCGATCGGAAAGATCTGCAGCGGTACGCAGCTGGTTGGCCGTGAGTCGGCCGCGCAGAACCGCCGCGCCGATGTATGAGTGGCCTTTCTGCTTTTGCGGATGAATGCCAACGTGATCGCGATAGATGTCGGCGGGAATTTCTTCGAGCGCAGCGGGATCGAGCGAGAAGCCGAGGCGGCGATTGATCTCCGCTAGGAACGTATCGGCGTCCCATCCATGCTTCAGGAAGAGAAACTTCAGCCGGGCTTGCTCCCGGTTTTGGCGAAGCACTTCGCTGTCCCGAAATATCTCCGCAATGGCTCGAACGACGCGGAGTGCCTGGTCGAAGGGAACAAACGCATTCAGCTTGGTCGCAAGATGTGGATTCGTGGATAGACCGCCGGCCACGCGCAATGAGAATCCCTGTTCAGTGCGGCCCTGCACATCACGAATCACGCCGGTCAGGCCAATGTCATTGATCTCGGGATACGTGCACCAATGTCTGCAGCCGGTCACAGAAATCTTGAATTTGCGCGGCAAGTTATAGAACTCAGCGTTGCCCACGAAGAATTTGTCCAACTCGCGCACAATCGGCGACGCATCGAACAATTCTTCCGAATCGATCCCTGCTAGCGGACAGCCGGTGATGTTGCGAGTATCGTCGCCGCAGGATCCCCTGGTGGTGAGTCCGACGCTCCACAGTTGGTCGAGGAGATCCGGCAGATCTTCAATTTTGATCCAGTGCAACTGGATGTTTTGCCGGACCGTGATGTCGGCGGTGTTCTTCGCATAACGCTCCGCCACTTTCGCGATCGCGCGCGCCTGCTCGCTTGTCAGCAATCCACCGGGAATGCGAATTCGCACCATGAACTGCCGGGTCGCTTTGCCCTCGCCACCTTTGCCACCGATTGCGCCAATGCCGTCGCCCTGGGTGTACACGCCCCAGAAACGAAAATATGTGCCGAGCCATTCCGGCGGCACCGAATCGTGGCCCTTACGCGCGAATTCGCGGATTTCGTTGAGGCATTCCCAGGGATTCTTCTCCCGTTTGAGTCGTTCCACTCGCTGTGCTTTGGTCTCGGTTACTGGTGTCGGCATTGATTCGTTTCTCCGCAAAATAGAAAAGCCCAACCGCCTTTGATTCTGGCGATTGGGCTTGGAATTACAACGCAGATGAAATTAGTGCTAAATCATCATTCCCCATCACCAGAAGACGCACCAGTACAACAACAAGTACAGGCGATTGCGACGGTCTTCGGGTGACGAGAATTCATTCGAAATATGAAAACGGGGCGCGCGCTTTCGCAAAAACGCAAAGCCACAACCGTAAAGATTCGACGACGCGGACGGGGATTCACAATTTTTTTGAGATATCACGAGTAACGTTCGAGCCTGTGGAAATGTTGGAGCGGGAGACGGGGATCGAACCCGTGACATCCAGCTTGGGAAGCTGGCGTTCTACCGCTGAACTACTCCCGCTTCGTTCGGTAGGTGTCGCGAGTCTATCACCGCCAGAAAGCTGCCCGCAATTCATGCATCTCCTAGGCCACTACCGGGACGGCGCCGCTATCAGCATTTTGTCCACCAAGAATGAATGCCGGCGCAGTCTCAGGTGCTGCAACTCCAACAGGAAGCACTGCGCAGAAGCTCTGGCGATGCGATTGCCAGTTCTCGAGTATCTCCCGCGCCCACATGCTGCCGGTAAATGCTGCGTGGACAGAGACGAGCGTCCACAAACGATGAATTTGAGCGTCGTTGACGCGGCAGACGCTAACGCACTCCCCATTGATCTTATTCGCTGCCCGATCGTCCGGATCGAACAGGTAGGCCACTCCACCGGTCATGCCCGCGCCGAAGTTAGCACCGGTTGGTCCGAGGACGGCGATGCAGCCTCCCGTCATGTACTCGCAGCCATGATCTCCAATGCCCTCGACGACGGCGATCGCACCCGAGTTGCGGACGGCGAAGCGTTCACCTGCGCATCCTGCGGCGAATAGGCGCCCAGAAGTTGCTCCATAGAGCGCTACGTTGCCGAGGATCACATTGTCATTCGACGCGAACCGCGCCTGGCCACGCGGACGCAAGACGAGTACGCCTCCGGACAGTCCCTTGCCGACATAGTCGTTGGCCTCACCTTCGAGCAGAAGGTGCACACCGCTGGTGCAGAACGCCCCAAACGACTGGCCCGCCGAGCCGGTCAGGTTCAAGTGAACGTGTCCGTGCTGTCGCTTGGCGAATGTTCGCACGAGTTCGCCCGAGATCGCCGCGCCGATCGATCGATCGCTGTTGCGGACAGCAAAATCGCTCTCGTATGCTGCCCCGTTCGCGACGGCATCCACAATTCTTCGGGTGAATGCTGGACCGAATAGGAACTCTTGATGTGGCCGATCGTTGCGCGGATTCTCACGCCGGATCGCCGTTCCCAATTCGTGATAGAGCAGCTTGCTGAGATCGAGGCCTCCGTCCCATCGCGATTGCTCGAGGAGATCGACTCGGCCGACCGCCTCTTCCACCGATCGCAATCCCAATCCCGCGAGCAGTGCGCGAACCTCTGCCGCGAGCTTCATGAAGTAGGCGATCACCTGCTCCGGAGTGCCGCGGAATTTCGCGCGCAACTCTGGTTTCTGCGTGGCAATGCCAGTGGGACACGTGTTTAGGTGGCATTGACGCGCCATGTCGCATCCCAACGCCACCAGGGCAGCGGTGCCGAATCCGAATTCTTCTGCGCCGAGCAGTGCCGCGATGACGATGTCACGCGCGGTGCGCAGCCCGCCATCCACGCGCAAAGACACGCGGCCACGCACGCCGTTTCGCACCAGAGTTTGCTGAGTTTCAGCGAGGCCAAGTTCCCAAGGCGTGCCGGCGTGCTTGATTGCGGTCAGAGGTGCTGCTCCAGTGCCGCCCGCGTGCCCTGAAACCAAAATATAATCTGCGTAGGCCTTCGCCACGCCAGATGCGACAGTGCCAATGCCCGCCTGCGAGACGAGCTTCACGCCCACGCGCGCTCGCGGGTTCACTTCTTTCAAATCGTGAATGAGCTGAGCGATGTCCTCGATGCTGTAGATATCGTGGTGGGGCGGCGGACTGATCAGCGACATGCCAGGTTGCGCGTGCCGCAATCGGGCAATCAGGTCGGTAACTTTCGCTCCGGGGAGTTGGCCACCCTCTCCGGGCTTTGCGCCTTGAGCGATCTTGATTTCCAGCTCTTCCGCGCGGGCAAGATACTCGGCCGTAACTCCGAAACGTCCCGAAGCTACCTGCTTGATCTTGTTCTCCGCGTCATCTTCCTGGTCATAGACGTCCGGATCTTCGCCGCCTTCTCCGGTATTCGATCGCCCTCCCATGAGGTTCATTGCGATCGACAATGTCCGGTGGGCCTCAGGGCTGATCGAGCCGAGCGACATCGCGCTCGCGACAAAGCGGCGCGCAATCTCGCTCGCAGCTTCTACATCGTCGATACTTATCGGATCATCAACGAAGCGGATACTGAGGAGATCGCGCAGATTGTGTGGCTCGAGTTCGCGGGAGAGGACGTTGAAATCGGTCCACGATTGTCCTTGCTTGTCTGCCGGCACTTGCGTGCGACTCGACCCGACCGACTGCTGGAGGGCACGCACGACCGGAGGTTGCCAGGCATGCTGGTCACTGTGCTTGTCGCTGCGATAGCGGATGCTCCCGAAGTCCGGCAACTCCTGACGCTGTTGTCCACCGTTGAGTTGGCCAGCGCGGCGTAGGGATTCACGCCTGATCTCGTGGTATCCGACTCCGCCCGCCAGTGACGGAGTACGGTCGAAACAGTCTTCAATGAGAGAGTTATCCAAACCAAGAACCTCGAAGAACTCTCCTCCGCGATAACTCGAAACATCCGAAATTCCTAACTTGGACATGACCTTGCGCAAGCCGAGGTTGAAGACCTCAAGCAGCTTTTCTTCGTCCCCCACACAAGACCGCAATGCCAGCCACGGACACACCGCCGCAGCTCCATAGCCGATCAACACGGCCACATGATGCACGTCCCAGCAATCTCCAGATTCCGCGACGATGTCGGCGCGCATCCGCAATCCGCAACGGATGAGGTGGTGGTGAACAGCGCCCATAGCAAGAGCCATCGGAATAGGAAGCCGGTTCGTTGTTACCGCGGAATCGGATAAGACGAGAATCGACCCACCTGCGCGAACTTCTTCTTCCGCTCTGGACTGAAGTCTGCCGATCACATCGCGAAGATCTTCTTCATCATCAGCAAATGTGCAATCCAGCACAGAGGCTGGCAAGATCGTCTGCGTTTTTATCGTGCGCAGTGCGCTCTGATTGAGAACTGGTGAGGAAAGCTCCAGCGTGACGCTCTTGCTGGCCTGGTTCATCAAGCCGTTGTGTCCGCCCAGCCAGGTGTTGAGCGACATCATGCAGCGCTCGCGCAACGGATCGATCGGCGGATTCGTGACTTGAGCGAACCGCTGTCGAAAGAAGCTGTACAGGTTTCGCGGGCTGCGAGAGAGCGCCGATACAGGAGCATCGTCGCCCATCGACCATATCGGCTCCTTTCCATCGCGCGCCATTGGAGTCACAACCAGCTTTAAATCCTCGCGTGTATATCCGAAGAGCGCCTGAAGAGACTCCAGTGGAAGCGTCTGAGGAACAGCGCGTCCAGCCAGTTCATCAGCGGATGCAAGCGTTTCCAGTTCAATAGGACTTTCCCATTTAGGCGGACTTGGAAGACTGTTCTTCACTGCAGCGTCGTGCAGGAATTTTTTTTCGTGAAGATCGACGGCGATTACTTCACCCGGGCCAAGCCGTCCCTTGGTGACGATGTGCTCGTCCGCAACATCGAACAGACCCGCTTCAGATCCAGCCAAGACCATTCCATCGTCGGTGACGGCGTACCTCAGCGGACGCAGGCCATTGCGGTCCAATGCAGCGCCGACAAAGCGTCCATCGGAAAATGTGAGTGCCGCCGGGCCATCCCACGGCTCCATTAACCGCGCGTGCTCTCGGTAGAACGCTCGCGCCGGACAGCTCTTGTCCGAGTGCTGCCAAGCGGGAACGATGAGCATCGAAAGCGCTTGCACAAGATCGCGGCCGCTTTGAGTGAGCAACTCAACCGCTTCATCCAGATTGCAGGAATCCGATCCGTCAGCTTTCAGCGCGGGTAAAACCGCTGCAGGCAGTTCTTGTTCGCGAGCGCGCATCCACTCGCGGTTTGCCCAGATGGTGTTGATCTCTCCGTTGTGCGCGAACATGCGAAACGGCTGCGCCAACGACCATGCGGGACTCGTATTCGTCGCGTAGCGCTGATGGAAGAGAGCAAATGGGGTTTCCACGCGCCGATCACGCAGATCGGGATAGAAATTGCCCAGTTCAGCTCCCGCACAGAGCGCTTTGTACACAATTGTGCGCGAGGAGAGCGAAACGACATATGTCTGCCGATGCAGGCGTTCAAATCGTTTTCGCGCAAGATAAAGACTTCGCTCGAACTGGTCAGAGGAGATATCCGCTGCCGGTGTGATGACAGCTTGCTGAATAAGGGGCAGCGAACTGCGGGCCGAGTCTCCGAGTGCATCCACGTTGGCTGGAACATCTCGCAAGCCGATTACGTTGAGATCTTCGAGTCGCAACGCTTCCGAGAACTGCTGCTGTGCGTCCTGCTCATTGCGATCTACGAACAGAACGCCTACGGCAAACGAGTCGGAAGGATTGTCGGAAAGGTAATCCCTAAACAACGCGCGGGGAATCTGCAACAGCACGCCCGCGCCGTCACCACTGCGTCCGTCAGCGGCGACGGCGCCACGGTGCGCTAAACGCGAGAGCGCCTCAAGCGCCATTTCCAAATGACGATGCTCACCCGCGCCGGAAACGCGCGCAACAAAGCCGGCGCCGCATGCGTCGTGCTCGAATCGCGGGTCGTAAAGGCCTGCGGCCAAATCTCACCGTCCATCATTGCGCCGGAGCCGGGGAATACTCCAAAGGCTACTGGCATGAATACAGGGCGAGGCTGGATCTACACCAATCGAAACTTCTGATCTCAGTCATCGAACGAGCAAATAGCAGAAAACGAAGGAACGTCAGACAGTACATGTACCGAGGGACATTCTGCGGCACTGGCCTTCCGTAACCGTCCCAAAACGGGAATTAATCTTCAAATCAGCAATGAGAGCGCATCCTAGTTGTTGCGACCGTGAACCCCGAAATGAAACGTACTCGAATCCTGTGCGTGGACGATGATCGTCAGATCAACGAGCTGAACAACATATTCCTCACTCGAGCAGGATATGAAGTTGAGACGGTCCCGACGCCCAGCGAAGCGTTCGAAAAGGTCGCAAGCAACAGTTACGACGTCATCATTACCGACCTGTTCCTCTCCGGAAACTCCAGCATCACCGATCGGGATTTCGTGATGAACCTCCGCAAGGCAGTTCCCGAAGTCCCGATTATTCTGGCCAGCGGCGATCACCATCCGCCGGAAGAAATACTGAAGCATGTGAATGGATTCATCCAGAAAGCCTATTCACCCAATATGCTCGTGGATTGCGTAAAGGACGTGTTGGGACGCGAGAAACAACGCAAGGCGGTTTGATCAAGAGCCGTTTGCGTCGGGCTCTGAAATCTCGCGCAACTCCGGATAATTTTCGACCAGCGTAGCCGGAGCTTTCACTCTCTTTCCAGTCAGCATGTGTTTGAGTTCCAGCGCGTTCACAGCGGCCTTTCCTTTGTAGTGATTGTTCGTCACCGCAAAAGTCTTTTCCGCCTTCTCGCCTAGACGCTGAATCTTCTCTTTCCACGGCTCGAGTTGTTGCGGCGTGTACAGATAGTTGTAGCGGTCGTCGCGATTCTCCGCAGTAAACCATTCTTTGTAATTGCGGCCATGCAGCCTCACGTACGCCACCGGCGAAGTTGCGTGTTCGGTTCCGCGTAACGCGCGGCCGAGGCGTGGCTGGTCGATATTGCAGAACGAGACGTTCTTCTCGGCGAAGCTGGCTAGCACCTGAGGGTCGTCCCAGGTCGCGTGACGGACTTCTACCACCAGCGGATATTCATGAAATCGGTCGATCAGAGCCGCGAGATAGTCGCGGTTCTCGTCGGTGTTCTTGAACGAGATCGGGAACTGAACCAGCAAGGCGCCGAGCTTGCCATTTTCGGCGATTGAGTTGAGTCCCTCCTTGGCTTTTTTCTCGTCTTCTTCGAGTGGATTCAATGTCGCCGCCGAGGTGGATTGAATCACCGCGCCAGGAGCGTGGGTGAATCCGCGAAAAAGTTTTGCGGTGAACTCGAAATTCGGATTCACTCCAGCCACCAATTCCGACCACTGCTTGCCCGTCTTTGGCTGGATGTGTCCGTAAAACGAAGTGTTGATCTCGCAGCAATCGAAGTATTGCGCCAGGAATTGCAAAGGATGTTGGCGTTTTTTCAGTCCCGGAGGATAGACAATGCCTTCCCAGTCTTTGTAGGAAAAACCAGCAGTGCCGATAAGCGTTGGATGGGATTTCGCGGGCACAGATCTAGGTTACAGCGATTCAAGTCTTCGTTCGCGAAGTAGGATATGCGGGGGTTTTATCGGGGCGAATCCGTAGCATCCAGGTAAATTCGTGTGAGCAGTTGGTCGCTTTCAATATCCATAATCCGCCGACGCTGAATATGCGTGGTTCTTTACTCGCAAACCGTCGGCGCGATCCCTATCTAAGAGATTTAAATATTCCTCTCGTCCCGAAACGCCGTCGATCCATTTTGCTCGCCAGTGCGCGTAATCCGACGGTGTTTTCGTCTCCGAATGATATTGCCGAAAGAACTCATTATCGCGGCTGTAGTAGCCCTGCACCGGCGACGGGTGCCCTCCAAAAGGTTCGTGAACGACTGCAGAAACGAGAAATCCGGGAATTGCCGTGCGGTTAGGATCGCTGGCGATCACCTCGGGAGCAACGATTTCTTCGGCGACAACAATTACCTTTTTCGCTGCGCGGACGGCCTCGAGCGTCACGCCAAAATTCCCCCAGCAGTGCGCGTTGCCGTCAGAATCGGCGCGTTGCACGTGCACGATCGTGACGTCCGGAACGATTGCGCGTACCGCAAGCAGCGTTTCTTTGGGCTCAAACGGAGAAATGATCTGGTAAAAAAAGTGATTTCCTTTGGGAATATCGCTGCCCATTGCGGTGCGCGTCGGCAGAAAAGGCACGCCCATCGCGCCGGCTTGCAGTCCGAGCGCGATCGTGAAGTTCGTCATGTTGAACATGCGGATTTCGCCGGTCTCAACCGCGCGGCGGAAATTGTAGGCCTGGCCCATCATCACGTTGCCAACCCAGGCCGCGACGACGTCTTTTACGCAACCCGCGCCGATAATCTGGTCGAAAAGGCAGTCCGAAATCGGTCCGATCAGGCGCAAATCGCGGCGCTTTTGACGGATAATTTCGTGCCCGGCAGAGAAGGGAATCATCTGTTCGAGTTGCAATCCAAGAGCGACGGAGGAGCCGTCGGGTACGAATACGGCTACGGCGTCATGCATCGAGCGAAGTTTGTGCATTGGGAAATTTGGTAATTTCGAAATCCGCCTAGACGTCTGCCTTGCTCCACTTTGGCGCACGTTTTTCGATCCACGCCTGTACTCCTTCGCGCGCATCTGCGGTCTGAATCAGCTCGTTTACGTAGATTTGTTCTGCGCGAGCGAGGCTTTTTTCGACGTGTGCCGCGTCCCAGACGTAGAGTGCTTGCTTGGTTTTTGCTAACGCAACCGGGCTCAAAGCGGCTAATTCGTCGGTAATTTGCGCAACGCGCGCGTCCAGATCTGCGTCTGGCACTGCATAATTCGCGAGTCCAAACTGTTGCGCTTCGACCCCGGTAAAGCTTCTGCCGGTCAAAATGAGTTCCGCGGCGCGCTTTTGGCCTACAACCGCGGCCAGTGCGGCGCATGCGACCGGCGGATAGCAGGCCAATTTGATCTCCGGGAAGCCCCAATTGGCGTCTGAAGCGGTCACAACCATGTCGCAGACCATCGCCAACTCGGCCCCGCCGCCCAGACAATTGCCGCGCACTGCGGCGATCGTGACGTTCTTGGTGGTCAAAAGAGCCCTAATTGCGTCGTGAAACTTGCCCAGCATGGACTCGACCTTGTCCGGAGTGTGCGATGGAATGTCTACTCCAGCGGAAAAGTTCGCCCCCTGGCCCGAAATAACGACGACGCTGACGTCGGATCTCGATTCCAGATCGGCCAGAATCCGCCGAAATTCGTCCATCATCCTGAAATCAATGATGTTTTGGTGGCCATGAGTGAACGAAATTCGGGCGATTGGTGGGGCTTTTGAGTACCGCAGACGGGCTAATTGGGCGCCTGCGACGGCCTTTTCGGCGGCGAAATGTGAGTCACTCGTGCCGTTTTTCATGCTTTTAGTAGTCGCGGAACGTACCATTTGCGTCCGAAGAGCGTACTGACCTGCTTCTGGCGCGCCCCGTTTCGGATCCTACGACGTCCAAAATCCATCTTTATCGTACTCGCGGATGGCGCGCAGCTCGTCTGGCGAAGGCGCTGGAGTCTCTTTTACCGATTCGCTGCTGCGCAATTTCCATCCCGTGGATGCGACAACATCGTCCACCGAAACGCCGGGATGATGCGAATCGAGATACGCTTCGCCATCTTCCGCGAACCGCAGAACGGCTTTCGTGGTGATTATGGCCGCCGGTCCGCCACGGGGAAGGCCTGCGCGGCGTCGGAATCCGGCTCCATCGCCATTGCCTGGGCTGGTTATATAGGAGACGCGCTCAGGCAATCGATACTTTTCATGGTCAATCATCGCGACAAAACGGTGCGCGAGTGAGGCGATATCGCATGCGCCGCCCGATCCAGGCAGACGAATCTTGCCATTTTTGCCCTGGACCTCGGTCGAATTCAGATTGCCGAAGCGGTCAACTTCGGCTGCGCCGAGGAATCCAAGATAAACTTTTCCACTTTGGAGAAGCGCCATGACGGCCATCATGTCGAGGCATTGCGTCGCGCGAAGCAGGTTCGGCGGGTCGGCCATGGTGTAAATGAGCTCCGCAGAGGGCCGGGTGCGGACGACTCCATTCTCAAACAGGCCAACACAGTTGGGAGCGTGCGTTCGTTTCGCGACCACAAAGGCGATCAACGGCAGCCGCATGCCGACAAAAACCACCTCGCCATCGCGTATTTCGCGCGCGGCAGCGGCCACCATGAGCTCACCGAGGGTGAAGGTCATTTTGTAATTGTGTAATTTCGCAATTTCCTAATTTGAAGGCGTCAGACTCTAAAAGTTCTTGTCGTTCACTTACACAATTTCGAAATTACGAAGTTAGGAAATGCCCTAAAATTACGCGATTTAGAAATTAGAAAATTACGAAATGTCCCGCGTTGTTGGTGTTAACAACAGCGGTTTCAAATTACCCGATTTCGAAATTACCAAATTACAAAATCCTAAATAGCGCTCTTTCTCGTCTCGCCAATCGTCTCCAGCGGACTTCTCGCGCCCGTCCGCGGGGCGATCCACTTGGTTTTTTCGGCATCGATGATGTCTAGTAGCAGCTTTTTGTCTGCTGGAGTGGGCAGCCAGGTGTCGAGTTGCTGCTTATATTCCTTCTCTTCGAGCTGCTCGCCGGTCTGGGGATGGAAGTATTGTGCCTTCCAGCGTCCGATTTCGCGGTTGAACTTGATGTGCGGTGTGTACAGTTCGGTGTTCCCCGGCTTCTGGCTCTTGCTGATCCGGTTCACCAGTTGCACGCATTCTTCGCGATAGAGATGACGGTTGTAGTCATTGAGGTCGTCGAGGTCAGCCTCGGTGGGATTTTTGGGCTCGTCGTAGCGGCCCTTGATGCCCCAAACGTAGGCCCAGTGTGCGGATGACGAGTGGTCGGTGCCGAACAGATCGTAGGCACTCGATATCCATTTGTTGAGGTACTTCTGCATGAGCCAGCCGGGAATGATGCCGGCTTCGGCGATGCGTTGCAGTCCGGTGTTGCCGGTGCCCATGTGGAAGGCCTCTTCGCGCAGCATGTATGACATAGATCGCCCGAGCGGCGCGAAGGCGGAATACTTCAACATCTGCAGCTGGAACTTTCCGTCGCGGTCCACGAAGTCGGTGTAAGCGAAGAAGTCGAGCCAATTATCGACCTCTTCATTGAACGATCCGAGCAGGCGTTTGTTCTCGAATGCCCGGCGCTCGAGCATTTTTTGTGCTTCCACGCGTCCGGTCTGGCCGAAATGCTCGATCAGCAGCGCGCACATCTGCCATCCATGACGCATTTCTTCGATCATCACCCGGGTCAGCGCCTGGCGGTCATAATCGCTCGGCGATGATTCGAATAGATGGCGCTGCTGCTCGCAGCTGGCAAATTCCGTGTCGCCCTGGTAAACGATCATGTTCAGCAGGGCGTCGCGCATGTTTTGCGTCGGCATCTGGCGCAGGTTCTCCCACTTCGGGCGGCCCTTGTAGTGACCAAATTGGATCTCGTCGGTGTCAATAGCGCCGAATAGCGTCTCGAAGTTGAAGGCCTTGATGTCATCGTGATCGACACCGATCTCTTTGCGCCAGTCGTTGAAGAGACCAACCCAATCGCTGAATGTTCCGATCTTCGCTACTTTGCCTGGCATACAACTCCTTTAAAACTCGAGTTAACACGAAGGTCACAGAGGGACAAAAGCTGAGGTCACCAAAAAACGTGGGAAAGCAAAAGCAAAATCCGCTTTTTAGTTTTAGTTGTTAGCTGCTTTTCCCGTGCCCTCTCTTTAAACCTTCGGGTCCTTCGTGTTGTGACCCTCGTTTTTTATTTCGCCGTGAACGTTGCTGGACGTTTTTCGACGTAGGCGTTCAGGCCTTCTTTTGCGTCTTCGCTCTGGAAGAGCAGTTGCTGGTTTTCGCGTTCGACGGCGAGCGCGGCTTCGAGCGGGATCTCCCAGCCGGTTTGCACTGCGCGCTTGATTCTCCCCACGGCCTTCGCGGCTTTGTTGGGCGGACAGAACTGACGCGCGTATTCGAGCACGTTCTCCATAAAGCCTTCCCGTTCGAAGATGTCATTCACGATTCCGAACTCTTTTGCTTCTTCGAAGGTGAAAGTGTTGCCGGTGACCATCAATTCAATCGCTCTCGACTTACCCACCAGGCGCGACAATCGCTGTGTGCCGCCCGTACCCGGCAGCACGCCTAAGTTCACTTCAGGCAATCCGATTTTGCCGGCATCCTTGCGCGCGATACGGATATCGGCGGCCATGGCGATTTCGAGTCCGCCGCCGACGCAGTGACCATTGATTGCCGCGATTACCAGCTTGGGCGTGTGTTCCAGCCGGAGCAGCATCTCGTTGGCGTGCAGACAGAAGTAGTACTTGAACGTAGGATCGACGCTCGACAGCATCTTGATGTTCGCGCCGGCCGAGAAAAACTTGTCCCCCGCTCCGGTAAGCATGATCACGTAAGCGTCGTTATCCATGCGCGCCCGGAGGATGGCTTCATCCAGTTGCCGGTTCATTTC